>JAYPXD010000009.1:0-5631 GCA_038135395.1 Alphaproteobacteria bacterium | reverse complement strand
CTTGTAGACTGTTTCTCGTTTTCGGACATGAAATGTTTGCTCCAGGTTTTGGTAAGATGTTTTTGGATGCGGACCTCTAACTAGTCCTGATTCATCGCCCATGCAATAATCTTATGCACAAATCTGTTATATTTTTTTGAAAGTGAGAAGCAAGTTGGCTGACTACTTTATCGACATCACTGACAAAAAGTGCCCGATGACATTCGTTAAGACCAAACTTCTGGTGGAGCGGATGGAGATTGGTCAAACCGCAGATGTTCGTTTGCGAGAAGGCGAACCGGTGCAGAACGTGCCCCGGGCGCTCAAGGAAATCGGACAAGAAATTGTCGGACTTAGGGAAGAAGAACCCGGAATTTGGCGGTTAACCCTTAAAAAAATATCTAAATGACAGACGAACCGGAAGGTTGGCGCCGGAATGCTCCAGTTTCAGCCAACCAACCGATCCGATAGCTGTTTATGCAACCTCAAAGAGGCCCGCGGCGCCCATGCCGCCGCCAATGCACATGGTGACGATGACGTGCTTGACGCCGCGGCGTTTGCCTTCGATCAACGCGTGACCGACCATGCGGGCGCCGCTCATGCCATAAGGATGGCCGATGGAGATGGCGCCGCCGTTAACGTTCAGGCGGTCATTGTCAATGCCCAGCCGGTCACGGCAATAGAGCACCTGCACCGCAAACGCCTCATTCAGCTCCCACAGGCCGATATCGTCGATCTTCAGGCCGTGCCGCTCCAGCAGTTTCGGCACGGCGAACACCGGACCGATGCCCATCTCGTCGGGTTCGCATCCGGCCACAGCCATGCCGCGGTAAATGCCCAGCGGATTGAGGCCGCGTCTTGACGCTTCGGCGGCTTCCATAACGACGCAGGCGCTGGCGCCGTCCGAAAGCTGGGAGGCGTTGCCGGCAGTAATGACACCGCCATCTCGCACCGGCTTCAGCGTGGAAAGCCCTTCCAGGTTGGTATCCGGACGGTTGCCCTCGTCACGCGCCAGGGTCACGCTTTGGATCGATTGTTCGCCGGTGTCGCGGTTCACAACGATTTTATCCGCGGTGATCGGGATGATTTCGTCGTCAAAGCGTCCGGCCTGTTGTGCAGCCGCGGTGCGCATCTGCGATTGAAGTCCATATGCATCCTGCACATCGCGGCTGACGCCATACCGTTTTGCGACAGTCTCGGCCGTGTCGATCATCGGCATGTGCAGATGCGGGTGCGCCTCCGCCAGGCCAGGATCGGCGGCGCGGAACTTGTTGGCGTGATCGTTCTGCACCAGGCTGATCTGCTCCAACCCGCCGGCCACGATCGGGCCCATGTAGTCATCGATCACCTGCTTGGCCGCCGTCGCAATCGCCATCATACCGCTGGAACATTGCCGATCGATGCTCATACCCGAAACGCTGGTTGGCAAGCCGCCGGCCAATGCTGCCTGTCGACCGATATTGAAGCCCGTGGAGCCCTGCTGTAACGCAGCGCCCAGGATACAATCGTCAATTTCCGCCGGGTCCAGGCCAGCACGCTCAACCGCGGCGCGTATCGCATAGCCGCCCATGGTCGGGGCATCCAGGTTGTTGAAGGCGCCACGGTACGCTTTGCCAATTGGCGTGCGGGCGGTGGAGACGATGACGGCTTCGCGCATAGGTTTTCCTCGCGTTGTGACTGTTTCGTGACGCCGTTTCAGCGCAGATTGACCCATACTGTAAAGGGAATTGTGCGGCAGCGCGACGAAGTCTACTGTATTAAGCCTTTATCATAGGAGCATATCGATGAGTGAAACTATCCAGGTCTTTTGGCAGCCGCATTGAACATCCTGCCTTCGTGTGAAGGAATTTTTGACGATCCGTGGGATCGCCTTTGAATCAGTGAATGTGTTGGAGGATGGCGGCCTCGAGAAACTGCGTGCGGTCGGTGCACGCTCAGTTCCTGTGGTCGCACGCGGTGGCAAGTTCGTGTTCGCGCAAGTGATCAAGGACGTTGTCGAATTTTTGCAATTGAACGAGGACACAGGCCCGGCCCTGACCCCCGCTCAGTTGGCGGAGCGCTATGAGCGCGTGCTGACGGCGGCGACCGCATCCGTGCGGCAAATGCCGGACGCCTCGCTGGAGAAAGTGTTGCCGAACCGCCCACGGTCGTGGCGGGTGCTGATGCATCACATGTTCCAAATTCCGACGGAATTCCTGGACTCGTTGCAGGAAAACCGACCGCTGGTTTATGAGAACCTGGTGGTTGCCCCACCGGCGGACATGACGACCAGCGCGGCGGTGGCTGACTTCGGCGATGCCGTGCACCGGCGCTTTTCGGCATGGTGGCGCGATACGGGCTCCGGCCTGAACTACGCCGTGCCCTATAAAGCCTATTTCGGCATGACGACCCTGCACGAGATGTTCGAGCGCACGGTGTGGCACTCGACGCAGCACGTGCGGCAGGTTCAGAGCCTGTTGGGACAGGAAGGCATTCAGCCAAGCGATCCGCTGGGCCTGGAAATCATCCAGGGCCTGCCGCTGACCGAGAAAGTCTGGGACGAATAGGTGGCGGCCCGCGCGGGCGCTTGCCTGCGCTCAGCAACAATTAACCCCGGTCTGGTCAGATGGCTCGGCCGGGGTTGAACTGTTTGGGTTAGATCGTCTTGGAGACCGGCGCCGGCGCGAACGTCGCGACAATCTCCTTCTGAGCCACCGGATAGCTGGGGGTCACATGGCGCACACGCTCCGCCACCAGCCGATGCAGGTCGGGCAGGCGATGGAATGGCACGGCGGGATAGAGATGATGCTCGGCGTGAAAGGGCATGTTCCACATCAGAAAGCGCACGGGCCAGCTGGCCAGGGTGGTGCGCGTATTGGTCAGGCCGTTGCGGTCCTCGCTGCAGCCGGTGTGCTCGGCCAGCAGAATGGCGCGCAAAATCGGCTGCCCGCAGATCATCGGCAGCAGCCAATAGGTCAGCGGCGCCCAGGTGCCCTCGATAACCGCCAGCAAGAACACGGCACCATAGACCGCGAACTGCGCCCGGGCCGACCAGGCCAGCCGAGGTTTGGCCCGGTCAGGGATATAGGGGTGGTCGAACCTGGACAGCGCTACCCGCAAGCTCTCGCTCAGGCGGTCCTTATAGTAATACAGGCCGGCAAGGCGATAGAGATAGGTCGGCCAGTTGTGCGGCTTCGCCCGCGCCAGTTCAGGGTCCTGGCCGGCGACCTGGGTGTAGCGGTGGTGCCAGTGGTGGAAGCGCCGGTAGAAATCGGCGTTGTTGAGCGTGATCACGCCGCAGCACCACGCCACCGCCTTGCCCAGCCACGGCGTTTTGAACGCGGTTGCATGGCCGGCCTCGTGCGTCGGGGCGAACAGGCTGACCAGGGCAAAGCCATGCAAAACCAGGGCCGGCGCGCACCATAGGCCGCCGGCGGCATAGGCCATGTGCAGCACCCATCCGGTCGCTGCGATCCAGGCCAGGTGTCCCGCCAGGCGCCGCAGCCCCGGGCCGTCGCTGCGCTCGCTCAAGGCCTGCAGCGTCGCCTTGTCCAGCACGTCGCGGCCGGGCAATTCTTCGGTGCCCATGGCGGCGTCAATGGCGGTTTCGTCATTGCGCATGGCGCGTGTGTCCTTCCGCTTGGCGATATGTTGCGCCGCAATACCATGCCGCAGATAGCCCCGCGGGCTCAAGCGCGTTATCTAGGGGAGACCTTTCCCCCGGCCCGAAGCGGCCGTCCCATCCCTTGCTGCCGGATAGTCCTGTGACCGATCAAGCCGATTCGCTGCCGATTCTCGCCATTCCCTTCGACGCTGACGAAAAGCGCCGCGCGCTGATCGAGCTGACCTTGGGCGATGCCGGGCGGGTGGTCTATCTCCAGGACCTGGACCCGGCGGGCCAGCGGCAGGCGCTGCGCTCTGCAACGGCGGTGTTTGCGCAGCACATGAACCAGTTGCCGGACGATGCCGGCGACCTGCTGGCCGCGAACTGCCGCCTGCTGCAATTCCATTCCGCCGGCGTCGACTATTTGCCTCTGCGACACCTGCCCGAAAGCCTGCCCATCGCCGGCAATGGCGGCGCGTTCGCCGAGCCGATGGCCGAGCATGGCGTCGCCATGGCTCTGGCCGCCGCCAAGCGCCTGTTCGTTGAGCACGACAAGCTGAAGACCGGCGAGTTCAACCAGTTTGTCCGCAACAAGATGCTGGCGGGCGGCGTTGCCGGAATCCTGGGGTTTGGCGGCATCGGCATTGCCTGTGGCCGGCTGTTCCGCGGGCTGGGGATGAAAATCCATGCGATCAAACGCACTGGCCAGACCGATGAGCTGGTCGACTGGATCGGCACGCCCGACCGGCTGGACGAATTGCTGGCGGCCAGCGACGTGCTGGTGCTGTCCCTGCCGCTCAGCCAGACGACCGAGCGGCTGCTCTCCGCCGCCAAGCTGGCGCTGATGAAGCCCGACGCCGTCCTGGTCAACCTGGCCCGCGGCGAGATCATCGACGAGGCGGCGCTCTATGCCCACCTGCTGGCCCATCCCGGCTTTACCGCCTGCCTTGATGCCTGGTGGGTGGAGCCGGTGCGCCATGGCAGGTTCGAGATGGGGCATCCGTTCCTGGACCTGCCGAACGTGATCGGCTCGCCGCACAATTCGGCCTCGGTCGGCGTCTGGCGCGGCGTTGCGGTGCAGCGGGCGGTGGAGAATTGCGCCCGCGCCATGCGGGGCGAGACGCCTTGGCACTTGATCGGCCCGGAAGAGCGGATGTTCTGAGGCGGGCTTCCGGCTTGCCGGACGGCCGCCGCTGGCGCATGGTTTCTCCTTTCCGCTTTCCCGCTTTCCGCTTGGGAGCATCCTGATGAAAGTCATGTCGGTTTACCTGGATGGCAGCAGCAACGACCGCGATTCGCTGACCGTCGCCGCCATGTTCTGCGAGCGGCTGGGCGGCCGCCTGAACGTCATCTACGCCTCCGGGCCGCGGACCTATGTGGCGCATGAGGCCGTGGCGATCGCTACAGCGACCGAGGCCGGCGCGGCGATGGCCCGGCAGGCGTTCGACGCGGTGTGCGGCGACCGGCCGTTCGCGCGCTTCCTGCAGGTGAGCGCCAAGCCGGAGGACGCCATCCGCGACTTTGGCCTGCTGACCGACATCAACATCCTGGAGCGGGTGCATGGCGATGCCGGGCCGGATGTGCTGGCGCTGAACACAGCGCTGTTCGATACCCCGGCCCCGGTGCTGGTCTGTCCGCCGGCGCCGCCCGCGACCATCGGCGCTTCGGTGGCGGTGGTCTGGAACGCGACGGTGCAGTCGGCCAAGGCGGTTCATGCGGCGATGCCGCTGATCGCGCTGGCGGAGCGGGTGACGGTGCTGACCAACGCCGACAACGCCGCGTCCGACCCGGCGAACCTGCTGGAATACCTCTCCGGCTATGGCGCCCGGCCGAAGGTGGCGTCGTTCCACGGCGACCGGCTGACGGCGCGCGGCCGCGCCATCCTGGCCGCGGCCAACGAGCGCCAGGCCGACCTGCTGGTCATGGGCGCGTATGGCGAGAACATGTGGTCCAGCATGACCGGCATGGGCCGCGCCACGCAGAAAGTCTGCACCGCCACCAAAATCCCGACCCTGATCCAGCACTGAAGCATCGCCCGATCCGATAGGATCGCCAAGGCGATCAATTTG
>JAYPXD010000008.1:27404-27822 GCA_038135395.1 Alphaproteobacteria bacterium | reverse complement strand
TAGAGGTGTTGTCGATCATCTCTTCAGCCGCGGCGCGGTAGGTGTCGTAGGCAAGGTGCGCCCGAATATCCGCCTCGGAAATCTTCCACCATTTGAACCGGTCGCGGGCCCGCTCGACCAGCCGGGCTTGTTGTTCGTCGCGGGATACGTGCAAGTAGAATTTGATGACGCGAATACCCTCCGCCACCAGCGCCTGTTCAAACGCGTTGATCTCGCCATAGGCGGCGCGCCAACGGCCCGCGGGGATCAGGCCTTTAACCCGCTCCACCAGAACCCGGCCATACCAGGAGCGGTCAAACACCGCGATTTGCCCGGCGCTGGGCAGGCGCCGCCAGAAGCGTTGCAGGTAATGCTGCTGGCGCTCTGTCGGAGTCGGCGGGCCGATCGGCCAGACACGATAGAAACGGGGGGCCAGCTC
>JAYPXD010000008.1:23406-27394 GCA_038135395.1 Alphaproteobacteria bacterium | reverse complement strand
GATGGCACCGCCCTTGCCGGCGGTGTCGCCGCCTTCGATGACGATGACGCCGCGCAGGCCCTGACTGTAATAGGCCATGGCGATGTCGCGCATCCGGTATTGCGCCGGCAGAAGGCGGGACTCATAGTCCGCCTTCTCCAGCTTTGGATTCGCGCCGTCGGGTGGCAACACGGGCATGGCTGGCCCGGTCTAGCCCTTGTCGGCGTCCATCACCGACTTCAGGTAGGCCGCGTCGCCGCCCAGCTTATCCAGGCCGGCGCGCTCCAGTTGCAGCAGCATCGGCGACCGGCTGTCCAGCGCGCCCCAGCCGCGGGCGACCAGCGCCTCGGTCATTTCGGCGTGCACCATGTTGATGATGCGCATCGGCACGCCCATGTCGCGGCCCAGCTCGGCGGCCAGCGTCACGTCCTTGTGGGCGAGGCGCAGCGCGAAGTCCGGCGGGTCGTACTTGTCGATCAGGAACTGCTTGGTCAGGCGGTCGAACGGGCGGGAGCGGCCGAGCGCGCCCTGGCGCACCGCCTCCCACAACGCCGTCGCATCCAGTCCAGCCTTGACGCCGACCGAGAACATCTCCGCCATCGCCGTCTGGATGGCGTATCCGGTGGCGTTGTGCACCAGCTTGGCAATGGAGCCGGCGCCGATCTCGCCGACATAGCGCACCTGGTCGCCCATGGCGTCCAGCGCGGCTCTGTTTGCCTCGAATACCGCTTTATCGCCGCCGACCCACACCGCCAGCTTGCCGGATTCGGCGCCCGCCGGGCCGCCGGAAACCGGGGCGTCCAAGTAGTGCAGGCCTTTTTCTTGGAACTGCGCATGTAGGCGGCGGACCACGGTGGGGGAGTTGGTGGCGAGGTCGAAGAAGCATTGGCCAGGCTTCATGCCGGCAATGAGGCCGGTTTCGGGATCGGCTGCGACCTTGGTCACCTCCGGCGGGCCGGGCAGCGAAGCCAGGACGACGTCGACCTGGGCTGCCAGTTCCGCCGGCGTTTCCGCCCATGCTGCGCCCGCATCCAGATGCTTGCGCGCGTGTTGGCGCGAGAGGTCGGAAACGATCAGCTCGTGACCGCCTTTCTGGATGTTGGTGGCAAAGTGGCCACCCATGGTGCCGAGGCCGATAAAACCGACTTTCATGATGCGAGCGTTCCTCGTTGTGCGAAGGCTTGGAATTGTGATGTGCGCATTATGGCCTGTGCCGTGCGGATGGCCAAGCGGCTAAGCGCGCCGCAGCGTTGGGAAGCCCGGATATTCTGCACTGTGGCTGCCGGCATGGTTCGCCATGCCCGGCTTGGTCAACAGGCCCCGGTGCGGGGCGGCATAGCTGTCGATGCGGCGCTCTGGCTCCTCACGCCACGTGAGGTTGAAGGCCGCCAGCTTGGGGAAGAACAGCATGCGGTGATACGGCAGGTGATCGTGCACCCACCAGGCGAGCGGCCGCCAGTCGCCGGTGCGCGCGTACTGGTCCAGGAACCAGGGGACGACGACGGTGACGCACGCGCCCATGCGCCCGGCGGCGTCGCGCCGGTCCCAGATATGGCCGGCAAAGTCTTTTTCGCTCTGGGCGCAGTTCAGGTCGTGGACATTGCCGAAATCGTTGACCTGCATGCTGCGAAAGCCGGATCGCAGGTGGATGCCGCCGAAGGTATGCCAGAGCGGCTCCAACAGGTCTTCGCACAGGCGCGTGCCGGCGGCGATGGTCAGGGCCGGGTCATCCGGAATATTCTGGATGCCATAGATCGCCGCGATCTCGCTGAACAGGAAATCCCGCAGGAAAAAGTGCTGCGACAGGCGCGTGCGGGCCAGATCCTCCAGACCGCGCATGGTGGTGGGGCGGCGCATGCCGGTCCGGCCTATGCCCGCGCCTTCATCAGGCGCAGCGGCGTGTACTCGATGACAAGATCGCCATGCTGGTTGATGATCTGGTTGCGGGTGCGCACCAGGCCCCGCGCGCCTTTCGAGGCGCGGCGCAATTCGATCACCTCCATATCGACATGGATCGTGTCGCCGATATGGACGGGCCCTTTGATATCCATGGTCATGTTCAGGAAGGCGAGGCCGGTCTTTTGCAGCGTCGGCCCCAGCACCAGCCCTTCGGCGATGCCCAGCGCCATCAGGCCGGGGATGAAGCGGCGGCCGCCCGGCGCATCGGCGGCGATGTCCTCCAGGTTGTTGAACATCACCTCCTGCATGCCGGTAACGCCGATAAACGTCATCAGGTCGGCTTCGAAGATCGACCGGCCGACGGTGCGGAAGCGCTGGCCCAGGCTCAGGTCGTCGAAATAAAGACCGAGGCCAAGCATCTGGACCGGTTTGTCGTCTGACATGGGGATGTTCTCCGGCGTGGGAATTCGTGTAGCGTCTGGTTTAGCATGCGCGGTCATGCTAGAGGAGATGCCATGCAAAGACCGATCTATTCCCCCTGCATCCGCATTTGCAGCGTCAACCCGCAGACCAAGTTCTGCGACGGTTGCTATCGCACCTTGCCGGAAATCGCCAAGTGGACCCGATTCACGCACGAGGAGCGGGACGTGATCCTGGCGGAACTGCCGCTGCGGGAAGAACGGGTTCTGGCAGGTCAGGCTGGCGACTGAGTCGCGTCAGCGTGCAGCCAGGCGATCTCGCCTTTGCGGTAGGTGAGCGCCAGCCGCCCTTCCATCAGGTCGATGGCGTGCTGACCGAAAACCTCGCGCCGCCATCCCTCCAGCGCAGCGATGCCCTTGCGTTCGCCAGCGGACAGCCGGTCCAGGTCGGCGCTGTTGGCGATCAGCTTGGGGGCAACGCCCTCGTGATCGCAACAGGCTTTCAGCAGAACTTTGAGCAGGTCGGCAGCGGCCGTGGCGCGCGCGCCCTCCGGCTGGGGCGATCGCGGCGTGGGCCGCTGGCTTGACGGCAGGTCCAGCCCGAGCTGAACGGCGTCCAGCAGTTCCCGGCCGATGCGGCCGTCGGCCTGCCCCTTGCCCAGCCCGCGCACCCGGCCGAGGGCTTGCGGCGTGGTCGGCGCCTGGGCGGCGATGTTCAGGATCGTGTCGTCGCGGATGACCCAGTTGCGCGGCTGGTTGCGCGCCTGCGCCTCGCGCTCGCGCCAGGCGGCGACCTGTTGCAGCACCGCCAGGAACTTGGGCTTGGCCGTGCGCGTCTTCAGGCGGAGGTAGGCCTGCATCGGGTCGGTCTGATAGGAGGTTGGGTCGGAAAGGATCGCCATTTCATCCTCCAGCCAATGGCTGCGCCCTGTTTCCTCCAGCTTCTTCGCAAGCCCCAAATAGACCTGACGCAGGTGGGTGACGTCGCCCAGCGCGTATTCGATCTGCGCATCGGTCAGCGGCCGTTCCGCCCAGTTGGTGAAGCGCGAGGCTTTGTCCACCTCCTTACCGGTCAGCGCCTGCACCAGTCGGTCATAGGCGATGCTGTCGCCAAAGCCGCAGACCATGGCCGCAACCTGGCTGTCGAACAGCGGCGCGGGCACCTGGTTCATCAGCTGGAAAAAAATCTCCAGGTCCTGGCGGGCGGCGTGGAATACTTTCAGAACCTGGGGGTTGGTCAGCAGGTCGAACACGGGTTGCAGATCGATGCCGGGCGCCAGGGCGTCGATAGCGGCCGCCTGATTGGCGCCGCCGATCTGGATGACGCAGAGCTTCGACCAATAAGTGTTTTCACGCAGAAACTCGGTATCGACGGTGACAAAGGGCTCTGCCGCCAGGGACTGACAGAAAGCGGCGAGCGCGCCGTTGTCGGAAATCAGGGTGTGCATGCGGTCGTCCGGTTGAAGTGCTGACCTTTGGTCTTACAGGACGAAGCGCCGAAAGGGAAACGGGGAAAGTCCGAAGGCTGGATTTTACCCGAAACCTGCTGCGATGGGGCTGCCGTTAGAGCAACTTCTCCCGATCAAATGGAGTCATCTGATCGGGAGAAGTTGCCTGCCATTCATAGAGTTAGAGCAGATCCTGCAACAATGGGCTTTCGCGCGCCCGCAGCATCGCCATACTGTACCGGC
>JAYPXD010000008.1:3867-23306 GCA_038135395.1 Alphaproteobacteria bacterium | reverse complement strand
AGATCCTGCAACAATGGGCTTTCGCGCGCCCGCAGCATCGCCATACTGTACCGGCGCTGGCGCTTTTCGCCGGTGGAGGAGAAAAGATCATGAAAGTCCATGGCGGTTGCCATTGCGGTGCCATTCGGTTCGAGGCGGAGGTCGATCCCGATAAGACCATGATGTGCCATTGCACGGATTGTCAGGCGTTGTCGTCCACGGCTTTTCGCGTGAACGTGCCGACCGCCGCCGCAGATTTTCGTCTGCTGCAAGGGACGCCCAAGGAATATGTGAAGATCGGCAGCAGCGGCGCGCGGCGGGCGCAGGGCTTTTGCGCCGACTGCGGCTCGCAAATTTATGCCACCGGCGCGGAACACCCACGCGAAGTCTATATGCTACGCACAGGGGTGATTGAAGAGCGCCAGCGCCTGGTCCCCAAGGGCCAGATTTGGCGACAGTCGGCGCTGGGGTGGTTAGGAGATTGGCCAGGCATTCCTGCCAAGCCGCAGGGCTAGCGGCTCGTCGGCGGCCCGGCACGGTCCGGGACGTGCGATGGCGCGCACCGGTCGCGTTGACAGCCGGGCGGTCATGGCGCACCGAGACGGCAATGACATAACCTTTGCGTTTCGAGTGGCTCCCATGACTTCGACCCTGCACCCCTATCGCTCCCACACCTGCGGCGTGTTGCGTCCGACCGATGTCGGGCAGACCGTGCGCCTGTCCGGTTGGGTGCATCGCAAGCGCGATCACGGCGGGTTGCTGTTCATCGACCTGCGCGACCATTACGGCCTGACGCAATGCGTGGTCGATACGTCAAAAGGCGATGCGTTCGCTGCGGTTGAGCGGTTGCGGAATGAGACGGTGGTGACTGTCACCGGCCAATGTGTCGCCCGGGCGGGGGAGGCGGTTAACCCGAACCTGCCGACCGGCGGGATCGAGGTCGCGATCAGCGAAATCGTCGTGCAGGGACCGGCCGATACTCTGCCCCTGCAAGTGAACTCGGACGAGGATTATGGCGAGGAAACCCGGCTGCGGTACCGCTTCCTCGACCTGCGCCGCGAGAAGATGCAGCGCAATATCACGTTGCGTTCGGACGTGATTACGTCGATCCGCCGCCGCATGATCGAACAGGGCTTTCGCGAATACCAGACGCCGATCCTGACGGCGACCAGCCCGGAAGGCGCGCGCGATTACCTGGTGCCGTCCCGCCTGCATCCCGGCACGTTCTATGCGTTGCCGCAGGCGCCGCAGCAGTTCAAGCAGTTGCTGATGGTGGCCGGCTTCGACCGCTATTTCCAGATCGCTCCCTGCTTCCGCGACGAGGACGCCCGGGCCGACCGCTCGCCGGGCGAGTTCTATCAGCTCGATTTCGAGATGAGCTTCGTCACGCAAGAAGACGTTTTCCAGGCGATCGAGCCCGTGCTGGCGGGCGTGTTCCGCGAGTTTGCGAATGGCCGCAGCGTGACTGAGGGCGCATTCCCGCGGATCTCGTTCGATGACTCGATGCTGAAATACGGCAACGACAAGCCCGACCTGCGCAATCCTATCGAAATCGCCGATGTGACCGAGGCGTTCCGCGGCTCGGATTTTGGCGTATTCGCCCGCAACATCGAAAAGGGCGCCGTTGTCCGCGCTATCCCCGCGCCGGGCGCCGCCGCCCGGCCGCGCAGCTTCTTCGACAAGTTGAACGATTGGGCCCGCGGCCAGGGCGCGCCGGGCTTGGGCTATATCCAATTTGCCGATGGCGCGGCCAAGGGGCCGATCGCCAAGTTCATGGACGATGCGCGCCTCGCGCAGTTGCGGGAATTGGCCGGCGTCGGCGATGGCGACGCGCTGTTCTTTGCGTGCGACAAGGCGCCGGCAGCCGCGAAGCTGGCCGGCTTTGCGCGGACGGAAATCGGCACCCAATTGGGGTTGGTTGAGGAAAACGCGTTCAGGTTCTGCTGGATCGTCGATTTTCCGATGTACGAAATCGATGAAAAGACCGGCAAGCTGGAGTTCAGCCACAACCCGTTCTCGATGCCGCAAGGCGGGCTGGAAGCCCTGGAAAACCAGGACCCGCTGACGATTAAAGCGTTTCAGTACGATATCGTTTGCAACGGCGTCGAGCTATCCTCCGGCGCGATCCGGAACCATCGGCCGGAGATCATGTACAAGGCGTTCGAGATCGCAGGCTATGGCAATGAAGTTGTCGATGCCCGCTTTGGCGGCATGATCAGCGCGTTGAAGCTGGGCGCGCCGCCGCACGGCGGTTCGGCGCCGGGCATTGACCGGATCGTCATGCTGCTGGCCGATGAGCCAAACATCCGCGAAGTCATCGCTTTCCCGATGAACCAGCGTGCCGAGGACCTGATGATGCAGGCGCCGGCGCCGGTTGATGATGCCCGTCTGCAAGAACTTTGGCTGAAGCTGGACCTGCCGCCGGAGTGAATCCTGCCTGGCGCGTTAACTGCGTCGCAGGGGTGGCCATCCTAAGCTGAACTTGCTTCAATGCGGCGTTCAAGACGCTGCATTGGGTTAACGAAGCGCAAAGGGTGGAGCTATTGATGCGGGTCTGGACGATCTTGGGCGCTTTTGCGGCGCTCATTGGCCTGACCGGCTGTGGCGTGCCGACCGCCGTAACGCTGGCCAGCTATGCGGCCGATGGCGCTAGCTTTCTTTCGACGGGACGGTCGGTGACCGATCATGGCATTTCGATCCTGCTGCAGAAGGATTGCGCGCTGTTCCGCATCGTGCGGGATCAGCCGGTTTGCAAACCGATGAAAAAGAACGATTTGGTCTACGACATCGCCTTTGCAGAGCGGACGTACGCCTTTCGCGATCCTGACGACCCGGTTGAGAGACGCGCAGTGGTGTCGAACCCATCCCAGCCGGTGCTGGCCGCGCAGGCCAAACCGCCCAAGCCGTTGGCCCAGCCCGTAAACCGGACCGATCTCGCACCGTTCAAGGTGGTGGCGGAGGCCGCTATATCCCCGCCGGCAGTGGTGCGGAAAAATACATCGACTGGCCGTGTGGTACGGCCATCGCCTAGGCCGCGACGGGCTGCCGTACCGCTGCCGCCTCCTGCACCAGGCTATCGAATCGTGGCGGGAGCGTTCGATCAATTGGCTTATGCACAGTCGCGGCGGCAATCTGTTGCGACACAATTGTCACGCATGGGACATTCTGAGCTTGGGGTACAGATCGCCCGCTTGCCTAAGGGCAGTGCGGCAACCTATGTGGTGATTACCCGACCTGTTGCGGCGCGGGATGCTCGCGATTTGGTTACAACTTTACAGCTCGATAAAGGTGAATTTCCGTGGATGTTGCGGTCCGGTCGATCCTCTCTGTAACCGCGCGCTTGCTGCGGTCGGGGACCGTCGCCATTGTTGTTGCAAGCTGCGCTGGGTCCGCGGCCGCCATGTCACCGCCGAAACTGCTGCCGCACGCCGCCGGTTATTCCGTCGCGATCGAAGGGGCTGGCGGGCTGGGTCCAATATCCGGCGGTCGGGGCGCGCTGAAGCTGGAATGGCAGCGGGATTGCGAAGGCATCGCTTACACGCAGCATTCCTTGTTGTCGCTGTCGTATAGCGACGGCACAAACGCCGACAGCGAAGTTCGGATTGCCAGCTGGGAGGCGGCGGATGCTTCGCGATTCCGCTTCCTGATGGAAAGCGGCACCGATGGCGAAATCACAGGCTCGGTCAGTGGTCTGGCCAAACGTCAACCTGACGGAAGCCTGAACGTCTCCTATAGCGAGCCGGAGCGGATCGAAGTATCGCTACCGTCGGGGATCGTCTTTCCCTGGCAACAGATGCGACGGTTGTTGGCCAAGGCGGCGTCCGGCAAAACCCAGGATTGGCATTCGTTGCTGCGCGGCGAGGCGGAAGGCGATCCGACGGACGTCAGCGTGCGAATTCTGCCGATGACCGCCGCCCTGCCGGCTGGTTTGGGCGAGCAGGGCGCATTGTTGCCAAAGGCTGGATGGCAATTTGTCAGCGCCTATTTCGAGGAACCTGCGGAGGCCATGCCGAGCTTTGAGATTTCGGAGACGGTTCTGGCGTCCGGCGTGATCACGCAGGCGGACATCACCTATCCGGACTTCACAATGCATATTCGGCTGGCCAAACTGATCGCCTTGCCATTGCCCGCGTGCGGCAAGCCATAGCGCGCCCCGCCGGAGGGCGCGCGTCTCTGGCCGTGCCCGATCAGGCTGCTGTCGGCGGCGCGCTGCCGCGCACCTGGGTGCGGTGCATCAGGCGGCGGCTGGAGGCGTCGAAGCTGTCGCGGCGGTGCATGGTGCAGCGGTTGTCCCACATCACCAGGTCGCCCACCCGCCATTGCTGGCTCCAGGTCTTTGCGTGCGAGCGGACGTGGACCCAAAGCTGGTCCAGCAGCGCATCGCTCTCTGCCGGGGAGAGTTCCATGACGTGCGCATTCAGGCGGCGGCCCAAATAGAGCGCCTTGCGGCCGCTGTCAGGATGGAGGATCACCAACGGGTGAACGGCGCCGGGCAGTTCCTCGCGGGTGTAAGTCTCGCGGAAACCGGACCGCAACTTTCCGTCGCTGGACCGGGTCGCGTCGTGCTTGCAGGTGAGGCCCTGCAATTTGGCTTTCATCGACTCCGGCAGGGCGTCGTAGGCGTCGTACATGCTCATGAACCAGGTGTCGCCGCCGCTCGCCGGAATTTCCAGGGAATAGAGGGCGGATGCATCCGGCGGCATGTCGATATACGTCATGTCCGAATGCCATTCGGCCTCGCCGTCGCCCAGCCCGCCGATCGCCTCGCCATCGATCTTGATATTGGAAATGACGGTGACCTCCGGCCGGTCGGTTTTGTAGGTCCGGGTTTTGAAGCCGATCGGCGCGCCTTCCAACTCGCCAAAATTCGCAGAAAAATCGGCGAGTGCGTCGTCGTTCAGTTTCTGGCCGCGGAAGCGCAGCACCTGATGGGCGATCCAAGCGCTGCGGATAGCGTCAACCTCACCGGGCAGCAGGTTCGCGAGGTCCACACCGGCGACGTCGGCGCCGATGCCGTTGGAGAAAGGCGTGACAGTGATGGACATGGGCAGGCCTCCGCTTCATGCAATTCGACGATCCGGCTTTAATAGCCGGGGGGTGGCGCGAAACCGATGATATCGCGCTCGACCAATTCGGCAAAGCCGATCGCGGTGTAATCGAGATATTGTCCGGTGATCGCCTGGTAGCCGACAGGCAGGCCGCGGACCTGGCCGGCGGGTCCAACCGTCGAGGGAAGGTAGATGCCACAGGAATAGCCGGCCCAGAACATCTGATCCGTGCCATAGACCTGCTGGCCGTTGATCTCAATTTTGCGGTCATGGCGCAGGCCCGCCTCGTTCTGGGGCCAGGCAGGGCCGGCTGCCGCGGGGGTCAGCAGGATATCCCAGTCCTGGAAGAACTCGGCAAACTTCAGGCGGATGCCATGGCGTTCGTTGTTCAGGCCCAGCCATTCGCTGTGGCCCATCAGGTTGCCGCGGGCCATGCGATAGAGATAGCTGCCGTCGTCTGGACCGCGCGCAACCACCTCCCGGCTCATCTCGATCACGTCATCGGTGACGCGGCCGGACGTAGCGGCGCGTAGCAACAGCACGTAAAGCTCGTAATGCCGGCTGGTATCGATGTCAGGCTCGATTTCCTGCACGGTAGCGCCGGCTTTGGCCAATCGGTCAGCGAGGTTCTGCAGGGCGTCGGCATAGCCAGAATCGACGGCGCAATTGGGGTCGGAGAATTTCAGTGCGACCCGGAAATCCTTGAGCGAACGATGGCGGGATGCGGGAAGCTCCAGCTTCCAGCCGATGCCGTCGACCGGGTCCGGCCCGGCCATCACCTGCATCATGGTGCGCAGGTCGGCGGCGCTGCGGGTCAACGGGCCAACCACGGAAATGTCGCCCTGCGCATAGGTATCCGGCAAAGACTGGCCAAGCAGCGGGACGACGCCGTAGGTCGGCTTGTGACCGAACACGCCGCAATAATGCGCCGGGTTGCGGATCGAGGCGCCGATATCGCTGCCGGCCTCGACGATGGTGAGGCCCGCCGCCAACGCGGCCGCGGAACCGCCGGACGAGCCGCCGGGCGTGCGGGACAGGTCCCACGGATTGTTGGTGGTGCCGTAGATCGCGTTGAACGACTGCCAGTCCGCCAGCATATAGGGCACGTTCGACTTGCCGAAGACGATGGCGCCGGCTTTTTTCAGGCGCTCGACGGTCAAGGCGTCGTCGTCGGTGACGTTGTTGCGGAAATTTGGATTGCCCCATGTCGTCGGCGAGCCGGCAACCCGGTAGCTCTCCTTGATCGTCATCGGAATGCCGTGCAGTGGTCCCCAAATCTGGCCGCGCGCGGCTGCGGCGTCGGCAGCATCGGCCTGCGCGCGGGCGCCTTCGACATCCATCCAGACCACCGCGTTCAGCGCCGGGTTGCGTTCGGCGATGCGGGCGAGCAGGTGTTCCAGCAGGTCGCGCGACTTAAGCGTGCCGCGGACCATCTGCGGCACCAGTTGGCTCGCGCTCTGATAGTGGAGAGGGGCAGTCATCATTCAGGCTCCAAACGTTGCGGGGCGCAGCTTGGACGACGCTATGCCGACGTGGCAAGCCCCAGCCAGCGCATTCGTTCGACTCGCTAAAACAAAATCGCCGGATCTGGGCATCTACCCCGATCCGGCGACTTATCTCGGCAACGCCCTTCAATGGACTGCAGGGCGTCGAGGCTCGACTTAGAGCTGGCCCAGAACGTGTTCCGCGCTGGACACTTCGAACGCGCCGGGCGCCTCGACGTTCAGATGGGTGATCTTGCCATTGTCAACGATCATCGCAAAGCGCTGGCAACGCTTGCCGAGGCCGCCGCCGGTGGCATCCAGTTCCAGTCCCATGGCGCGGGCCAGGTCGCCGTTGCCGTCGGCCAGCATGTCAACCTTGCCGTCGGCGTTGGCCGACTTGCCCCAGGCACCCATCACGAACGCGTCGTTGACGGCGATGCAGGCAATGGCGTCCACGCCCTTCGCTTTAATCTCCGCGGCCTTCTCGACAAAGCCGGGAAGGTGCTTGGCGGAGCAGGTCGGGGTGAAGGCGCCGGGAACGGCGAACAGCACCACTTTTTTGCCCGCGAAATATTCATCCGTCGTGGTCGCGGCGGGGCGGCCATCGGCACCCATCATCCGGATCGTCGTGCTCGGCACTTTGTCGCCAGCGTTCACTGCAGCCATTGTTCAACTCCTCGGTCGGTTAGGATTGTTCCAATGCGCAAGATGTAGGGCAGCGGGCGGACGGATGAAAGGGGAATCATAAATAGGACGAAAGGATGGTTAGGCGAATGTTTGGAATTGTCAGAAATGCGCCTATATTGCTAAGGAAGCGCGGTGGGGTAGGCAGGGCGTTGGCCGTGAGACCGAGGGAATGATCAAGTACGATTTGCGCTGCAATCAAGACCACACGTTTGAAGCGTGGTTCCGCGACAGTGTCACCTGCGACGACCA
The DNA here is from genome assembly GCA_038135395.1 of Alphaproteobacteria bacterium. Classification (GTDB taxonomy): domain Bacteria; phylum Pseudomonadota; class Alphaproteobacteria; order Bin95; family Bin95; genus JACKII01. The sequence goes on along the minus strand of JAYPXD010000008.1, from coordinate 15,859 downwards.
ATTGGCCGGAGGCGAAGTTGTGTGTCCGCAATGTGCGTCTGCGACGGTGCAGAAAGCGCTGATGGCGCCCAAAGTCGCCAAGTCGCAAGCCAGCGAGAGCAGCGAACAACAGGTCATGTCCATGGCCCAGAAAATGCAGCTGTTGCGGGAATTCCGGCGGCATGTGGAGCAGAACAGCGACAATGTCGGCGCGGATTTCCCAGAAGAAGCCCGCAAAATGCACTATGGTGAGGTTGAGCATCGCAACATCTATGGCGAAGCCAATTTTACCGAAGTGAAAGAGTTGATCGACGAGGGCATCGAAGTTACGCCACTGCCGGGGCCATTCCGCGACGACGCCTGAATTTGCGGTCGATTAGCCTTGCGCAAATTCCAGGAAAACCCATATTGTCTTTGCGAAATTTGCAAAGGCCAGGGGTTCAGTCATGGACACATTGCACAGCATGAAATTGTTTGCCGAGGTGGTGGAGTCCGGTTCGTTCTCTGCCGCCGGCAGGCGGTTCGGCCTGGCGGCATCCAGCGTATCGCGGCAGGTGGGATCCCTGGAGGATGCGCTCGGCGCTCGATTGCTGAACCGGTCCACCCGAAAGCTGTCGCTGACCCAGGCCGGGCGGATGTATCATGAACGGGTGCGGCAGATCCTGGCGGATATTGATGACGCTAACCGTTCAGTCACCCATCTGGAGGCAACTCCGCGCGGGATTTTGCGGCTCAACGGCCCAACGGTGTTCGGGCGGCTGCATATTGCGCCGCATTTGCCGGAATTCCTGGAGCGCTATCCCGAAATCGATATCGACCTGACATTGACCGACCATTTCGTCGATGTGATCGAAGAAGGCGCTGATGTGGTCGTGCGAGTTGGCGGCTTGTCGGATTCGAGCCTGTTTGCCCGACGCCTGGCGCCGAACCGCAGGGTGCTGTGCGCGACGCCGGACTATTTGGATAAGCATGGGCGGCTGACCCGGGCCGATGAACTGACCAAACACACATGCCTGGTCTATAAGCTGCAATCGACCACCGGCACCTGGCACATCTGCTGTGGTGAATCCGGCGACCAGCAGGAAGTGCAGGTGAACGGCCGGTTGGCCGCGAATAATGCTGAGGCCTTGCATGCAGCGGTGTTGGGCAGCGTCGGCATTGCGTTGCTGCCGATCTGGCTCGTTGGCGACGATCTCCAATCCGGTCGGCTGGAACGGGTCTTGCCGACGCTGGAGGCCGACCTTACGGCGGACGAGACCGCCATTCACGCCATTTATCCGCACAAGCGCCTGCTGTCGGCGAAAGTGCGCGCGTTCGTCGATTTTCTTGTCGAGAAATACCAGCCTGTCCCCTATTGGGAGGTTGGCGGCGCTGCGCTTGATTTGGTGGCTGCGAAGTAGCCGCTAGTCAGGGCTGAACCCGTCAGATAGTGTTCCCAAAGCGTCGCAGAGCGCTACGATTTATAAAATCAGGGAACACGACCATGATGAAACTGTTACGCGCCGGCCTGGCTGCTGTAGCATTGTTGGCGGCAGGCGCCAGCGCACAAGCCGAAGATTATCCGGAGATGAACCTCCGCTATGCCTCTGGCTTCCCGACCTCCAACTACATGATGGATCAGGCGCAGTGGTTCGCCGATCAGATCGAAAAACGCTCCGGCGGCAAGATCAAGATCCGCATGTACTACGGCGGCACGCTCGGCAAATCGAACGAGATCCTGGACCTGGTCAGCAAGGGCGCGGTCGACATGGGCTCGGTCGTGCAGGGTTATTTCACCAGCCAGTTGCCGTTCGGCGCCATGACCAACTCGCTGCCGATGACCTTCTTTGACGGCGAAGCCACCATGCGCGCCGCAATGGAGTTGGACGAGACCGACCCGAACCAGTTGGCGGAATACGCAGCCAACAACATCAAGCCGTTGGTGCACCGGTACCTGCCGAACTACAAGCTGATCTGCACCAAGCCGATCCGCACGGTAAAGGACCTAGAAGGCACCAAGATTCGAACCTTCGGCAACTATATGCCGAAAATGTTCGCTGCATTGAAAGCCACTCCGGTGAACGTGCTGCCGGTCGAGATGTACGAGGCGCTGAAGCGCGGCTCGATGGACTGCTCATACCTGACCTATGCGCTGTTCGCCTCCTACAAGCTCCATGAGGTCGCCAAATACGTTATCGACGTGAAATTCGGCGGTATTAACGCGTTCTGGCTGGCCGTGAACAAGCAGAAGTTCGATAGCTGGCCGAAGAATGTGCAAGACCTGATGGTCAAAGTCGGGCGCGAGGCGACCGAGTTCGGTGTGCAGCGCACCAAGGACGTCGAGGTCGAAGGCTTGGATATTTGCGTCAAAGGCGGCGCGCAGGTGATCAAGTTCGAGGAGCAGCAAAAGCTTCAGGATACCGTGCCGAACATGATCGACGAGTGGATCAAGGAAATGGCCAAGATCGGCAAAGAAGCCGAGGCCAAGGACTATGCCGGCAAGATTCGCAAGAAGCTTGGCCTGTAGTACGTTTCCCCCTCCACTATCCATCCGTCAAATGCCTTCACTCTGAGGTGGCGTCCGCAAAAACGCCCGCACAGGGTGGGAAGGTGGCGCTAGCCCTCTGGGCTGGCGCTGCTCGCGCCTCAGGCTGAAGGCTCTGTTCGACTTGGGAAGACGCGGATGCCGCTGCTCCAATTCCTCGACGCTGCGATCCGCTGGCTCGGCAATGCCGCGCTGGCGCTGGCGGCGGTATTTATCGGCGCGCTTGCTGTCATTGGCACGGCCGATAGCCTGGGTACCCAACTGTTGGCCCTGCCGGTGCCGAGTTCGCTGGAGATGAGCCAGGCGGGGCTGGCCGTCGTCGTCTTCATGGGGTTGGCCTATGCTCAGCGCCGGCGCGGGCACGTGACGGTCGATATATTTAGCGGTCGGGCAACCGGCGGATTGCACGTCTTTTTCACGGCGTTGGCCTTGGTCGCCGCCGTTGCGTTCTTTGGCTTCATTGCATGGCGTACCGGCATCGCCGCGTGGGAGAGTTATCTGGGCGACGAGCGAAGCTGGGGCCTGACCCGCTTTCCGATTTGGCCGTCCAAGATTGCGGTGGCGTTCGGCTGCGTCATCGCCCTGCTGGAGAGCCTGCGCCAATTCGTTCACCTGCTGGCCGGCAACCCCAACGCCTTTGAGGCGCATTCTATCGAAGACGAGGCGCTCTGAGCCCCATGCACATACCCCCGATCTGGATGGGCTTTATCGGTATCGCGGCCCTGGTGTTCTTCTCCGGCCTCGGCGTGCCGATCGCCTTTTGCATTACCCTGGTGGGCGCGGTCGGCATGGCGATGGTGACCGACCTGGACTTCGTGCTCGTCACTTTCCAGACCCTGCCCTATGCCACCGCCAGCGAATATGCGTTCGCGGTCATCCCGATGTTCGTGCTGATGGGGGCGCTTGCCTCCAACGCCGGCATGATCGGCGAGCTTTATACGGCCGTAAATCGTTGGCTGGAGGGCGTGCGCGGCGGCCTCGATCTCGCCACCTGCGTCGCCAGCGCCGGCTTTGCCGCCATCAGCGGCTCGACCGTCGTCAATGCCGCCATGTTCACCCGCATCGCCCTGCCGGAGATGCTGGCGCTGGGCTACAACAAGGGCATTTCGGCGGGATGTATCGCCGCCGCCGGCACGTTTGCCGCGCTGATCCCGCCTTCGCTGACCTTCGTCATTTTCGGCATTCTGACTGGCGAGAGCATCGGCGCGCTTTTCATCGCGGGCATTATTCCCGGCCTGCTGACGGCCACCTTCTATGTCGTCTGCATCCCGTTGATGTTGAAGATCAAGCCCGAATGGGCGCCGCAGACCGATGTCCGCTCGACATTATCCGAGAAAATCCGCGGCATGCGCGGCATCTGGCCGATGCTGCTGTTGGTGGTGATCGTGCTGGGCGGCATCTACACCGGCATCACGCCTCCCACCGCCGCCGGCGCCTTGGGCGCGGTCGGCGCGTTGCTGATCGGCCTTGGCCGCCGCAGGTTGGGCGCCAGCCAGATCTGGGAGAGCGTGCGCCAGACGGCGGAGCTTACCGCCGTGCTGTTCATCATCATCATAGGCGGCCTGCTGTTCAGCCGCTTTCTGGTGGTGAGCGGCTTCGTTGCCGACCTGACCATCCTGGTTACCGAGTCCGGCTTCACCGGCCCGACCTTCATCCTGGCCATGGTGGTGATGTATTTCATCATGGGCATGTTCATCGACCCGCTGTCGATGCTGGTGATGACCGTGCCCTTTGTCTATCCGGTGATCAAATCCTTTGGCATGGACCCGATCTGGTTCGGCATTGTCCTGACCAAGATGATTGAGATCGCAGTCATTACGCCGCCCGTTGGCATCAATCTGTTCGCCGTCGTTTCGGCTGCGGGCGGGCGGGTGCGCACCGGCGAGCTGTTCACCGGCATTCTGCCCTTCGTGTGTATCGAAGTCGTGGTGCTGACGATCCTGATCCTGTTCCCCGGCATCTCTACCTGGTTGCCGGCGACGATGAACTGACGGCTGTCCGGCATTGATGCCCCCGCCCGGACCCTCGATGGAGGAGACCGGGCGGGGCCTGGCGACTATGCCAGATATTTCTGGAAATGCGCCAGGGTGCGCTGCCAGGCAAGCTCCGCCGCGGCGGCGTCGTAGCGCGGCGTGGTGTCGTTGTGGAAGCCATGGTTCACGTCCGGATAGACGTGCGCCTCAAAAGCCTTGCCGTTTGCGGTCAGGGCTTCCTGATAGGCTGGCCAGCCGGCATTGATGCGCTGGTCGAGCCCGGCATAGTGCAGCAGCAGCGGGGCTTTGATCCGGGGCACGTCTGCCGCCGCCGCTTGTGCGCCATAAAATGGCACGGACGCTGCGAGGTTGGGCTTTTCCACCGCCAGGGCGTTGCAGACGCCGCCGCCATAGCAAAAGCCGACAGCGCCGACTTTGCCGGTGCAATCGGCATGGCCCGCCAGATGGTCGAAGGCGGCGAAAAAGTCGTTCAGCAGCTTGTTGCGATCCAGCTTTTTTTGCATTTCGCGGCCATCGTCGTCGTTGCCGGGATAGCCGCCGGCCGGCGTCAACCCATCGGGCCCGAGCGCCAGATACCCAGCTTTGGCGCACCGCCGCACCACATCCTGGATATAGGGGTTCAGGCCGCGGTTCTCATGCACCACCAGCACGGCTGGAAGCTTGCCCTTGGCTCCGGCCGGCCGGGCCATCAGGCCCTTGATTGCGCCATGGCCGTTCGGCGATTCGTACGTGATCCAGGTCGATGCGACGGCGGGATCGTCCTCAGGCACCTGCGCTGCAAACCCATAATTCGGGAACAGCGCAGCGGCCGAGACGCCGGCAGCGGTAAACACCGATGTGCGCTCCAGGAACTCGCGTTTCGACATCTGTCCGTGCACGTAGCCATCATAGAGGTCAAGCACGCGTTGATCGAAATCACCGGCATTGAGACGGTCTGTCATTGATGGGACTCCTTGCGCTACCGGTTGTGGATGGCGGATACTCTACCGTGAATGGGCTGGTCTCGTCCCCTGGATTCACCGGAGCGACGCCGCCAATAACGATACCGTGACACGGCCCGGCCGATGCCGGGAGGACATGATATGCAAATCGCCATCGCCGACGCCCATACCCTCCTGACCCAGGTCATGGCCAAGCTTGGCCACGCAGAGGCGGATATTCCGGCCATCGTCAATCATCTGATCGACTGCGAGCTGCGCGGCCTCGGCTATGGCGGACTGGCGCGGGCTGTCGCCATTACCGAGCGGATCGGCCGGACCGGCATGCCGACCAGGCCGATCGAGGTCACGCACGAGACCCCGGTTTCCGCCAAGGTCCATGGTCACGACCATATCGGCTATATCGTCGGCCAGCGCGCTACCGACATCGCCATCGAAAAGGCCAAGACCTATGGCCTTTCAGCCGTTGGGCTGGTCGACACCTGGTACACCGGCATGCTGTCCTATTTCGCCGAGCAGGCTGCGGCGCACGATCTGGTGACGATGACCGCCTCGAATGCCGCGCCTTGGGTTGCGCCGCATGGCGCGGCGGAAGGGCGGTTCGGCACCAATCCGATCTGCTTTGGCTTTCCAGCGGCGCCGCACCCGATCATCTGGGATATCGGCACGTCGAACATTATGCATGCCGAGGTGCTGTTGGCCCGACGCCTGGGCCAGACGTTGCCGGAAGGCCGCGCCATCGGGCCGGACGGCCAGCCGACCACCGATCCGAACGCGGCGCTGAAAGGCGCGTTCACGGCCTGGGGCGGGCACAAGGGCTCGGGCCTGGGGCTGATGGTGCAGTTGCTGGGAGTCCTGGCGGGCTCCGACGGCATCACGGCGGATATGGGCGGCTTCGGCATGACCATCGTCGCGATGAAGACCGACCTGTTTGGCGACGGCGAGGCGACGAAGCGCCGGATCATCGACTATGCCGAGGCCGTGCGTGGCGCGAAGCCGCTTGCTCCGGACAGCCCGGTGCGTATGCCCTTCGACCGCTCCTACCAGGTGCGCGAGGCCGCTCGGGCCAAGGGAAGTTTCGACGCCAATGACCAGATCGTGGCAAAGCTGCGGGCGTTTGTGGGGTAGGCGGCGGCGAGGCCGGGGCGGCCTGTGGGCCGCCGCCCTGGCCGGCTCGTTAAGAGGCCGGTTTGTTGGTCGCCTCCACCACATGTTCCCGATAGGCCGGCCGTTCGCAGAGCCGGGCGTACCAGGCTTCCACATGCGGGTGCGAGGGGCGCAGGTCTTTCGGCGTCCAGGTCATCCAGCGATGGATAAGCGCGCCCGCAGGAAAGTCACCGATGGTGAGGCGGTCGCCGCCGACATAGGCGCGGCTGGCCAGGTGGTTGTTCAGGACATCGAGACGGGGCTTCGCCGCTTCGATCGCCGCCTTCAGCTTGGCAATATCGCGCTGTTCCGGCGTCAGGCGGAAAAAATAGTCCAGATAGACCTGGTTGAACGGCGCGAGGTTCAGCGAACTCCAGTCCATCCAGCGGTCGGCATCGGCGCGGGCTCGTGGGTCCGATGGATATAGCCCGCCCATGTCATGCTTGGCCGTGAGATAGCGGATAACAGCGCCCGATTCCCAGACGCACCAGCCGTCTTCCTCCTCGATGGTCGGCAGGCGGCCATTCGGGTTCTTGGCGAGATAGGCCGGGTCGTTATTGCCGCCGAACTTGCCGCCCCAGTCGATCCGCTGATAGGGGATGCCCAGTTCGCCGATGCACCACATCGCCTTGATGACGTTGGAGCCGTCGCGGCGTCCCCATACCTTGATCATGGTTTGATTCCTGCCTGAATGGGTTGGATGTCTGTGGCAACACTCTACCCCGCCTCTGCCCCGGCGCAATCGGAAAAGCTGGCGGGGCAGTGTCCTCCATAGTAGCTTGGCCCCCTCATTTTTCGCCACGCCAGGACACTTTCATGCTGAAACACACCCAATTGGGCCGCTCCGGCCTGCAAGTCTCGCGCCTCTGCCTCGGCACGATGAACTTCGGCGAGCCAGGGGTCGGCCATCAGGGCGACTGGACGCTGGACATCGACCAGTCACGGCCGATTTTCAGAAAGGCGCTTGACCTGGGCATCAATTATTTCGACTGCGCCAACGTCTATGGCCTTGGCTCGTGCGAGAAGGTGGTCGGCGCGTTGCTGCGCGAGCTTTGCCGGCGCGACGAATACGTGGTGACGACAAAAATGGCGGCGCCGATGGGCCGGGGGCCGAACAAAGGCGGGCTCAGCCGCAAGCACATCATGGAGAGCATCGACGCCTCGCTGCAGCGCATGGGTCTGGACTATATCGACCAACTGGTGATCCACCGCCACCCGCATGGCTTCCCCGGCGTTGCTCATCCGCCGATTGAGGAGAGCATGGAGGCGCTGCATGACATCGTGAAGGCCGGCAAGGTGCTGTACCTGGGGGCGTCCAGCATGTTCGCCTGGCAGTTCTGCGAGTTGCAGATGACGGCGGAACGGCACGGGTGGACCAAGTTCATCTCCATGCAGAACCACTACAACCTGATCTACCGCGAGGAAGAGCGGGAGATGATCCCCTATTGCGCCCAAACGGGCGTCGGCCTGACGCCATGGTCGCCGCTGGCGCGCGGGATTTTGACGGGCGCCTACAAGGGCTCGCTCGATGCCGGCAGCACCACCCGCAGCCAGGGCGCGGACAAGGAGCGGACGCGCGGCCTCTATCGCGGCGAGATGGACTTCAAGATCGCCGACCGCGTGGTGGAGGTGGCCGAGCGCCTCGGCTGCAAACCGGCCCAGGTGGCGGTGGCCTGGCTGATGAGCAAGCCGGAGGTGACCGCGCCGGTGGTCGGCGTCTCCAAGGTGGAGCAATTGGAGGGGCTGGTCGAGGCGACGAAAATCGAATTGCCGGCGAACGAGGTCGCCTATCTGGAGGAGTTGTATAAGCCGGTGGTGAACTTGCTGAGTATTGGCAGTTCTTGAGGCTCCCCTCGCCTGGCCGCTGCTAGAGCAGATCCCGATCCGATTGGATCGGGTGAATCTGCTCTAAATCTCATTGTTCTGGCATCTTACTCCGACAAATGGATCGCCTTGGCGATTCAATCTGATCGGACGATGCTCGAGGCGGCCACTGGCCGTTCCGTTCCCTTGATGACCACGCGCCAAAGCCGGCGCTCGTGCGGAAAGTAGTCTGCGACGGGATAGTGCAGGGTGCGGGCGTTATCCCAGACGATCAACGTGCCGGGTTTCCAGGTCAGCCGGAAGTGGAACTCCGGACGGCTCGAATGGGCGTACAGCTCTGCCAAAAGGGCATCGCCCTCCGGCCCTGGCATCTCGGCGATGCTGCGGCAGTAGATCGGCACGTTGACCAGCAGGTAGGGACGGCCATTCTCCGGATTGCGGGCGACGAGCGGATGACGGACCGCGGGCGCGGTCTCGTAGGCCGCGATCTCCTCCTCCGTCTGGCGACGGCGCGTGTTTTGGGTCACCGTTACCTTGTGGAGGGTGTGGAGCCCTGCAATGCGCTGTTTCGTTTCGTCCGGTAGCGCGTCATAGGCGGCTTCCAGGTTGGTAAACAGCGTGTCGCCGCCGCAGGGCGGCAGCATGTTCGCATAGAGCGCCAGCACCGGCGTCTGGATTTCGCGGAAAGTGTGGTCCTGGTGCCAGAAGTTGATGGTCTGACGCTCGCTGGGCCGAATGTGGATTGCGCCGACTTCCGGCGGGTTGCCCTCCTCGACTTGCAAATCCTCCGGCGCCGGCTCACCGAAATGATGCATAAAGCGCGCGAACTCGGCCGGGGAAGCGGTCTGGCCGCGGAAGACCAGGACTTTCCGGTCCGCCAGCCTGGCCCGCATCGCCGCGGCTTGGGCATCCGTCGTGCCGGTGATGTCAAAGCCGCAGACTTCCTCGCCAATGGCGGGAGTGATCGACTGGAAGTTCAGTGTTTGGTCAGCCATGGCAGGGCGTTGCTCGCCATTCATAGAGTTAGAGCAGATTCACCCGATCCTATCGGATCGGGATCTGCTCTAAGGGTTGCTCGCACCATAATATGACCGGTTGGTTGGAGATTGTTAACCTCCCTGTTGTGAGTGCTGGCATTGCGCTAGAAATGAAGATGGTGAAACTTGCTGCTATGGCTTTTGCAGCAGTGCCCGTTCCAGCCATGCGTCTGAGGGCGGCGCTGTGCCGTTGATATAGCTGGCCGCCGGTAGAGAACCTGCTGACGTTTGGGAGTTCTTGACGCAGATATGGTCAGGCGTTGATGCCCGTATCATATAGGTAGGTGGTGCGCCTGCTGAATTTGCGGGTTGCCGGGACGGGCGGAAAGGCCGTTGGCGGTGCGTGAAGATCGCTTGGATGCGATGCCGGATGCCGATGCGAATCGGCGGCGGATGGGGCGTTGTCTCTTGCTGCGTTGGGGGTGGTCTATGGCGACATCGGCACCAGCCCGCTTTACGCGTTGAAACAGTGCTTTAACGGTTCGACGGAGATCGGTGTCACGACGGACAATGTGCTGGGCGTGCTGTCGCTGATCGTCTGGGCGCTGATCCTGGTCGTGTCGGTCAAGTATCTGTTGGTCATCATGAAAGCGGATAACCTTGGCGAAGGTGGGATCATCGCCCTGGTCGCCCTGCTGAATCCGTGGAATGCAGCCCCTGGGTCACGGCGCGACATCCTGATGATCCTGGGATTGTTCGGGGCCGCCCTGCTGTTCGGCGATGGCACGATTACGCCCGCAATTTCGGTGCTGAGCGCCGTCGAAGGACTGAAGGTGGAGTCCGCCAGTTTCAATCACCTGGTGACGCCCATCACAGTTGGCACTCTTTTGGTGTTGTTTGCCTTGCAACGGCACGGCACCACCAAGATCGGCGCGCTGTTCGGCCCCGTCATGCTGGTGTGGTTTTTGGTGCTGGGCGCGCTGGGAATCGGCGGGATCTCTCGATATCCGGGGATATTCGCCGCGTTCAGCCCGCACTATGGGTTGGCTTTTCTTTTCGGCAACGGTCTGACCGGGTTCCTGATCCTCGGCACCGTTTTCCTGGCGGTCACCGGTGCGGAAGCGTTGTACGCCGATATGGGGCATTTCGGCCGCGAGCCGATCCGGTTGGCCTGGTTTGTCGTCGCGCTGCCTTGCCTGCTGCTGAACTATTTCGGCCAAGGCGCGCTGGTGCTGTCGGACCCGCCCGCAGGCGCCAATCCGTTCTACGGCCTGGGGGGAAACTGGGCGCACTATCCCCTGGTCTTTCTGGCGACGGTCGCCACGATTATTGCATCACAAGCGGTAATTTCGGGCGTGTTCTCCTTGACCCGCCAGGCGATCCAACTGGGGCAATTACCGACCATCGTCGTGCGCCAGACCGACCCGGACCACATCGGCCAGATCTACATTCCGTTCGTAAACTGGGCGTTGATGGTCGCGACGATATCCCTGGTGTTGATGTTCCGGACATCCGACAACCTGGCGGCCGCCTATGGACTGGCGGTGGCTGCCGACATGGTCATCACCACTTGCCTCGCATTTTTCGTTGCCCGGCGCTTTGGCTGGAGCCCTTATCTGGCTGGGGGACTTGCCGTCGGTTTCCTGACCTTTGACCTGGCGTTCCTAGGCGCGAACCTGTTCAAGTTTTTCGATGGCGGCTGGTATCCGGTGCTGGTTGCAGGGCTGGTGTTCTCTGTCATGGCCATTTGGCGGAGCGGCTTGGCGAAATTGCGCCAGATCACTCTGCGCGACCGCGAGCCGCTGAATGCGTTCTTCGACCGGGTCAAGGCGAACCCGCCGACCCGGTTTGAGGGAACGGCGATTTACATGACTGCAACCCTGGACTTCACGCCGCAAATCCTGCTGCGGGAATTGCGCCTTGCGCCGGCCCTGCACGAGCGGGTGATTTTTGTGACGGTTCGGATTGAGGACGTGCCGAGAGTGTCCAGCGCCGACCGCGCAATCGGGGTTGGACTGGCGCCCGGGTTCTATCGGGTCGTCCTGAATTATGGGTTCATGCAGTCGCCGAATTTGCCGGTCGCCCTGCGTTTCTGCGAGGTGCTCGGGCTGACGATCGACCCCGATACTTCGACATTCTACGTTGGCAGCGACACGGTGGCCCCGACCGGAAGCGGTTCGACCTTCGCATTGTTGAAGAAGGGCCTGTTCGCTTTTCTCTGGCGCAATTCCCTGCGGGCCGCGACCGCGTACAACCTGCCGCCGGACCAGGTCGTTTCGGTGGGACGGCAGTTCAAGATCTGACAGCGAGGGGTTTGTGCCGACTGTGAAAACTTTGGAGTCCGCGAGCGGCTTTTTTTGGCGCCTACCGGTTCACATTTCGGGAATAATCCCCATATGTAGTTTATAATGATTCTATAAAATGTCTCCAATGAGGCAGAAATGTTGGAATCAGATAGAGGAGTCAATGACATGAACCACGCCCCCGCATCATCCGGCCAATGCCCGATTGTTCACGGCGCCAACACATCGACCGGATCTTCGGTAATGGATTGGTGGCCGAATGCGCTGAACCTGGACATTCTGCACCAGCACGATGCCCGGTCGAATC
>JAYPXD010000008.1:0-3767 GCA_038135395.1 Alphaproteobacteria bacterium | reverse complement strand
TGCCCGGTCGAATCCGATGGATCCCGGCTTCGACTACCGAGAGGCGGTCAAGACCCTGGACTATAAGGCGCTGAAGGCCGACCTGACCGCGCTGATGACCGACAGTCAGGGTTGGTGGCCGGCGGACTATGGCCACTACGGCGGCCTGATGATCCGCATGGCCTGGCATTCCGCCGGCACCTATCGCACGGCGGACGGCCGCGGCGGCGCAGGCGCGGGCAATCATCGCTTTGCGCCGCTGAATTCCTGGCCGGACAACGGCAACCTGGACAAAGCCCGTCGGCTGCTGTGGCCGATCAAGAAGAAGTACGGCAACAAGATCAGCTGGGCCGATCTGATGATCCTGGCGGGCAACGTCGCTTATGAAACCATGGGGTTAAAGACCTTCGGTTTCAGCTATGGCCGCGAGGACATCTGGGCGCCGGAGAAAGACGTCTATTGGGGTGCGGAGAAAGACTGGCTCGGCTCCAGCCGCTATGACGGCGAGGACCGCGAAACGCTGGAAAATCCGCTGGCCGCGGTGCAAATGGGCCTGATCTACGTGAACCCCGAAGGCGTCAACGGCAAACCGGACCCGCTCAAAACTGCGCACGACATGCGCGTCACCTTCAGCCGCATGGCGATGAACGATGAGGAAACGGTGGCGCTGACCGCCGGCGGGCACACGGTCGGCAAGGCGCACGGCGGCGGCAGCGTCGCCAATGTCGGCCCTGACCCGGAGGCTGCGCCGATTGAGCAACAGGGCCTCGGCTGGATCAACTCCGGGCCGCGGGGCATTGGCCGCGACACGGTCACCTCCGGCGTCGAGGGCGCCTGGACTGCCAACCCGACCAAGTTCGACATGGGCTTCTTCGAAATGCTGCTAAAGCACGACTGGGAGCTGACCAAGAGCCCGGCCGGCGCGAACCAGTGGAAGCCGGTCTCGATTGCCGAGGCCGATATGCCGCCGAACCCGGAAGACCCGACGCGCCGCGCTATGCCGGTCATGACCGATGCGGACATGGCGCTGAAAGTCGATCCGGAATACCGCAAGATCACCGAACGCTTTGCCAAGGACCCGGCCTTGTTCGCCGACGCCTTTGCGCGCGCCTGGTTCAAGCTCACCCACCGGGATATGGGGCCGAAGGTCCGCTATATTGGGCCGGAAGTGCCGGAATAGGACTTGATCTGGCAGGACCCGGTGCCGCCGGGGCCGACCGGCTACAATGTCGAGTTGGTGAAGCGGAAAATCGCAGCAAGCGGCCTTTCGGTGGCCGATCTGGTCTGCACGGCTTGGGATAGCGCCCGGACGTTCCGCGGTTCGGACAAGCGCGGCGGCGCCAATGGCGCGCGCATCCGCCTGGCGCCGCAAAAGGACTGGGCCGGGAACGAGCCGGCGCGGCTAGCCCGGGTGTTGGGCGTGCTGGAGCCGATCGCTGCGGCGACCGGGGCCAGCATCGCCGATGTCATCGTTCTGGCCGGCAATGTCGGGGTCGAGCAGGCAGCGGCCGCAGCCGGTCACGCAATCTCGGTGCCGTTTGCCGCTGGGCGCGGCGACGCCACCGCGGCGCAGACCGATGCCGACAGCTTTGCGCCGCTGGAGCCGATCCACGATGGCTTCCGCAACTGGGTGAAGCAGGACTATGCCGTCACTGCCGAAGAATTGTTGCTGGATCGCGCTCAACTGATGGGCCTGACCGCGGCGGAGATGACCGTGCTGGTCGGCGGCATGCGCGCTATGGGCGCCAACCATGGCGGCCAGCAGCACGGCGTCTTTACCGACCGTGCCGGGCAGTTGACGACCGATTTCTTCGTCAACCTGTGCGACATGGGCAACAGGTGGGAGCCGGCGGGCCAGAATGTCTACAATGTCGTTGACCGTAGGTCGGGCGCCGTCAAATGGACCGCGACGCGGGCCGACCTGGTGTTCGGGTCCAACTCGGTGCTGGGCGCCTATGCCGAGGTCTATGCTCAGGACGACAGCGCCGCGAAGTTCGTGCGCGATTTCGTTGCCGCCTGGGTCAAGGTCATGAACGCCGACCGGTTCGATCTGCGCTGATGTCGGGCGCATGACGCTGAACAATGGCCTGTGCGTTGCCGCGCACAGGCCATTTTTTGCGACTATAGGGTGACGGGGCCTGGTCCGTTCTATAAATTGTCGCCGCTCACTCTCGCCGATAGGAATCAGGCCCATGGCCAGCAATGACAACCTGCGCATCAACCCGGAACGGCTCTGGGATAGTCATATGGACATGGCCCGGATCGGGCCGGGCGTCGCCGGCGGCAACAACCGCCAGACTCTGACCGACGAGGATGCCGAAGGCCGCGCCCTGTTCCGCGCCTGGTGCGAGGCGGCGGGCCTGACGGTGACGGTCGACGGCATCGGCAACATGTTCGCGCGGCGGCCGGGCCGCAACAACAACCTGCCGCCGGTGCTGATGGGCTCGCACCTGGACACGCAGCCGACGGGCGGCCGCTTCGACGGCGTCTTCGGCGTGTTGGCCGGGCTGGAGGTGGTCCGGACGCTGAACGATTTGGGGATGGAGACCGAAGCGCCGTTGGAGGTGGTCAACTGGACCAACGAGGAAGGCGGGCGTTTCCCGCCGCCGATGGTCGGCAGCGCTGTCTTTGCCGGGCAGATGGAGCTGGCGAAGGCGCTGGACATTCGCGACCTCGACGGCGCGCGGTTCGGCGATGAGTTGGAGCGGATCGGGGCCAAGGGTGATCAGGCGATCGGCGGGCGCAAAATCGGCGCCTATTTCGAGTGCCACATCGAACAGGGCCCGATCCTGGAGGCGGAGGACAAGAGTGTCGGCATCGTCACTGGCGTGCAGGCGATGCGCTGGTACGAGGTGACGGTAACAGGGCGTGAGTCTCACGCCGGAACGACGCCGCCAGCCAACCGGCGGGACGCGTTGACGACTGCTTCCCGCGTGGTCATCGCCTTGGACGACATCATGCAGAAGCGGGGCCTCGATGGGCGCTGCACCGTCGGCGTGATGGAGGTGCGGCCGGGATCGCCAAACGTGATTCCGGGCGAAGTGTTTTTTACCGTCGATATCCGCAACCCGACCGTCGCCGAACTGGACAGGATGGACCAGGAATTCCGCGCGGCGGTGGCGGCGCTTGCCAGCGATGGGACGATGAAGATCGACGTGACGGAAACCTGGTTTTCGCCGCCGGTGCATTTCGATGCTGGTTGCGTGGCGGCTGTAAGCCATGGTGCGATTGCTGCGGGTCATCCGGCGCGCGAGATCATGAGCGGCGCGGGCCATGACGCCGTGCATGTGTCGAAGATTGCGCCGGCGGCGATGATCTTCGTTCCCTGCAAGGATGGGATCAGCCACAACGAAGCCGAATACTCGGCCCCGGAACATCTGGCGGCCGGATGCGATGTGCTGTTGCGCGCCGTTCTGGAATACGCCAACCGCGAGATGGCGGAGTAAGCGCGCTAAAGGTCCGCCGGGTCGTCGTCGCGCCGCCACTCGACCAGGATGCAGTCGCGCCACTGGCCGGCCATTGGGCCGTACGGCATTTTCCCCATGCGCTTGCGCCGGCCGACGACGCGGAAACCGCAGGCGAAATGCAATGCGAGACTGGCGCGGTTTTCCGGGAAGATGCGGCTTTCGATCATCCAGAAACCTGCCGCGGCTGCATCCTCCAGAAAAGTTGTGAGCAGTAGGTGCCCGACCCCCTGGCCCCGGGCGGCAGCGGCGATATAGATCGAATGTTCCGCGACGCCCTTGTACACTGGTCGGCCGGATACCGGCGAGAACGCGGCCCAGCCG
>JAYPXD010000007.1:17628-28645 GCA_038135395.1 Alphaproteobacteria bacterium | reverse complement strand
GGCTCGCGGTGCGGCACCACCATGATGGACGTCAGCAACCGCGCCTTTTCGGTCACGCCGGCCACGTAGTTCAATAGCGACAATTGCTCGAAGCACACGCCGTCTCGGCCTCCCGACCAGCCGCCGTCCGGGCTGTAGGGGTATTTTGAGGAAATAGACCGTGGCACGACGATGTGATCCGAGATTGTCAGCACGCCATAGCCCAGGTCCTCTGCACTGCGCGCGATGGCGCGGATCGCCTGCGGGTTGGCGAGGGGGCCACGGTGGGGAACAGAAACGCCGAACTGCATTGGGAGTGTCCTCTGGTAAATCGGTTTGTCGCGCCACAGCATCCCGAAACCATTGCCGCTTGGCCAGCGTTTCTTTGCGGCTGCGCGCGAAGTTCGGTAACATCCCGACACACTGCCGAGTCGAAGGAATGCCCCGCCCATGAGCCAGTTGCCTGTCGATCAACTCCGCGCCCTGATCGGAGATGCCCAACGGATCGTCATTTTCACCGGCGCCGGCATTTCTACCGAAAGCGGGATTCCGGATTTCCGTTCGCCGGGTGGCATCTGGACCCGATACAAGCCAATCATGTTCAACGACTTCATGGCTTCGCGCGAATCCCGGCGCGAGACGTGGCGGCGCAAGATTGAGACCGATAAGACCATGACGGTCGCCAAGCCGAACCGAGGCCACCTGGCGGTTGCGGCGCTGGTCAACCGCGGCCTTTGCACGGCGGTGATTACACAGAATATCGATGGCCTGCACCAGGCGAGCGGCGTGCCGGCCGAGCAGGTGATCGAGCTGCATGGCAACTCGACCTACGCGAAATGCCTGGATTGTGGGACCCGTATGGAAATTCCGCCGATCCTGGAAGCGTTTGGCCGCGACGAGACCATGCCGGAATGTTCATCCTGTGGCTCTGAATACGTCAAGACAGCAACCATTTCGTTTGGGCAATCGATGCCGGAGGCGGAGATGCGGCGGGCGGAGATCGCCACCAACAACTGCGACCTGATGATCGCCATAGGATCGTCGTTGCAGGTTTATCCTGCCGCAGGTTTTCCGATCCTTGCCAAGCGGGTTGGTGCCAAATTGGCGATACTGAACCGGGAGGCAACGGAGTTGGACCAATATGCCGACCTGGTCGTAAACGACGAGATTGGTCCTACCTTGGGTGCTGCGGTAGGCTTGAACTAGCGTGCTTTCGTCCTGGCGTTCTGCCGCTGCGGTATATCTTCGGCCGCGTCTCCTGTTGATCCTGGCCTTGGGCTTTGCCAGTGGCCTGCCGTTGGCGTTGACCTTTGGCACGCTCACCTTCTGGTTGGCGGAGGAGGGCGTCTCGAAGTCGGCGATCGGGCTGTTTGCGCTGGTCGGAACGGCCTACACGCTGAAATTCCTGTGGTCGCCGCTGATGGATCAACTGCCGCTGCCGCCGCTGACGACCTGGCTCGGTCGGCGGCGCGGGTGGTTGTTAGCGACGCAAATTGCGCTGATCGCCACCATGATCGGCCTTGGCCAGACGGCGCCGTCGGTCGATCCAGGCTGGACCGCATTTTGGGCTGTGGCGCTCGCTTTTGCCAGCGCCAGCCAGGACATCGTCATCGACGCCTATCGCGTCGAGATCCTGTCGGATGAAGAGCAGGGTGTGGGCGCTGCCAACATCGTCTTTGGCTATCGCGTCGGCATGCTGGTTTCGGGGGCCGGTGCGCTCTATGTCGCCAGCATCGCGCCCTGGAGCGTGGTCTACATGGTCATGGCGGGGTGCATGAGCCTGGGCGTGCTGGCGACGCTGCTGGCTTCGGAGCCTGAGCGCACGCCGCTTTCGCCTGCCGCTGGCTCTGCGGCTGAGCGGGTGCTGGCTTGGCTGAAGCGTGCGGTGTTCGAGCCTTTTGCCGAATTCCTGACCCGGCCGGGCTGGGTGACCTTCCTGTTGTTCGTCCTGCTTTACAAGCTTGGCGACGCTACTGTCGGCATCATGGCCAACCCGCTCTATGTGGATCTTGGCTTCTCCAAAACGGAGGTCGCCAGCGTGGTAAAACTGTTCGGCCTCGCCGCGACCCTGGTCGGAGCCTTCGTCGGCGGGCTGATGATTGCGAAACTCGGGCTGATCCGGGCGTTGTGGATTTGCGGCTTGCTGCAATTGCTGTCGAACCTGGCCTTCAGCGGCCTGGCCTTGGTCGGACATGACGTGACGGCGTTGGCCGCGACCATCGCCTTCGAGAACCTGACAGGGGGAATGGGCACCACGGCGTTCGTGGCTTTTCTGGCGGCGCTCTGCAACAGGAACTACACCGCCACGCAATATGCGTTGCTGTCGTCGTTTATGGCGGTGGCGCGTACCTTTATGGCGGCGCCGGGCGGCTTTATCGCCGAACAGGTCGATTGGCCCCTGTACTTTCTGTTCACCGCAATTGCGGCAATCCCGGGCCTGTTGCTGATTGTTCTTTTGCAAAGGCGTCTTACATCTGAAAGGTCGTAATCCCTGTTGCCCGGAGAGCCATGATGCTGGTCGGTGTTCCCAAGGAAATCAAAACCCACGAATACCGTGTCGGATTGGTGCCGGGCAGCGTCCGCGAATTGGTCCACCATGGCCATCAGGTTGTGGTTCAAGCCGGCGCGGGCGAAGGGTCCGGCTTTCCTGACCGGGCTTACACCGCCGTTGGCGCCCGGATCGCGCCGGATGCCGCGTCGGTGTTTGGCGAGGCGGACATGGTGGTGAAGGTCAAGGAGCCCTTGGCCGCGGAAATTGCCTTGCTGCGTCCGGGGCAGGTCCTGTTCACCTACCTGCATCTTGCCGCCGACAAAGAACAGACTGAAGGGCTGCTTGCCTCCGGTTGCGTTGCGATAGCCTACGAGACCGTGACCGACGCGCGCGGCGGCCTGCCATTGCTCTCACCCATGAGCGAGGTGGCCGGGCGCATGTCCGTGCAGGTTGGCGCGCACTATCTGGAGAAAGAGCAAGACGGCGCCGGCATTCTGCTGGGCGGCGTACCGGGCGTGCCGGCGGCGGATGTGGTGGTGATCGGCGGCGGCGTTTCCGGCACCAACGCCGTGCGCATGGCCATGGGGCTGGAAGCGCGGGTGACGGTGATCGAGAAGAACCTGCAACGGCTCTATGACCTGGACCTGCAATTCGGCCCGTCGCTCAACACCCGCTATTCGACGGTTGAAGCGATCGAGGAATTGGTGACGCATGCCGACTTGGTGATCGGCGCTGTATTGGTTCCCGGCGCGGCTGCGCCAAAGCTGGTGACGGAGGACATGGTGCGAAAGATGCGGCCGGGCTCGGTCATGGTCGATATCGCCATCGATCAGGGCGGTTGCTTTGCCACCTCCCGGCCGACCAGCCACAGCGCGCCGACATATGCGCTGCATGGCGTCACCCATTATTGCGTGACGAACATGCCGGGCGCGGTGGCCCGCACCTCAACCCTGGCGCTGAACAACGCAACATTGCCGTTTGTGCTGACGTTGGCCGATAAAGGCTATGCCAAGGCCATGGCCGATAATCCGCACCTGGCGCGCGGCCTTAACATCCACAAAGGCGCGTTGACCTACCGGGCGGTCGCGGACAGTCTGAACCTGCCATATTCGCCATGGGCCGGCTGAGGCGCGGCGTGGAGGCCGGTCACTTGGTCGGATAGGTTCGCGGATAGGTGGCTTTCGTGCCGTCCGGCTGCTTCAGGTCGCCCTTCTTGCCGCACGCGGTAACAGCAAAGGCCAGTACGGTCAGTACCAGCAGCATGATGACAAGACGGCCCATCTCGAAAATTTTATCCTGCATCGTTCAATCCAAACCGCAGCCGGGCTTCCGCAATCGCTTCCCGCACCCGAACAGGCGCCGTGCCGCCTTCGCTGGTACGGCTCGCAACGGATGCTTCGAGCGTCAGAACATCATAGACGCCGGCGTGAATGCCGTCATGCACGGCGCGCATCGTTTCCAGGCTGAGCCCGGCAAGCGAAGTGCTCTGCCGATCTGCCTCTGCCACCAACGTGCCGGTGACGTGGTGCGCATCGCGGAACGGCAGCCCTAATTCGCGCACCAGCCAATCCGCAAGATCGGTGGCGGTGATGTGGCCGCGCGCCGCGGCAGCCCGCATCGCCTGCGGCTGCGGCGCGAAATCGCGCACCATGCCGGCGCTGGCGGCCAGGCAGAGCATGAGGGCGTCTGCGGCTTCGAACGTCGGCTCCTTGTCTTCCTGCATATCTTTGGAATAGGCGAGCGGCAGGCCTTTCATGGTGATCAGCAGGCTGGTGAGCGAGCCGATCATCCGGCCGGACTTCGCGCGGGTCAGTTCCGCCGCGTCCGGGTTGCGTTTTTGCGGCATGATGCTGGAGCCGGTCGTGAACGCGTCCGACAGTTTGACGAAGCCGAATCCTTCCGAGCACCAAAGCACGATTTCTTCCGCCAGCCGCGACAGGTGCGTGGCGCAGATCGCCGTTGCCGACAGGAATTCCAGGGCGAAATCCCGGGCCGAAACGCTGTCGACCGAATTCGCGGTCGGCCGGTCGAAGCCCAAAGCCTGCGCGGTCGCGCGCCGGTCTATTGGAAACGGCGTGCCGGCCAGCGCGGCTGCGCCCAATGGCAATTCGTTCATCCGGTGCGCGGCGTCGGCAAAGCGGCCGCGGTCGCGCCCGAACATCTCGACATAGGCCATCAGGTGGTGGCCAAAGGTGATGGGCTGGGCGTTCTGCAGGTGGGTGAAGCCCGGCATGACCATGTCCGCCGCCCGGTCCGCCTGGTCGACCAGGGCCCGTTGCAGATCGGCCAGCGCCGTGTCCGCTTCCTCGCAGGCCTGCCGTACCCACATGCGGAAGTCGGTCGCCACCTGGTCGTTGCGGCTGCGGCCGGTGTGCAGCCGGCCGGCGGGCGCGCCGATCAACTCGCGCAGGCGCGCTTCCACGTTCATGTGGATGTCTTCCAGTTCCGGGCGGAACGGAAACGCGCCGCCGGCAATTTCGGCCTCGACCTGGTTCAAGCCCTGTTGAATGGCCGCATTGTCTTCCGGTGTGATAATCCCTTGATCAGACAGCATGGCGGCGTGAGCGCGCGAGCCGGCGATATCTTGTGGCGCCAACCGCTGGTCGAAGCCTATGGAGACGTTGATCTCCGCCATGATCGCGGCGGGACCAGCGGCAAAGCGGCCGCCCCATAGCGGATTGGCGTTCTGATCGGAGGAAGACTGAGACATGCGGTGGATTGCTCTAATACTGTTGGTGGCAGTGATCGGTGTCGCGGCTGCCCTGTATGGCATGGTGACGGGCGAAGGGGAAGCGGGACCGGGGGCAAGCGTCGCCGCAGGCGGTGCAGGCACTGTGGGCAAGGTTGTGCGCCAGGTGCCGGACTGGAGCGCTGCGCTCGACCGTCATACGCCACCGAAAGCGGCCAGCACGGTCGCTTTTGGCGATGCGCAGGGACAGCCGGTCACCCTGGCCGACTTCAAGGGGCATGGGGTCGTCCTGAACCTTTGGGCGACATGGTGCAGCCCCTGCGTCCGGGAAATGCCGTCCTTGAACCGCTTGCAGGCGGCGCTTGCCGACACCGGCATCCGTGTCGTCGCCGTTTCGTCAGACCGGGAAGGCCTGGTCAAGGTTGCGCCCTTCCTGGCAGAGCATCAGTTGGACAAGCTTGCCCCCTACCTGGACCCTAAGGGAGAATTTACCCGGTCGATGGAAGCGAGGGGGCTGCCGCAGACTTTTGTAATAACCGCTGACGGAAAAATCGCCGCCAGTTACAGCGGGCCGGCGGAATGGGACGATCCTGCCCTGGTCGCCGCCGTGCGGGAGCTGGCGCGCTGATGTTACGCGTCGTCTCCCAGGAACGGCCCGATTGGCGCGGACAGGCTGCGGCGCTCGGGTTTCATTTTCATACGATCGGCGGTGAACCGTATTGGGACGAGCGTGCCTATTACCGCTTTACGCTGCGGCAGATTGAGGACGACATCGAAGCGCCGACCGCAGCGATCGAAGCCATGTGCCTGGAGGTGGTGGACCGCGCCTGCCGGGATGAACGCTTGATGCGTCGGTTGGCGATCGCGGAACCGTTCTGGGATTTCATCGCGCAGAGCTGGCATCGCCGGGACATGCCGCTCTATGGCCGCATGGATTTCGCCTATTCCGGCCAGGGCCCGGCCAAGCTGTATGAGTACAACGCCGACACGCCGACATCGCTCTATGAGAGCGCGTTCTTCCAGTGGGTCTGGTTGGAACAGGCGCGGGTGTTTGGCCGGGTGCCGTCCGATGCCGACCAGTACAATGCCATCCAGGAGGCGCTGATCAACGCATTTGCGGCGTTCGACCCAGGCTGCTACCTGCATTTTTCTTCCGCAGAGGGGCACG
Source organism: Alphaproteobacteria bacterium (assembly GCA_038135395.1). Classification (GTDB taxonomy): domain Bacteria; phylum Pseudomonadota; class Alphaproteobacteria; order Bin95; family Bin95; genus JACKII01. The sequence continues at coordinate 22,318 of JAYPXD010000007.1, read as the reverse complement.
ACGAAGACCGGGGGACGGTCGCCTACCTGGAGGATTGCGCCCGGCAGGCCGGGCTTGCAACCGACTATGTGGCGCTGGAGCAAATCGGCGTCGATGCGCATGGTCGGTTTTCGGATGCGCGCGATTTCGTCATCGAAGCCTTGTTCAAGCTGTATCCATGGGAACAGGTGTTCGTTGACCGGTTCGGCCAGCACGTGGTTAAAGCCGGCGTGCGTTGGCTGGAGCCGCCCTGGAAAGCATTGTTGTCGAACAAAGGCTTGTTGCCGCTGCTGTGGCAGATGTTTCCGGGCCATCCCAATCTGTTGCCGGCTTATTTCGACGGTGATCCGGCGGCGGCGGCTCTGACCGGGGGCTATGTGCGCAAGCCGCTGTTCAGCCGCGAGGGCAGCAATGTCGAATGGATCGGTCCGGCCGGACAGCGCTACGCGGTCGATGGCCCTTATGGGGCTGAGGGCTATATTCTCCAGGCGCTACACCCGTTGCCCAACATGGATGGCAATTACACGGTGGTCGGGTCCTGGGTGGTGCGGGGCGAACCGGTTGGCCTGGGCATCCGCGAAGACGCCACCCCAATCACGCGCGACACGTCCCGTTTCGTGCCGCACGCGATCATCGGCTAGAGCAGATCCCGATCCGATTGGATCGGGTGAATCTGCTTTAAATCTTATTATGAGAGCATCTTACCCCGATCAAATTGACCGCCTTGGCGATTCAATTTGATCGGGCGATGCTCTCGGCAGGCCGATGCCGGCGCGGGAGCGTTACCGGCCTTTCCAGTTCGGTGGACGTTTCTCGGAGAATGCTTTCGGCCCTTCGATATAGTCTTCCGACTCGCCCATGGCTTTGTAGGCGGGATAGACGTGCTGGTTGCGGATAGCGTTTGCTACGCTTGTCTCGTCCAGGCCCATATAAACGCCTTGCTTGGATGCGCGGATCGACATCGGCGAGCATTCCAGGATGGTCGCGGCCCATCGTTTCGCGCCCTCCAGCGCTTGGCCTGTCGGCACCACTTCATTGACGAAGCCCAATTCCTTGCCCTCGGCGGCGCTGACGCGGCGGCCGGTCAGGATCATGCCCATGGCCTGCTTAAACGGAATATGGCGGGGCAGGCGGTGAATGCCGCCAGCGCCGGCAGCCAGGCCGACCCGCGGCTCCGGCAGGGCGAAAGTGGCGTTCTCAGCGGCGATGATCAGGTCGCAGGCCAGCGCGGTCTCGAAGCCGCCGCCCATGGCCCAGCCATTGACCGCTGCGATGACCGGCTTGGTCAAGTCGTAGCGGTTGGAGATGCCGGCAAAGCCGGAATCTGGGCGGTTGCGCGGCCCGACTCCAGCGGCCTGGTATTTCAGGTCATTGCCGGCGGAAAAGGCCTTGTCGCCGGCACCGGTGACGATAGCGATCCATTGGTCAGGGTCGTCACGGAACTGGTTGAAGACCTTGTCGAACTCCCAATGGGCTGGCGGATGCAGGGCGTTGTATACTTCGGGCCGGCTGATGGTGACGATGGTCAGCGGGCCTTCGCGTTCGACTTTTAGGTATTGGTAGTCTGCCATGAGGGGTCCTCCGGATGTTTGCCGAAATCGGTAGTGCTATCGTGGCGCGGTTTGCCGCCGGCGGCAACTGGCTCTAATGCGCCGTTATCCCGCGCAGCAATCTTGGCCAGAACAACCAGAGCGTCGCGCCGCGCAGCGAAAAGAAAAACAGCACGCACAGCCACAGCCCATCATTGCCGCCCCAGTCCTTGACCAGCCACAGCGCCAGCAAATAGAGCGCCAGACTCATCATCATAGCATGCCGCATCAGCCGGTTCTGTGTCGCGCCTAGGAAGACGCCGTCCAGCACGAAGGCGACGAATGACACCAGCGGAAAGGCCACTGCATATGGCAGATACTCCAGCGCGCGCTCCTGAACCGCGGGAATGCCGGTCAGCAAGGAGATGCCAAACCAGCCGAATCCCGCCCACAGCGCCGCCAGCCCGATTGCGATGCCAACGGACCAACGCAATGCCCCAAACGTCGCCTCCCGCACCCGGTTGCGGTCGCGGGCTCCATACGCCTCGCCAACCAGCGCCTCGCCCGCGTGGGCAAAACCGTCCAGGGCATAGGTGCCGATCATCACCATCTGGTACAGCACCTGGTTCGCGGCCAGGGCGACGTCCCCCTGCGTGGCGCTGAGGTTCATGAAAATCGCAAGGCCGGTGATCAGCGTCAGCGTGCGCAGAAAGATATCCCGGTTGACCGCCATCATCCGCCGGATACGACCCCAGTCCAGCACCCGGGTGCGGCCCTGGCCCTGGGGCAGTCCGGCCAGCCGCCGCCGGATCAGGACGAAGGCCAGCCCAATCGCCAGGTATTCGGCGATGACCGTGGCGGCGGCGACGCCCTCGACGCCCCAGCCAAAACCCCAGACAAACAGGAAATCCAGGGCGATGTTAAGGCCATTGGCGAACAGTTGCAGGTAGAGCGGCGTCCGCCCGTCCTCCAGGCCATAGAGCCAACCGATGGCGACGAACATGGCCAGCGATGCCGGTGCGCTCCAAAGGCGGATGGCGAGGTAATTGGCCGTCTGCGCCTCCACCGCCGCGCTGCCATTGAGCGCCCAGAGGCCGACGTTGACGATGACGGTCTGCCCGATGATGACCGCCAGACCCAGCAGGCCCGCCAGCAACATGGCCCGGCTCAGGATGTTGCGGACTTCGCCCCAGCCCGGCCCGTCGTGCAAGCCTTTGCCGGCGCCGACGGCCTGGGCTGTGGGGCCCGTCGTGCCCATGCGCAGGAAGTTCAGGCTCGCATGCACATAGTTGAAAATGACCGTGGCCAGCGCGACGCCGCCGATATAGGCGGGGTCCGGCAGGTGACCGACGACAGCCGTATCGACAGCGCCGAGCAGGGGCACCGTGGCGTTTGAGACAATGATCGGCAACGCCATGCGGCGAAGGCGGCGGTCGGTAGAGGCGTCAGCGGAGGTCATCGGCAGCGCGCCCGTCCTTAAAGCAAATCACCGCCGCGATAGCCAACGCGGCGGTGATCCGAACCTTCGCATGTACCCGCACGTCCGAACGGGTCTGCCGTTCTGCTAGCGCAGCGCGGCGTTGATCCGGTCGAGCACGGAACTGCCGGGGCAGAGATCGGCCTCGCCCAGCGTGTTCAGCGGGCGCTTGGTGGTGTTCATGTTGGCGTGCAGGTCCTTGGGCAGCGGGTCCAGGTATAACAGGCCCGTCGCCACTTCGCCGGCGTGGTTCTTCTGCTCGATAAAAGCCAGCGCGCCGGCCTTGTCCGCCGGGTCGTAGTCCGGCGTGATCTTGCGCAGGCGCAGGGTAGACCCTGCCTGAGGCACGTCCACCGTTTCGCCCGGCGCATAATCCGCCGTCAGCGGCGCGCTGCCAGTGATGAAGTCCAGCCGGTTGACGGCCTCGTTGTGGTCGCGCACGAAATCATAGCTTTTGGTCGAGCCGGCATGGTTGTTGAAGGCCACGCAGGGGCTCACCACGTCCAGGATCGCCGCGCCCGGATGGCTGATGGCAGCCTTGATCAGCGGCACCAGCTGGGTCTTGTCGCCGGAGAACGAGCGGGCAACAAAGGTTGCGCCCATGATGATCGCCATCGACGCCAGGTCGATGCCGGCGTCGCGGTTGACCGCGCCCTTTTTCGCCACCGAGCCCTTGTCCGCGGTCGCCGAGAACTGGCCCTTGGTCAGGCCGTAGACGCCGTTGTTCATGACGATATAGGTCATGTTAACGCCGCGGCGCATCAGGTGGGCGAATTGGCCGAGGCCGATGGAGGCGCTGTCGCCGTCGCCGGAGACGCCCATGTAGATCAGGTCGCGGTTGGCCAGGTTGGCGCCGGTCAGCACGCTGGGCATGCGGCCATGCACGGTGTTGAAGCCGTGGCTGTTGCCTAGGAAATAGGTTGGCGCCTTTGACGAGCACCCGATGCCCGACAGTTTGGCGACGCGGTGTGGTTCGATCGACAGCTCGAAGCACGCCTGAACAATCGCGGCGCTGATCGAATCGTGGCCGCACCCGGCGCAGAGCGTCGAGATCGCGCCGTCATAGTCGCGGCGCGTATAGCCGACATCGTTCTTCGGCAGCGACGGATGATGCAGCTTCGGCTTGGCAATATAGGTCATGATACCGCCCTCTCGAGGGAAACGACTTTCAACTCTTCGATCTTGGCGCCAATCGCGCCCGCGATGAACTGGCCGGTGATCGGCGTGCCGTCATAGTGCAGCACGGGGATAATCCGAGCGGGATCCATTTCCAGTTCGCTGATCATCATCGTGCGCATCTGGCCGTCACGGTTCTGTTCCACCAGGAACACCATGTCATGCTCTAGGATGAAGTTGCGCACCGACTCGGGGAAGGGGAAGGCGCGCAGCCGCATCGCGTTGACATGCTTGCCGTCCTCGCTCAGCAGGTCCAGCGCTTCGTCCATCGCCGGGCTGGTGGAGCCGAAATACAGCACGCCCAATTTGGTGGTTTGGCTGGCGTCGCGGCGGATCGGTTGCGGCACCAGCGACTTGGCCGTGTCGAACTTGCGCTCCAACCGCTCCATATTGTCGACGTAGACGTTGCCATCCTCGGAATAGCGGGCATAGCGGTCTTTGGTCGTGCCACGGGTGAAATACGCGCCGCGCTTTTGGTGCGTGCCGGGATAGGTTCGGAACGGGATGCCGTCGCCATCCACATCCAGGT
>JAYPXD010000007.1:4887-17618 GCA_038135395.1 Alphaproteobacteria bacterium | reverse complement strand
CCCGAAATCCTTGCCGGCTTCCAATTCGGCGGCGGTCATCACCTTGCCGCGGTCATAGCGGCGGGAATCATCCCATTCCAGCGGCTTGCACAGCCGTTGGTTCATGCCGATGTCGAGATCGGTCATGACGAAAATCGGGGTCTGTAACCGTTCCGCCAGGTCCAGCGCATCGGCAGACATGCTGAAGCATTCGCGTGGGTCTTCCGGGAACAGCAGGATGTGCTTGGTGTCGCCGTTCGAGGCATAGGCGCACGACAGCAGGTCGGCCTGCTGGGTCCGCGTCGGCATGCCGGTGGACGGGCCGCCGCGCTGCACGTTGACGATCACCGCGGGGACTTCGGCGAAATAGGCCAGGCCGATGAATTCTGTCATCAGGCTGATGCCGGGGCCGGAGGTGGAGGTGAAGGCGCGCGCGCCATTCCAGCCGGCGCCGATGACCATGCCGATCGAGGCCAACTCATCCTCCGCCTGGACGATGGCGTATTTGGCCTCGCCGGTTTCTTTGTCATGGCGGTAGCGTTTGCAGTACGACTGGAACGCTTCAGCCATCGAGGAAGACGGCGTGATCGGGTACCAGGCGCAGACGGTTGCGCCGCCATAGACGCAGCCCAGCGCGGCGGCTGCGTTGCCTTCCATGAAGATACGGTCGCCGACATTATCGGCGGCACGGACCTTCAGCTTGCACAAATTGGGATCAAGATTCTGGGTCGCCCAGTCGCGGCCCAGTTGCAGCGCCTTCTTGTTGGCGCCGATCAGGGCTTCCTTGCCCTTGTATTGCTCGCCGAACAGCCGCTCGATCACGGCCGGGTCGATATCCAGCAGAATGGAAAGGGCGCCGATATAGATGATGTTCTTGAACAACTGGCGCTGGCGGGCGTCCGTATAGGTCGCGTTGCAGATCGCGGTCAGCGGCACGCCGATGATGTTTACGTCTTCGCGGAACATACTGCGCGGCATCGGGCGGGTGGAGTCGTAGAACAGGTAGCCGCCGGGCGACAGTTCCGCTACGTCCTGCTTCCAGGTCTGCGGGTTCATCGCGACCAGCATGTCGGTGCCGCCGCGCCGGCCCAGATAGCCCTTCTCACTCACCCGCACCTCATACCAGGTCGGCAGGCCCTGGATGTTCGAGGGGAAGATGTTGCGCGGGCTGACGGGCACGCCCATGCGCAGGATCGAACGCGCAAACAGTTCGTTGGCACTGGCCGAGCCAGAGCCGTTGACGTTGGCGAACTTGACAACGAACTCGTTGATTGAGGCAATCGCTTCAGGCATCACAACCCCCGGCAGGCGTTGCCCGCATGAGTCATTTCAATAAAGTACTTGCGCATGTCCCAGGCGCCGGTCGGGCAACGTTCGGCGCAAAGACCGCAGTGCAGGCACACGTCTTCGTCTTTTACCATCACCCGTTCGGTCGGCAGGATGTCCGACACGTAGATGTCCTGCTCTTTGTTCAGAGCCGGCGCCATCAGGCGACCGCGGAGATCGTCCTCTTCGCCGTTCTGTACGAACGAGATGCAGTCCATCGGGCAGATGTCGACGCAGGCGTCGCATTCGATGCACAGGCTGGTGGAAAATACCGTCTGCACGTCGCAGTTCAGGCAGCGCTGCGCTTCCTTCCAGGCAAGCGCCACGTCAAAGCCAAGCTCGACTTCGGCATTGATGTCCGACAAAGCCTTGGCTTTTTCCAGGTGCGGAACCTTGAAGCGCGGGTCGATGGCGATGTCGTTATCGTAGCTCCATTCGTGGATGCCCATCTTCTGGCTGACCACGTCCTGAAGCGGGGCCGGACGGTCGGTGATGTCTTCGCCCTCCAGCATCTTGTGGATGCTGATAGCGGCGTCATGACCGTGCGAGGCGGCCCAGATGATGTTTTCCGGACCGAAGGCCGCGTCGCCGCCGAAGAACACCTTTGGGTGGCTGGACTGGAAGGTCACGCGATCAACCTTCGGCATATCCCAACGCTCGTCCCAATCCAGGCCGATGTCGCGTTCGATCCAGGGGAAGGCGTTTTCTTGGCCGATGGCGCAGAGCACGTCGTCGCACTCGTGGAATTCATCGGGCTCGCCCGTCGGCACCAGCCGGCGGCGGCCGTTGTCGTCGTACTTGGCTTCGACTTTTTCGAAGGTCATGCCGACCAGCTTGCCGGCCTCCAGCACGAACGCCTTCGGCACCAGCATGTTGAGGATCGGAATGTCCTCACCCATTGCGTCTTCTTTCTCCCACGGAGACGCCTTCATCTCCTCGAAGCCGGAACGGACGATGACCTTGACGCTTTCGCCGCCCAGGCGACGGGCGGTGCGGCAGCAATCCATGGCGGTGTTGCCGCCGCCCAGAACGATGACGCGCTTGCCGACGCTGGTGACATGGCCGAACGAGACCGACGACAGCCACTCGATGCCGATATGGAAGTTCGGGGTCGCTTCCTTGCGGCCGGGAATATCCAGATCGCGGCCACGCGGCGCGCCAGTGCCAACGAACACGGCGTCCCAGCCTTCGGCCAGAACATCCTTCAGGGATTCAATGCGCTTGTGGACGAAGTTGATGTTGCCGATGTCGGTGATGTAGGCCATCTCTTCGTCGATGACTTCAACCGGCAGGCGGAAGTGCGGAATCTGCGTCCGCATCATGCCGCCCAGCTGCGGGTCCTGGTCGAACAGGGTAATTTCGTACCCGAGCACGGCCAAATCGCGTGCAACAGTCAACGATGCAGGGCCAGCGCCGAGGCAGGCGATTTTGCGGCCGTTGGTAACTTCCGGTGCGCGCGGCATGCGATGGTTGACGTCGTCCTTATAGTCGGCTGCGACGCGCTTCAGGCGGCAAATCGCCACCGGTTCCTTGCGGCTGCCGGAGAGGTCTTCGTCTTCCACCCGGCCACGCCGGCAAGCCGGCTCGCACGGGCGGTCGCAGGTGCGGCCCAGGATGCCGGGGAAGACGTTGGACTTCCAGTTGATCATATAGGCGTCAGAGAACCGGCCATGCGCAATCAGGCGGATGTATTCCGGAACGGGCGTATGCGCCGGGCAGGCCCATTGGCAATCGACGACTTTGTGAAAGTAGTTCGGGTCAGTGATATCAGTGGCCTGCAAGGCCTGTCCTCCTGCCGAGTGACGGGGGCATTCAGTTCCAGTGGGATTTGGTTGGCCGCTCTTTTGCAAACCTTTGCGCCATAGCGTCAAGGGCAAAGTCGGTGAATTCGCTGCGTGGATAAGGCAAACAGCGCACAAGTGTTTTCAGAATACGGTTCAATTTCTCCGGATAACCAAAATCGCCGGATAGTGCCAGCACAAAGTTTTCGGGCATTCATTCGGTCCGCAATTCGCGTCAGAGAATCGGCGTGACTCAGAATCGGTCGTACGCGCAGTACGGCAGGCTCCATTTCGGGCGTTGCTGGTCAAGCGTAGGTTGTGGCGACGCGGAGAGCGGCGCGCAGCGTGGCTGCAAATTCCACCCGTTCTTCCGGCGGCAGGAAAGCGCCGATGGCCAGCCGCCGTTCGCCGCTGGCCAGGACCAGGCGGCAGTCATGCTCTTCCTGCCGTTCCAGGTCGACGCGGGCCCAGGCTGGCTCAAAGCTCCAGGTCTTGTTGCGCCCGTCGGGCTGAATGCGCTGCACCGTCAGTTGGTGCCGGGTCACCCGCACCACCTCGCACAGGCGACCGCTACGGTACGAAAGACGGAAGGCCCAATAGAACAGCGCGACGTCCAGCCCGAAAAATCCTAGCACCGGCCAGGCGCCCATGCTGGCGAAAATCAGTCCCGTGATGAAACTGGCGAGCCCGAAGGCGGCCATAAGGATCAGGAACCCTTGCGGCGGCAGCGAGCGATGCGGATACAACGCGACATCGAGGAAAAAGGGGGATCGGTTCGGCGCAGGCATGGTGGCGGGCCTCGCTAGGCGGCCTGAAAGGATAGCCGCTCGACCAACCGGAACGGCGCGATGCGGGTGTCCTGATGATAAAGACAGATGGCATCGACCGGCAGCGTTTCAAGCGCAAACCGTGCCGTCTGCGGCGCGAGAAAAGCGGTGACGGCGGCGTGCAAGGTCTCGTCGCGGCTGGAGCCGAGCATGGTCATGTGGAAGCGGAATTCCTCCATGACATAGGGGTAACCCCATTGCTGCAAATAGCGCTCCTGCCGTTCGGTCAGGCCGCGTTCGCGGCGTTTGGCGAGTTCGGCCTCGGACGGCGGCGCGCGGAACCCGTCGAATGCCTGGACGCAATCGGCGGCCAAACTGTCCATATCGGGGCTGGGCGCGGTCAGGGCGAAGGCCTGGAACCGGCCGATGCGTTGCAGGCTGACCGGCGGGGCGGCGAACGCCTGCCTTGCTGCGGCGAACGCCCGGGCGGCGGCCAGCAGGTCGTCCCGCTCATATCCGTCCGCGAGGTGGAACGGTGGCTTCAAAGTCGCGTGGAAGCCATAGCCGCGCGGCGATTCCGTGGCGGCAGCCACAGTAGCGGCGGAGAGTCCCGGCACCGCGGGTTGAGGCAGGGCCGCGCCGCTGACCGGGTCTCGGCCCAGCCAACGGATGCCAAAACGCCAGATCGGCGTATCCTCGGCTGGAGCGAAGTATAGGGCATAGCGGCCGGTGCTGGGCATTGTCGGGCCTATGGGTTCAGGCGAGGGCGGCGCGGACCTTCGGGAACACATCGGCCGACAGGCGGTGCATGGTGTCCAAAACCAGGCCCTGCGGCATGCCCGGCCATTGCACGCTCATCACCACATGGTTGACGCCGGTCTCCTGCGCCAGAACGGTCAGCCGCTCGGCCACTTCCTCGGCAGACCCGATCAGGAAGCGGTCCTTCAGCAATTCGTCCAATTCCTGGCCCAGGTTGTTGTCGCCCTCCGGCATGGCCTTGGATTGGCCCCAGGCATGATAGGTCTTGTACTTGTCGGCCAGATAGGGGCGGCAGATCTCCAGCGCTTTTTCCCGTGTTTCGGCGACGAACACCTCGCGCCGGATCGGCAATTCGTCCGGGAACGGCTTGCCCAGCTTGTCGAGCGCGGCCTTGTAGACGTCGAGCTGGCGCTTGATCGTGGAAATCGTGTTGTGCGGGTTGATGTACCAGCACGTGCCGATTTTCGCGGCGCGCTCAATGGCTTTGTCGGCGTTGGCGCCGATCCAGATCGGCGGGAAGGGCTTTTGGATCGGCTTCAGCGGGCAGGACGCGCCTGCCAGTTCGAAATGGCTGCCGACCATGTCGACGGTTTCTTCGGTCCAGAGCCGCTTGATCGCCTCGACGCCTTCTTCGAAGCGGCGGACCTTTTGCCGGGCCGTCATGCCGAAGGCCTTGAATTCGACTTCGCGGTAGCCGAGGCCGGCGCCGAAGATCAGCTTGCCGTTGGTCATGACATCGAGGGTCGCCAACTGCTCGGCCAGGTCCTGCGGCTTGTGCAGGGGCACCAGCACGATGCCGGCGTTGATGCGAAGGTTCGGCGCTTCGGCAGAGACGCGGGCCAGGTAAGGCAGTTGCTGGAAATCCTGGTACGGATGGGCCGAGTAATGGCTGCCCTTGGTCAGCGAGGCAAAGCCCAGCTTGTCGGCGAGCCGCGCCTGCTCCATCAGCTCCTGAAAGCGCACTTGCATATTGTCGCCGGCGTGAAACTGGCCGCGGGTCATCAGGCCGAATTGCATGGGTGGGAAGTCCTTGGGGAATCAGGTCATTTGTTAGCGGTCTGCGCTGGTCGGAAGCACCTTAACAAACCTTCGCATTTCTGACCAAACCTTATCATTTCGCCGGGTGGAATGATAAGTCGCCGCTGAAAGGTCGGGGTATTGGGTCGGATGAAAACCGGCCGGGCCCGGGCTGGGGCAGGCGCGGGCGTCAGGCTTGGGACGTTCCGCCAAGCTGGCGCTCGTTTGGGCGAGGCTCTAGCATGGCGCGACCCTTTCCCGTGCGATGGCTGGAGCCTGAACCTATGAGCGAGCGACCGGATATGGTGATCCGTGGCGGAACCGTCGCCGATGGCTCGGGCGGGCCGTTGCGCCAGGCGGACGTGGCCGTCTCCGGCGGCCGGATCACTGCGGTCGGCGCCGTCAGAGCCAGCGGGCGGGAGGAGATCGATGCGCGAGGGCGGCTGGTGACGCCGGGCTTCGTCGACGTCCATACCCATTATGACGCGCAGGCAACCTGGGCGAACCAAATCCTGCCGTCCTCCTGCAACGGCGTCACCACGGTGCTGATGGGCAATTGCGGCGTCGGCTTTGCGCCCGTCCGGCCGGAACACCACGACATGCTGATTGCGTTGATGGAAGGCGTCGAGGACATTCCGGAAGTGGTGATGCAGGAGGGCTTGCCCTGGACCTGGGCCAACTTTCCCGACTATCTCGATTTTCTCGCCGGCCGCCGCTTCGACGTCGATGTGGCGACCCAGGTGCCGCACGCGGCGCTGCGCGTCTTCGTCATGGGCGAGCGCGGCGCGAACCGGGAAGAGGCGACGGCGGAGGACCGGGCCGAGATGGCGCGGCTCGCGGCAGAGGGCGTGCGCACCGGTGCGTTCGGCTTTTCCACCTCGCGCCTGTTGCAGCACCGCACTGCGGCGGGCGAGACCGTGCCGTCTTATGGTGCGGCAGAGGCGGAACTGGCGGAGATCGCCGATGCGGTGGCGCAGGTCGGGCGTGGCTGGATCCAGGTTGTCGGCGACTATGGCGAGGCGATCGACTCGGAGTTCGGCTTGTTGCAGCGGCTGGCGAAAAGGTCAGGGCGGCCGGTGACCTTCACCTTGCTGCAGACCCACCGCTATCCGGAGCAATGGCGCGATCTGCTAGCCCGTACGGCGGCAGCGAATGCGGCGGGGGCAGAGATCATCGGCCAGATCCGTGGCCGCCCGACCAGCACGTTGCTGGGGTTTGAGCTGTCGGAGAACCCGTTCCTTGGCTGCGAGAGCTGGGGCGCGGTGGCCTCGCTGCCGATGCCGAAGCGGGTGGCGGCGCTGCGCGACCCGGCCTTGCGCGCCCGCTTGATCGCCGAGCCGGGCGGCAGCCGGCGGCAGGTGCGGCGCTTGCAGGATTGGGAGAACCTCTATCCGCTGGGCGACCCGCCGCAGTACGAGCCGGACCCCTGCACCAGCATCGGCGCGGTGGCGCGGCGGCAGGGGATCGCACCGGCGGAACTGGCCTACGACCTGATGCTGGAAGGCGACGGTCGCGGCATTCTCTATCACCCGATGACCAATTATGCCGGCGGCGACATGGCGCCGGTCTACGAGATGCTCGGCCATCCAAACACGCTGATCGGCCTCGGCGATGGCGGCGCGCATGTCGGCATCATGTGCGATGCAACCGACATGCTGCACACGCTGACCCATTGGACGCGGGACCGTTCGCGCGGGCCGAAGCGCGGGCTGGCGGAGATGGTGCGCCGGCTGACGGCCGCCAATGCGGACGCCATGGGGCTGCGCGACCGGGGGCGGATCCTGCCGGGGCTGCGGGCGGATATCAATGTGCTGGACTACGATGCGCTGGCGCTCCGCGGACCGGAAGTGCGCTACGACCTGCCGGCGGGCGGCAAGCGCATCCTGCAGGGCTCACGCGGGATCGACGCGACCCTGGTGGCGGGTGTGCCGGTGTGGCGACTGGGTGAGGCAACGGGCGCGCTGCCGGGCCGGTTGGTGCGTAGCGGCGGCTGAGGCCGCGCGGAGGCTCTGGCCCTGAAGCGGTGGAGACGGTAGCCTTTCGGTCTGACCCTATTTCGCAAGCCAGGACTGCCCCTTCCCATGATCCAAGGCAAACTGCTCGTCGCCAATCGCGGCGAGATCGCCGTGCGCATTTTCCGCGCCGCCGCCGAACTCGGCCTGCCGACGGTGGCGGTCGCGCCCGCCGATGACGCCGCCAGCCTGCACACCCGCAAGGCCGACGCGTTCGTGCAAGTGCCAGGCCGAGGCGTTGCGGCCTATCTGGATGGCGACGCGATCCTCGCGGCGGCCAGGGAAACCGGCGCGACGGCGATCCATCCAGGGTATGGCTTTCTCTCGGAGAACGCCGCCTTCGCCCGCGCCTGCGCCGCCGCAGGCATCACCTTCGTCGGCCCCTCGCCCGAATCGCTGGAACTCTTCGGTGATAAGCACGCCGCCCGCCGCCTCGCCGCAGAGCAGGACGTGCCGACCCTGCCGGGCACCGCCGCGCCGACCTCGCTGGCGGATGCCCGCGCCTTCATTAAAGGCCTCGGCGCCGGCGGCGCGGTGATAGTCAAGGCGGTGGCCGGCGGCGGCGGCCGTGGCATGCGGCCGGTGCTCTCCGAAGCCGATCTGGAGGAAGCCTTCGCCCGCTGCCAGTCGGAGGCTCTCTCCGGCTTTGGCAACGGCGACCTCTACGTCGAGCGGCTGGTGCGCCGCGCCCGGCATATCGAGGTGCAGGTGGTGGGCGACGGCCAGGACGTTTCGCACCTGTGGGAGCGCGATTGCTCGCTGCAGCGGCGGCGGCAGAAGATCGTGGAGATCGCGCCCGCCCCGGACCTCGCGCCGGTGCTGCGCGACCGGTTGCTGGAGGCCGCCATGCGGCTGGCGGAGGCGGCGCAGTACAAGAACCTCGGCACCATCGAGTTCCTGGTCGATGCCGAGAGCGGCGAGTTCTTCTTCATCGAGGCGAACCCGCGCCTCCAGGTGGAACACACCGTCACCGAGGAAGTGACCGGCCTGAACCTGGTCGAACTCCAACTCCAGATCGCCGGCGGCCAGACCCTGGCCCAACTCGGCCTGACCCGCGACCGGGTGCCTAGCCCGCGCGGCATGGCCATGCAGCTTCGCGTCAACACCGAGACCATGCAGCCGGACGGCGAGGCCCGCCCCGGCGGCGGCGTGCTGACCGCGTTCGAGCCGCCGTCGGGCCTCGGCATTCGTGTCGATCACTATGGCTATGTCGGCTACCGCACCAACCCGGCCTATGACTCGCTGCTGGCCAAGCTGATCGTGCACACCAGCAGCCAGAAGCTGTCGGACGTGCTGGCCAAGGGCTACCGTGCGCTTTGCGAGTTCCACATCGCCGGCGCGCCGACCAACGCGCCCTTCCTGCAAAACCTGCTGCGCGATCCGGGCATCGCCGAAGGCAAGGCCCACACCGGCTATGTCGAGGAGCACGCCGCCGCCCTGGTACAAGGCGCGGATGCCCGCCACCCGCACCTGTATTTCGCGCCAACCACGGAGGCCGCGAGCGCGCCGGCCCGCGCTGGCCGTGCCGGCGTCAAGGTCGATGCGGTGGACCCGCTGGCCGTCCTCGCCTTCGGCCAGTCCGATGCCCGCCAGGGCGCGGCGGCCCGCACCTCTGCGGAGGAAGCTCTGCCGGAAGGTATGATTGCGGTGCGGGCGCCATTGCAGGGCACCATCCTCTCCGTCGCCGTGGCGGAAGGCGAGACAGTGCTGCGCGGCCAGCAACTCGTCATCATGGAAGCCATGAAGATGGAGCACGAGGTCAAGGCCGGCGCTGCCGGCGTGGTCCGTGCCGTTTATATCGAGCCCGGCGACACGCTCTGGGAGGACCAGTTGTTGATCGCGCTCGAACCCTCGGACGCTGCCGGCGATGCGGAGATCGTCGAGGAGGAGATCGACCCCGATTACATCCGCCCCGACCTGGCCGAGGTGCTAAAGCGCAAGTCCCTGATTTATGACGAGAACCGCCCGCAGGCTGTCGCACGCCGGCGCAAGACCGGCCACCGCACGGCCAGGGAAAACGTCTATGATATGGTGAACCCCGAGACCTTCATCGAATACGGCTCCATGGTCGTCGCTGCCCAGGTGCGCCGGCGCGGGCTGGAGGATCTCTACACCCGCAGCCCGGCGGATGGCATCATCGTCGGCGTCGGCCAGGTGAACGAGGACCAGTTCGGCGACCCGGCTTCGCGTGTGGTGGTGCTGGCCTACGACTACACCGTGTTCGCCGGCACCCAGGGCGTCCACAACCACTGGAAGACCGACAAGGGCATCGACATCGCCGACGATGGCAAGATGCCGGTCATCCTGTTCGGCGAGGGCGGCGGCGGCCGGCCGGGCGACGACGACTATGGCGGCTTCGTCGGCATGGACACCTTCCACCACTTCATGAAGCTCTCGGGCCACGTGCCCATCGTCTGCATCGTCGCCGGGCGCTGCTTTGCCGGCAACGCCTCGCTGGTCGGCGCGTCGGACGTGGTGATCGCGACACGCGACGCCAATATCGGAATGGGCGGCCCGGCCATGGTGGAGGGCGGCGGCCTCGGCGTGTTTGCGCCGGAGGATATCGGGCCTTCGGACGTGCAGTCGCAGAACGGCGTCATCGACGTGCTGGTCGAGAACGAGGCCGAGGCGGTGCAGGTCGCGAAGAAGTATCTCTCCTACTTCCAGGGTCGACTGAAAGAGTGGAAAGCGCCGGACCAGCGCCGCATGCGCCACATCGTGCCGGAGAACCGGCTGCGCATTTACGAAATCCGCGACGTGATCGAGACGCTGGCCGACGAGGGCAGCGTGCTGGAATTGCGCAAGGATTTCGGCAAGACCATCGTCACCTGCCTGGTCCGGATCGAGGGCCGGGCCGTCGGCGTCATCGCCAACGATCCTAAGCACCTGGGCGGCGCCATCGAAAGCGACGGCGCGGATAAGGGCGCGCGTTTCATGCAGATCTGCGACGCCTTCGACATCCCCATCGTCCACCTCTGCGACACCCCCGGCATCATGGTCGGGCCGGAGATCGAGAAGACGGCGCTCGTCCGCCACGCAGCCCGCATGTTCGTGACCAGCGCCAACCTCTCGGTGCCGTATTTCACGGTGATCACCCGGAAGGCCTATGGCCTCGGCCAGAGCGCCATGGCGGGCGGCAACCTGCGCTTCCCCTATTTCTACATCGCCTGGCCGACCGGCGAGTTCGCGCCGATGGGCATCGAAGGCCAGGTCAAGCTCGGCTACCGGGCGGAGCTGGAGGCGGTCGAGGACCCGGAGGAGCGGCGGCAGCTCTACGAAAAGCTGGTCAACCAGCTTTACGAGTCCGGCAAGGCCATCAACCGCACCGCCAACTTCTCCCTGGACGAGGTCATAGACCCGGCCGACACGCGGAAATGGGTGGTGAACCTGCTGGCCTCGATCCGTCGCCCGCCGGCGGATGGCAAGAAGCGGCGGCCGATGATCGACTCGTGGTAGGATAAGCTCGCGGGGTCAGCGCAGTTGTAGCAGGGCCTGGGCGGCTTGCCGGTCGCAACCCTGCTCAGCCATCGCGATGACCAATTTTTGGCCGGCTCCTTTCGGCATTGCGGCGACGGTGAATACATTGACCTGCGGCTCATCGCTGGTGGCGACCGTATAGGTAACGCCCGACTTGAACGGCAGGCTTTCCGGCCAGTCGACCTCGGTCTGCCCTTCCGCCAACTGTACCTTGGCAAGGCCGCCGTCGCTGGCAGACAGAGCGAAGGGCGAAAGTCCGGCATTCGGGCGGATGTAAAGGCAGGGCGGTGGTCGGTTTCCAGCGGCGCAGTAAGTCTTGTCCGCTTCGATGTCCAGCACTGCCTGCGCCTTGCTGGCCGCCGAGCATGTGCTAATGATTTCGGCGGGCCCGGCGCGGACGGCGCCCACGCTGTTGAAGAACTGGTCGCGGCCTACGACGGAAAACAGACGTTTCAACGCGCCCGACGATGCGCCCTGACACGGCATGGCAGGGCCCTTGTAGGGACCGCAGCGTTCGACGGCGCTGCCTTGGGCATTGAGCAGCCGCACCACCGCGCCGGCCGGCAAGTCCAGCGGCGCATCGCATGCCATGGTTTGCCCGATGCGAATGCCGTCGGTCGTAGAGCTTTGTACGAACACGTCCTGGGCGCGCACGGCCGTGGTGCAAAGGCCGATGCAAATGGCAAGCACGATGCGGATCATTGCGATTTCTCCTCCAGACGGATGACGGGCGAAGCCAGGCCCCGGTCGCAGCGTTGCAGGTGGTCGCGCACCAAAGGGTCGTTCGGGTAAGCCGCCGCAAGTTCACGGAAAGCAGCGTGCGCGGCCGCAGGGTCGGATGCAAGCGCCGCGAGCGCAGCGTGGTAAGAGTCTTTGTACGCCAGTTCCGGCGAGTGCGTCGCGACGACCTGGTACAGGGTCAAGGGCTCGGCCCGTCCTTTGACCGTTACCATTCCGATGCGGCGGCACGCTTGGTCGGACGCCGCTGCAACCGTCGCTTCCGACGCGCAGACCCGCGTGCCGAAGAAGCTGTTTGCGCCTTCCAACCGTGCGGCAGTGTTTACCGTGTCGCCGATGGCGGTGTAGTCGAAGAAATCCTCGCCGCCGAAATTGCCGACGGTGACCGGGCCGGAGTTGATGCCGATGCGCGTGATGCCGAACGGAATCCCCTCGGCTAACGCCAGCCTGCGGAAGTCTTCGGCGAATTGGTCCAGCGCGCGCGCCAGCCTCAGCGCGACGGCGGCGTGATCAGGCTGTGCGATCGGCGCACCGACGAAGCCGACGACCGCGTCGCCGACGAACTTATCAACCGTTGCGCCATGGGCGAAGAACAGCGCCGACATGCCGGCCAGATACCGGTTCAGCAGCGCCACCAAAGTATCCGGCGGCATATCTTCGCTCAGCTTGGTGAAGCCTTGGATGTCGTTGAAAATACAGGTGATTTCGACCCGCTCGCCGCCCAGGGCCAATAGGTCCGGGCGGGTGGCGAGGCGATCGACCAGCGCTGGCGAGACGTAGCGGCTGAAAGCATAGCGTAACCATTGGCTGCGCTCACGCTGCTGCTGCCAGCGCCGCCAGCCGCTCCAGGCGGCAGACACGGCAAACGCCAGCAT
>JAYPXD010000007.1:0-4859 GCA_038135395.1 Alphaproteobacteria bacterium | reverse complement strand
CGGCGATGGGCAGGCGAATTTCAGCCAGGTGCAGGCTAAGGCCGGCGCCGCCGGCATAGAGCGCCGCGAGCACCAGCGCCGCCGCAATGCGCCAGCCCGTCGCGATCTCCCAGCCCAAGACCCATGCGCCAACCGCCGCGGCGGCCAGCGCCAGCGCCAACAAGGCATGCCAAGTCGGTCGTACGACCGTCCAGCTATTCAATAGTTGCGCGACCGCATGGGCCTGTAGCTCGAACCCGGGAACCTCGCTGGCCTGCAGGCCGAGAAGGGAATTGCCGATGATATAGTGCCGGTCGCGTCCGGGAAGGTCGGCCCCGATGATGATGACTTTGCTAGCGAACCATTGTTGCGGCAGCATCGGGCCGACATCCAGCAGCATGCGGCCGCTGAAGCATGGAAACCGTTTGGGCTCAGAGCTTGCGCAGGACGATACCGTAGTTTGGGGAATGTTGACCGGCAATCGGTAGACCAGCCGCTGCGGCGCCGCGCTGGCTTCACCCCCGGCGGCGGCGGCAATCGCAGATGCGAAGCTGTCCGCCTTTCGGCCGAAGGGCACCCAGCGGGAAACGCTGTTGTCGTTGTCCACCAGGATCTGGATGTCGCCTGGGATGGTATTTTGCCTGAACCCCGCGAGCGCTCGCTCGCGGGCGCTTGCGACGGCATCCGTTGCGCCCTAGCCTAAGACAGGTAACGGCGCGAACGCCGTGACGATCTTGGTATTGCCGGCATTGGCAAAGGCCTGCCGCAGGGCTTCGTCCTTGTCCGGCTCGGTGTGGCTGTCGAGCAGCACGTCCAGACCGATAACGGCGGCATTTTTGCCAACCAAGGTTGTTACCAGGCGGGCGAGCACGCCGCGATCGACCGGTTCGCGGTAAGGCAAGCCTTCCAGCGCCGCTTCATCCAGCGCGATTAGAACGATGCGCCCGTCCGTTTCGGTTTTCGGCGATGCAATCCGCTCGATCGCATCGCCGGCGTTCTTTTCGAGCAACCGCAGTTCCGGCAGATAGGCGACCGCCAGGGTCGCCGTCATGCCGATCAGCGCCGCTATCAGGGCGGAGCGCGTCCAGAGCCTGGACCGGATGGATCGGGCCAGCACCCTCAGCGCCAATCTCCTATGGCCAGAAACGCCCCCCAAACCGATGGGTCCGCCGCTGCGCCGCCGTTCCGGATCATTTTGGCCTGTGCCTGAGCCAGCGCGACGCCGCGCGCGCTGCCGCTGGCGAGCGACGTGTACAGGTCTTCCATCATGTCGGCGGTGGCGCGGTCACGCACAGGCCAGAGCGAAGCGACGACGCTGCGGGCGCCGGCGCGGAACGCGATCCCGGCCAGCCCAAGCGGCGCCAGGTCATCGCCGCCGGCCGTGGAGCACGCGCTCAACGTCAGCAACTCCAGAGGCCGTGAACTGAGCAGACTGCGGGCGCGCAGCGACAACGCCAACTGGTTCATGTCAATCGGGCCGTCAATGGCGGCGATGAAATTGTCTTCCGGGTTGGGACCGACCTCGGCGTGGCTGGCCACATGAATGATGTCATACGGCTGATTTTGCAGCGCGTCGGCAAACTTCGATTGCGAGAACTCTGTCTGGAACAGGCGGTCGGCCTGCAGGTGCGACACCACCCCGGCCAATTCGCGCTCTCCGGCGGCCAGGGGGTTATAGCCGGGAATCGCGTGGGCGCCGGCGACCAGCGCAAAGGACTGGCCCGGGACCGCGCTTTCCGCCGGAACGAACGTCAGTCCCAGCACGGTTGCGACGGCGAACCTTTCCACCAAAAAGCGCTCTCCATCCCAGAGCGTGGCGAGCGGCGCCAGGCGCAACGCAGCGTCCGGCGCATAGACGATCGTCCGTGTGCCGGCCTGCGCCAGCGCATCGGCGATCGGCGCGATCATTGCGTCGTACAATTGCTTGCCGCGGTGGCGGAAATCGCGGCGCGGGTTTTCCAGGTCGCGCCGAAATCCCCGCACCAGGCTTTCCAGCGCAGGTTTGGGCAGCGGCACGGTGCGGCGCAGCAGAGTTTCGCCTATTTCCACCAAAAGTTCCATGAGGTCCGCTAGAACGACGGGATAGAGCACGGCGACGCGGCCGCCGGCCTGCGCGGCGGCCACGCCGGCGGCGTTGCGGGGCACGCAGCGTTCCTGGAAATAGTCTTCGACCTCATCGGCTTTCAAATCTTCGACGACATCGCGGGCTTCACGCAGAAAGGCGGGATTGCCGGTCGCATCGTGGCGCGCCATCAGCACGTCGAAGAACGCATGGTGGAAATTGCCATAGCTGCGGTGGTACAGCGATTGGCTGGTGCTGGCCATGCCCGCCGCTTCGCCCCGCGCCTGCTTCAGGCTGGTGAAAGCCAGCCGGTAATACCGCAGCGACTGGTCGGTTTCGTCCGGCGCGCCTTCGACCTGTCCAGCGCGCCACGCCGTGCGAAAGGCCAATTCGTCGTCGCCGGTATTCTGTGCCGTGCGCAACGCCTGCGCAGCCAATGCCTGCGCCTGGCCGAGGTTGCCAGCAGCAGCGGCGAGCCTGGCCTGCTGCTCCAACACCACTGCCGCCAGCCGCGGAACCGGAGTCCGACCGGCGATCGCCAACGCTGCGGCGGCAAGCGGCGTCTGATGCTCAGCGGCGGCCAGTTGGGAGGCCTGCAAAGCCAGTTGCCCGGTGGCCAGGGTTGGCGGCATGGGCGCAAGTGCATCCAGGGCTGCGCGCAGATGTATGCTTGCCGACCGGCGCGCCTCCGCACCCAGGGCGGTGAACCCGACTTCCGCGGCGGCCAGGTGCGCCATGGCCAGCAAATCGCCGCGCCGCGTGGCGCCAGCGTGCGCCAGCGCCCGTTGTGCCCAGCCGCTGGCCTCGGCGCGTTGCTCGGTTTCGAACAAAGGATTGACGCCTGGCGGTTTGCTGAGAGCCGCCAGGGTGGCGGCGGCGATGGCCTCGATCGCGGGGTTGGGGTGTTGGGTGGATAGATTGGTGGCCTCGGTCATCGCCGCCATCGCGGCAGATTTCCGGCCGGCTTGGGCCAGGGCGGCGCCATAGGCGACCAGAACATAAGCGCGTTCGGGATCGCTGGGCGCGAATGTGAGGGCACGGGCAAGATCGTCCAGGCTAAGCGTCAGCTTGCCGGTCAGCCGTCGCGCCTCGGCCCGGCGGACCAATGCTTCCGTCACCTGCGAAGGCGCGCCGCCTGCCTGAACCGCGGCGTCGGCTTCGGCAAGGAGGTTATCGAGGGCGCTGCCGGCGTTTGCAGCTGGCGATAGCAGGCCGAGCAGAGCGATCAGGCAAAACACGAAAAAACGATTGGCCGGGCAATGGGGCATCGTCGGCTCAAGGATAGGTGAGGGTGAAGGTAAAGTAGAATGCTTCATCGGTCAGGTCGCTTTCCCCTAAAGGCCGCTCCAACGTCCGCAACGGGTAAGCATAGGTTAGGCCCAGCGACACATAGGGGTTTGGCTGCCAGCGCAGCGCGGCTCCGACGCCGGCAAGTGTGGTGCGGCTGCGGTCGGAACGGCGGCTCCAGGACACTCCGGCATCGACGAATGGCGCAATTTCTATCGGGCCGCGGAGCGCAGTGGGCAGCGAAGGCATCCACTTGGCGGGATCAACGCGGACGGGCAACTCAATCGACCCCATCGCGCCATTGTCATTGACCGCGGCGTTCTTGCGATAGCCCCGCACTGTTTCCAGGCCGCCGATGGCCAGTTGCTCGGTCGCGAACAGCGGGCCGGACGCAAGTTGGGTCTGGGCTTTGGCGACCAGGCGCAATCGCTCGCTTAGGCGGCGAACGTATTGGGCCTGGCCGAGCCAGGTAATGAAAACGCTGGACGGGGAATCGCTGCCGACGCCGTCCGAAGCGCCGAACAGCGGCACGCCAATGCCGAACGACGAGCGCAGGGCAATGATCTGATCCGTGCGCTGATCGGTGAAATCCTGGCTGAACCGCAGGACGGAAACGTTGATGGTCTCGTCATCAACGCCGGAAGGCGGCAGTGGCAGGCCCAGCAGCTGGGTGTCGCTTTCCTTGACCTCGAACGACGCGCCCAGGCTTACGCGTTGACCGGGGGTGCGATACACCGGGGCATCGACCCCGATGGCGGCGCGGCGGAAGGCATTGGTGATGCCAAGCGCATCGAACGGTTGTTCGACGACCTCCGATTCGGCGTATTCCACCTCTATGTACGGGGTGATGTCGCTTGTGGTGACGGGGGTCGATACCCGGGCGGACGCCCGGCGGCGGCCTTCGCTGCCGCCGAATGTCAACGCCAACCTGTCGCCCCAGCCAGCCAGGTTGCGCACCTCGAATGCAAGCGCGACGCCGATCGCGCCGGTCGAAACCGTGTTGCTGTTATCCAGGCTTGCGCTGGCGGAGACGGGACGCACGGACTCTGCTTCCACCAGCAGAATGGCCTCGCCGGGTGCTGCGCCGGGTTGCAGGTCGCCGCGCAGGCGCGCGATGTTGGGATCATCGAGCAACTGCGCGAACCGATCCTGCAAGGCGTGGATGTTCAGGATTTCGTCGGCTTGCCCCAGCAGCCGGCGTTTAATATAGGCCGGGTTCACTTCGCCGACGGCGCGGCCCGCTTGCGCCCGGTTGACGACCACGTCCGTCAACCGGCCTTCCACCACGCGGAAGACGACAGTTCCCCCGCTCGCATCCTGTTGCGGGATCAGCACGCCCGAATTTACGTAGCCGGCGTCGATATAGCGTGCCGTCATGGCCTGGCGGGCGGCCTCAATCTCCGCGAGGCTGACGACGCGCCCGACCATGTCGCCCAACTCGGCCTCAAGTTCGGATGGCCGGAACACCGTCGCGCCTTCGATGCGGACCGCCTTGAGCAGGAATCGTGCGGCTGCCGGACGGACGTCTGGC
>JAYPXD010000006.1:18567-30683 GCA_038135395.1 Alphaproteobacteria bacterium | reverse complement strand
GCATGGCGCTTCGGCCTGTCACGACCTATGGCCATGACTGGCGGCTGGCCTGCCTGGTGTGCGAGACGCTACCGACGCTGGAAAATGGCGGCGCGGTGCCCGAGACGACGCCCGACGGCAAGGACGGCATCGCCGTCACCTATAAGATCCGCAACGGCCTGACCTGGGGCGATGGCCAGCCGGTCACCGGCGACGACATCCGTTTTACCTGGGAGGTCGGCAAGCACCCGGATAGCGGCGTCACCGGCGCGGATGTCTATCAGCGCATCTGGAAGGTCGAGACGCCCGATCCCCGCACCGTAACCCTGCACACCGACCGGGTTACCTATGACTACAACAATTTCAATGTAGAGCCGCTGCCGGCGCACCTGGAGCGCGCCGTCTTCGAAGCCGACCCGCGCGCCTACAAGCAGCGCACGCTGTACGACACCGACACCGCCAATCCTGGCCTGTATTTCGGCCCCTACCGCGTGGCGGAGGTTTCGGCCGGCGCCTTCACGGCGCTGGAGCGCAATCCGCACTGGCCCGGGCCTAAGCCCTATTTCGACCGCATCGTCGTGCGCGTCATCCCCAATACGGCCGCGCTGGAAGCCAACCTGCTTTCCGGGGCCATCGACTACATCGCCGGCGCGCTGGGCCTGACGCTGGACCAGGCCCTGTCCTTGCAGGAACGGCGCGGCGGCGACTTCGATTTCATCTATGAGGCCGGCCTGATCTACGAACACCTGGACCTGAACCTCGACAACCCCATACTGGCCGACCGGCGCGTGCGGCAGGCGCTGCTCCATGGCATCGACCGGCAGGCGATCAGCCAGAAACTGTTCCAGGGCAAGCAGCCGGTCGCCGATAGCAATGTCTCGCCGCTGGACTGGGTGCACAGCGACGACGTCGCCAAATATCCCCACGACCCGGCCAAAGCGCAGGCATTGCTGGCGGAGGCCGGATGGAAGCCAGGCCCCGGCGGCATTCGGGTCAATGCCAAGGGCGAGAAACTCAGCCTCTCGCTGATGACCACCGCCGGCGCCCGCGTGCGCGAGCAGGTGCAGCAAGTGTTGCAGCACAACTGGAAGCAGATCGGCGTGGACACGCGCATTCGCAACGAACCGGCCCGCGTCTTTTTTGGCCAGACCGTGCGCGAGCGCCGCTTTGAGGGCCTTGCCATGTTCGCCTGGATCAGCGCGCCGGAAAGCGTGCCGCGCTCAACCCTCCACTCCAACATGATCCCGACGGAGGCGAACAACTGGGCCGGGCAGAACTATACCGGCTATCGCAACCCGGCGGTCGACGCCTTGCTGGACGCCATCGAAACCGACCTGAACCGAGACACCCGCGCCGCCAAATGGGCGGAATTGCAGCGCATCTACACGGCGGACCTGCCGGCCTTGCCGCTGTACTTCCGAGCCAACCCCTATGTGGTGCCAAAATGGCTGAAGGGCATACGCCCTACCGGACACCTGGCGCCGACGACGCTTTGGGTCGAAGATTGGCGGGCGGAGGGGAGATAGGCGCGCATGACCACGCTTCCCGTTCCCAACGGCTGCATCGCCGCCGTCGTGACCCACCTCGAAATGACCGCGCCCCCGGCCGGTAAAGCGTCTGCACCGCCAAGGGCGGGATTGACATTGCGCCGGGTAAGGCAGCCGGCGGCGGAATGGTATCTACGGCTTTATCGGGCTGTTGGCGAAGATTGGCTCTGGGGCTCACGCCTGTTCCTGTCAGAGCCGGACCTGCTAGCGATCCTCCGTGACCCCTTGGTTTCGGTCTTTGCCATACGCGAAGGCGAGCGCGAGATCGGGTTGGTCGAACTCGACTGGCGTGCGCCGCCTGACTGCGAAATCGTGTTCTTTGGGCTGGTCGCGGACAGGCTGGGACAGGGCATTGGCCAATGGGCCATGGCAGAGGTACAGAATATCGCGTTCGCCGCGGGCACTCCGCGGCTCTGGCTCCATACCTGCACACTCGATCACCCGGCCGCAGTCGAATTTTATCAGGCCCAGGGCTTCCGCGCGTTCAAGCGCGAGTTGGAGATCATGGAGGACCCGCGGCTGGCGGGACTGACGCGCCGGGACGCAGGCGCGTATCACCCGATCATCCAGGGCTGAGCCGCAGCCCGCCGCGGCCTCGCAGACGCGGTCTGTGTTATGCCGCTGAGGCCAACGCCGACACGCCGGAGCGCAACGCCGGCGCAGCGCCCAGCAACCGGCAAATCGCCCAGGTCAATTCGGCCCGGTTCAGCGTGTAGAAATGGAAATCCCGCACGCCCTCCGCCTGCAGGCGTCGGCACAGCTCCGCAGAATGGGTAGCCGCGACCAGTTGCCGGCTCTCGGCGTCCTCGTCGAGATCGGCATACAGCCGCGCCATCCAGTCCGGAATGCTGGCGCCGCACATCTGGGCAAACCGGCTGGCGGTGGCGAAATTCGTAATGGGCATGATGCCCGGCACCAGGGGAACGTCGATGCCTGCAGCGCTTAAGCGGTCGCGGAAACGCAGGTATACGTCGGCGTCGAAAAAGAATTGGGTGATCGCCCGCGATGCGCCGGCGTCGATCTTCCGCTTCAGGTAGTCGATTTCGAACGCCGGGCTCGGCGCCGCCGGATGCGTTTCGGGATAGGCCGCGACCGAAAGTTCGAAGTCGGCCACCTTGCGCAGCCCTTCAACCAGATCGACCGCATAGGCGTATCCATCCGCCTGCGGCACATAGGCCGCGCCCATCGTCGCCGGATCGCCGCGCAAAGCCACCAGGTGGCGGATGCCAGCGTCCCAGTAGGATCGCGCGATCTCATCGATCTCCGCGCGGGTCGCGGCAACGCAGGTCAGATGCGCCGCCGGCTCCAGGTCGGTTTCCCGGCGGATGCGGGTGACCGTCGCATGGGTGCGCTCGCGCGTCGACCCACCGGCGCCATAGGTGACAGAGACAAAGCGTGGCACCAGCGGTGCCAAGCGATTGATGGTCGCCCACAGGGACTCCTCGGCCTTTTCCGTCTTTGGCGGAAAGAACTCGAAGGAAACACCGATTTTTGCAGGATCCGTTGGTGACATTGGCTTCTCTGTCGAACTTTGCATTTTTCCGATCGCTTGGGCAGCCAGCCTATAGCCAGGGCGAGGTGCCGACCCGGCGGCGAGGTGACAGGGAATTGCTGTCGGCAGGATGGTCAGCTGTCCAAATCTTGACGGTCAGCGGGTCGCCAGGCAACTCCTCGCCCGATACGAACCGCAACCCACATTGCTGGAACCACGTCCGCACTTCGCTGTCTTTAAACCCCAGCCGGCGATGCGCATGACGGGTCCGCAGTTCTTCGCGGGTATGGTGCGCGAAATCAACAATGATTGTGCGGCCGCCGGTTTTCAGCACGCGCGAAGCCTCCGCCACGACACGCTCCGGCGCGTCTGCAAAATGCAGCACCAGGTGCACCGTAACCAAATCGACCGACTGGTCTGCCAGAGGCAGTGCGTACATGTCACCGAGCCTCAGGCTGGCGGAGGAGAGGCCAGCGCCGGTAATGCGGTCTCGCGCCAAGGCCAGCATATCCCGCGAGTTGTCTATGCCGATCGCTTGCCGGACCCGCGGCGCGAGCAGGGCAAGGACCTCGCCGGTTCCGGTGCCGATATCCAGCAGGCTGTCGTATGTCCCGCTCGGCACCTGACGCAACAGCATGGTATCCACCTGGCTGGCGTCGATATGCAACCGGCGGATCGCATCCCAGGTATTTGCATGCGCTTCGAAATAGGCATCCGCCTCGGCCCGGCGTTTGCTGCGGACCTGTTCCAGGCGGCTGCGGTCCTGCAGCAACGTCGGATCGTCCGCAGGCACCAGCGACAACGCTGCCGAGGTCACCTGATTCTCCAGGCGCTCCAGACGGTAAAACGTCCAGTTTCCTTCGCGCATCGGGATCAATAGCCCGGCGTCCGCCAGAATTTTCAGATGCCGCGACACGCGAGGCTGGCTCTGCCCCAAAATCTGGGTGATCTCGGAAACCGCCAATTCCCCCTCGGCGCAGAGGCACAGGATGCGCAGCCGGGTCGGCTCGGCAACCGCCTTCAGCGAATCGACGAGCGTCATCATCGACCGGCAAAACCTTTCGTCACAACCGCGTCACCAGGATAAACAACAAAGCACATAACAATATAAAGATATCATTATGTGTGTTGTCTATGCAACACATTTGTCCCCTCCTAAAGTCTAGTGAGGCGGACTGGTGCTCCGAGCAGGCCCGGCGTTGGCAAATGGCCCTGGGTATGATAGCAAATTACCAATATTTCCGAGTTATCGTGTTTGCCGTTCGGGTTACATCGTGTCGGCGACTGTACGTTCTGTTAAAGGTTCTTAGGGATGGGTTGGTTCCAATCGCTGCATGGTACTGTGCGTCGCGGGCTTCTGGTCGCGGCGGCGGGCGGGTTGCTGGGCGGATGCGCCGCGGACAAGCCCAACCAAGTGTTTGACCCGTTCGAAACCGTGAACCGCCACGTGTTCGCGTTCAACGACGCCGTCGATACAGCTATCGCCCGCCCCATAGCCGTGGTTTACCGCGATTTGGCGCCGCGCCCAGCCAAGATGGTGGTCAGCAATTTTCTCAGCAACCTGACCCTGCCCCTGACCATGATCCATGATCTGCTGCAAGGCAAACCGGATCGGGCCCAGGTCGCATTTGGCCGGTTCTTCATGAACACCATTTTGGGCGTTGGAGGCCTCTTTGACGTTGCGACGCCACATGGCCTGAAATTCCATCAGGAAGACATGGGACAAACCCTGGCGGTGCATGGGTCCGGCGCTGGCCCATACCTGGTGCTGCCGCTGTTGGGTCCGTCCAGCGCGCGCGACGGCATTGGCGACTTGATCGACTGGGTCATTGATCCGGTCAATGTTGTCACCCGCATTCCAAAGCACGGTGGTGACGCCTTCCGGTATGGCCGCACCGGTGCCTCTATCCTGGTCCGTCGCGAGGAATTGCTGGAGCCGCTAGACGCTCTGCACCAGTCGCTTGATTATTACGCGGCCGTGCGGTCCGCCTACGCCCAAAAGCGCCGGATCGACATAGCCGATGGGATGGACAATCCGGCCAACAAAGGCGTTGACCCCTTCAAAGCTGCCGAAGAAGCCGGCAAAGCGAAATAGGTCGCGCTCGCGTCAGCCCTCAGCCCGCCCATAGGCCCGGCGGAGGGTCGGCAGCCGCAGTTGGATGGTTGTCCCCTGTCCGGGAACGCTATCAAGCGCCACCTCTCCATGGTGAGCGGCGATAACGCGCTGGACGAACACCAGGCCCAAGCCATGTCCCTCCCCCTCCGGCGTCGGCGGTTGGAACCGGGCGCGGCGCAAGCGCCGAAGCGTCGCCCCATCCATGCCCATCCCGTCATCCCGCACCGTGATGACGACCGACGGTCCAAGCGCAACGTCCAGCCAGATATGGCCTCCCGGCGGCGTGAATTTGACAGCGTTGTGTACGAGGTCCACCACCGCCTGCTGCAACAAGCTGGCGCTTCCAGGAACGACAAAATCGTCTTGGAGCGTTGCCGACTGCGCCGCGCTACAGGCGACGCGCAGGCTCAGGTTCTTGGCCGCGGCAAATGGCATAGCCCATTCTGCCGCTTGCGAGACGATATCGAGCGGCCGGACCGATTCCCCGGCCCCCAAAGCGAGCGCGCAGGCAGCGCCAATTTCCAGCAAACCATCGAATACCGTTAACAGATGTTCGCCGCTGGTCCGGATGGCGCGGGCATAGTCGCGGTATTGCTCCGGCCTGTGGTCGATCGGACCCAGGGCCTCTTGCTCTATCGATCGGGCAAATCCGATCATCGCGGCCAAGGGCGTGCGCATCTCATGGCCGACTTCGGCCATAAGCTGCCGGTCAGGTGGCGGCCCCCAGGTCCGCCCCGGCTCTCCTATGCCGTCCTCAGATGCTGCCTGGCATTGCCATGCCGCCCGGTGCAGGGCATGGACGAGCAGCGGGCCGGCCCACGGCGGCCCCGGCAACAGGTCATCGGCGCCGAAAGCGAACGCCTGCCGGATATAGGACGGGTGGCGCACGGCTGCAGCCTCGCCCGCAATCAGAACCGGGATGCCCGGCATGTTCGCCTTCAGATTGGCCGCATCGACACAGGCCCGCTCCGGACTGCGCCGCGCATCTATCATCATAAAGGCCGGACGATCCTGGGCAACAGAATGGCCATCTGCGCATGCGGCGAGCGCCTCCGGCAAAGATGCAAAAGCCGTCACCCGGACGGGCGGATTCGCCGCGCTCACGGCATCGCGAATAGACGGCGCAAACCGTGGATCGCCGCTGATCGCGCCCCCGTCGATTTTTGCCGTATCACCATGATCGTACGGGCTTTGCTGCAGCATCCGTGCGGCAGGCTCGAGGTCAGGCATCGCTTTCCTCCTTGGACGGCGCAACCGTGGCTGACACTATGCTGCACCAGCGAAAATCTCGACCCGGTGCAAGCGGCAGTACTTGACGAACGGGATGCACCCCGCGTACTGCCCACCGGCACAACCGTATAACCGCACCAGTAAACCCAACCGTTAACAGTCAGCCGCCCCCATAGTCGTTTCGCAAGCCTGGGTGGCGCAAGTTGTGAGGACCTATGGCAGATCAGATCAAACGCGTGGTGTTGGCCTATTCCGGCGGACTGGATACGTCGGTCATTCTCAAATGGCTGCAAGAGGAATACCGGTGCGAGGTGGTGACCTTCACCGCCGACCTCGGCCAGGGCGAGGAACTGGAGCCCGCGCGGAAAAAGGCCGAAATGGCCGGTGTGCGCCAGATCTTCATCGATGACCTGCGCGAAGAATTCGTGCGCGACTTCGTGTTCCCGATGTTCCGGGCCAATGCTTTGTACGAAGGGGTCTATCTGCTTGGCACGTCGATTGCGCGCCCGCTGATCGCAAAGCGCCAGATCGAGATTGCCAACATGGTAGGCGCGGATGCCGTGAGCCATGGCGCGACCGGTAAGGGCAACGACCAGGTGCGGTTCGAGTTGGGGTATTATGCCCTGAAACCCGACATCAAGGTGATCGCACCCTGGCGCGAATGGAAACTGAACTCGCGCAGCAAGCTGATCGAGTTTGCCGAAAAGCACCAGATTCCGATTGCCAAGGACAAGCGTGGCGAGGCGCCGTACTCCACCGACGCCAACCTTCTGCATATCTCGTACGAGGGCAAGGTCCTGGAGGACCCGTGGGTTGAGCCGGATGAAGACATGTTTACCCGCTCGGTCGCGCCGGAGAACGCGCCTGATGTCCCGCAATATGTCGAAATCGACTTCGAGCATGGTGACCCGGTCGCCATCGATGGCGTGGGCATGTCGCCCGCATCCCTGCTGGCCAAGCTGAACGAACTGGGAGGCGCGCACGGCATCGGCCGGCTCGACCTGGTGGAAAACCGGTTTGTCGGCATGAAGTCTCGCGGCGTATACGAAACGCCAGGCGGTACGATCCTGATAGAGGCGCGCCGAGCCGTGGAATCGCTGTGCCTGGACCGGGGCGCCATGCATCTGAAAGACGAGCTGATGCCGCGCTATGCCGAACTGATCTACAACGGCTTCTGGTTCTCGCCGGAACGCGAAATGTTGCAGGCCCTGATCGACGAAAGCCAAAAGCGTGTGCGCGGCACGGCGCGTGTCAAGTTGTTCAAAGGCCATGTGTGCACGGTCGGACGCAAATCCCCGACCACCCTCTACAACCCCGAACTCGCCACGTTCGAGGCGGACACAGTATATGACCAGCGCGATGCGGCTGGGTTTATCAAACTCAACGCCCTGCGCCTGCGGCTACGGGGCATGGTGCAAAAGGGTTAGCCTCAATCTCGGGCCTGCGCCATTCACGCGCGTTGCATCGTGACGGCGACGGCCCTAGGTTAGGGCATCCAGATTGGAATGACCTGATCCGCAGCTGCCCCCGCAGGGAGGTTGGCAGCCGGAGGAGTCGGCCCATTAACCAGCGCCCCCGCAATAGGGTTCGCCGCAAACCTTGTTGGCCGCTTATGCCAGCAACGTTCCTCGGCTCATCCCGGTCCTATTGGACCGGAATAAAACGGGCTGGCGCTACAGATAGAAAAGGAGATTCATCATGAATTCGGAAAAGCGCTTGAGCGGCAAGAAGGTCGCCATCATCGTCGCAAATGGTTTCCAGGAAACCCACATGACGGAAGTGCAGAAAACCCTGACGCAGGAAGGCGCAGCGTCTTCCGTGATTTCCAATGAAGTCGGCGTCGTGAACGGCTGGCACGAGGATTCCTGGGGTCACAACTTCTTCGTCGACAGCGGCCTGAACAAAGTGTTGCCGAGCCAGTACGACGCGCTGCTTGTGCCCGGTGGAGAGCGCAGCCTGCAATCGCTCGGGATGAACGCCCATGCCAAGCGCATCCTGAAGGGCATGGTCGATTCCGGTAAGCCGGTTGGCCTGCTTGGCCGCGGCGCAACCCTGCTGATCGCCGCTGAATGCGCGGCGGGCCGCAGCGTTACCGGCAATGCGGTCATTGCCGATGCGGTGAATCAGGCCGGCGGCATCTGGAAGGATGAGGCCGTCGTTGTCGATGGCACCGTATATTCCAGCGCTGGAACAGACGCCCTTGAGGCGTTCACGGAAGCATTTGTCGAAGCCATCGCACTCGGCCCGATCGAGGAAAGCGAAGCGGCCTAAGCCTTCGTTTTTGACCGATAGCGAGACGGGCGCGCCCCGTCCGCCCTCGTCTATGGCCCTGGTTCCCGGCGAATACCGCCGGAGCCGGGGCTTTTGCTTTGGTGCCCGACGCGCCGATCAAAATTCTTGGTTCCGGCTTCCGCAACGGCTTAGAGTATCGGTCAAACACAACACACCAAGCTGTCGTGGAGGACCGATGCCCAGCCAACCTGAGACCCAACACCTGGACATGCGCGGCTTTCAATTGCCGTACCGCCGCGCAGGATCCGGCCCGACCGTGCTGTTCCTGCACGGCGCCGGCGGCTCCAGCGGCTGGACGCCGTGGCATGCAGCGTTGGCTGAGCAGGTCGACCTGATCTCCACCGAACACCCGGGCTGGGACGGTGCGGAAACGCCGGATTGGCTGGACCACACCACCGACCTCGCATTTTTCTATCTGGATGTGATGGACCGGCTGGACCTGAAAAACGTACACTTGGTCGGCCATTCGCTGGGCGGCTGGACCGCGGCGGAGATTGCGATCCGCAATACCTCCCGCCTGGCCAGCCTGACACTGCTGTGCGCCGTCGGCCTGCATGTGGATGGCATGCAGGCGGCCGATGGCTTCCTGTTGCAGCCGGAAGCGCGGGCCCGATCGCTGGTCTATGCGCAAAAGCATGTCGATATGATGGTGCAGCGGGCGCTGGACCCGGCATTGCTCGACCAGAATCTGAAAAACAGCCAGATTGCGGCCAAGCTGCTGTGGCAACCGCGCAACTACAACCCGCAGCTGCGCAAATGGCTGCACCGCATTGACGTGCCGACGCTGCTGCTGTGGGGCGCCAACGACCAGGTCGCGCCGCCGGCCATCGCCGACGCCTATGAGCAACTGATCCCTAATACGCGAAAGGTGCTCATCGACGAATGCGGTCACATTCCGCCGATGGAACAGACCGCAGCATTTCTCAGCAACCTGACCGCATTCGTGAAGGAGAACGCGCGATGAAGTTCTTCAACTTCCACCTGATGCCCTACGCTGCCGCAGACCTGGACGCGATCGAGAAGAACGGTTCCGCCTGGGTCACCTTTTCCAACAGTCACTACGATCCGGAGAAGGGCGCGGAGCTTTACCACAACTATCTGGACGAGCTGGAATATGCCGAGGAGCTGGGCTTCGACGGCGTCTGCCTGAACGAGCACCACCAGACCGCCTATGGCATGATGCCGGTGCCGGGCCTGTTGGCCGGCGCGCTGGCGCGCTCGCTGAAGAAGATCAAGCTGGCGGTGCTGGGCCGCGCCTTGCCGCTGGTCTCGAACCCGCTCACCATCGCCGAAGAATATGCGATGCTGGATAACCTGACACGTGGCCGCTTCATCGCCGGCTTCGTGCGTGGCATCGGCGCGGAATATCACGCCATGGGCGTCAATCCCGGCTTCAGCCACGAGCGCTTTCACGAGGCGCACGACCTCATCATGCAGGCCTGGACCCGGCCCGGCCCGTTCGAGTTCGTCGGCAAGCACTATCACATGCGCTATGTGAACCCGTGGCCGCGCCCCTACCAGGACCCGCATCCGCCGATCTGGGTGCCGAGCCAGGGCTCCGCCGATACGATCAGGTGGGCGGCGAAGATGGGCTATACCTATTGCCAGACCCTCTCGCCCATCGCCGTCGTCGCCGGCTTCTTCCAGATGTACCGCGACGCGGCGGAGGCGGCGGGCCGACCGGCCACGAACGACCAACTGGCCTGGTCGAACTCGATCTACATCGCCGAGACCGACGAGAAGGCTTTGCGCGAGGCAAAACCGCACCTGGAAGCCCTTTCCAATCGGTTCCTGAAGATGCCGATCGAGATGCTACTGCCGCCAGGATACACCAGCGTCGAATCGATGAAGCGCATCCGCGCCGCCAAAGTGGTCGGCAAGGTGCAGACGGCGGAAGACCTGGTTAACTCCGGTGTCGTGCTGGTCGGCAGCCCCTCAACCGTGCGCGAGAAGCTGGAGCAGTATCAGGAACTGGCTGGCTTCAACACCTCGCTGACCAAGACCCAGTTCGGCACAATGCCATCCAGCCAGGCCAGAACCAATGCCGCCGCAATTGCGGAGGAAATTCTGCCGTATTTCCGGGCAAAGGCGACGACAAAAGCAGCAGCCGAATAACAAAAGCGACGGCGGTAGCTTTCTTGCTGACACCTGCCAGACCGCTGCTTTAAGGTTTTACCGTCCGATTGGAATTGAATCTGGGAGACGGGAGACCGCAATGAATCGAATCGTCACTTTGACTGCGGCGGCTATATTGCTTGCCGGCGCGTCGGCAAGCGCTGAGTCCGTCAAGGTCGGCCTGTTCGCCGAACCTTCGTCGATGGACCCGCACTATCACAATCTGGGTCCGAACAATGCCTTCGCCAGCAATATCTACGAAGCATTGATCCTTCAGGACGAAAACCAGAAGCTGATGCCCGGCCTAGCCGTTTCGTGGAAACCGCTGAACGACACGACGTGGGAATTCAAGCTGCGTCAGGGCGTCAAGTTCCATGACGGCAGCGACTTCAACGCCGACGACGTCATCATGACCTTCGAGCGCGCGCCGAATGTCGCCAACAGCCCCTCGACCTTCGGCACTTACCTGAAAGGTAAGACGTTCAAGAAGATCGACGACTACACCGTTCACGCCATTACGGAAAAGCCCTACCCGCTGATGCCGGTCGATCTGAGCCAGATCGTGATCATCTCGGACAAGGTGGGCAAGGAAGTCACCACCAGCGACTTTAACTCCGGCAAAGCGGCAATCGGCACCGGCCAGTACAAATTTGTCGAGTGGAAGCCGGGCGACCACATCACCCTGGTCCGCAATGACGCCTACTGGGGCGCCAAAGGCGCCTTCGAGGGCATCGAAGTGAAGCCGATCAAGTCGAACCCATCGCGCGTCGCAGCACTGCTGGCCGGCGACGTCGATTTCATCGACAACGTGCCCACCGCCGATATCGAGCGGCTGAAAGGCGACAGCAACGTCCTGTTGGCGAGCGGCATCTCGAACCGGGTCATCTATCTGCACATGGACCGGTTCCGCGATGACTCTCCCTACATCACTGGCGCCAACGGCAAGAACCCGCTGAACGATCTGCGGGTGCGCAAGGCGATTTCAAAGGCAATCAACCGCGAAGCCATCGTGGAGCGCGTCATGGAGGGCGTCGCCATTCCGGCCGGCCAGTTGCTGCCGCCGGGCTTCTTCGGCACTTCGCCCAACCTGAAGCCGGAGCCGTATGATCCGGAAGGCGCCAAGAAGCTGTTGGCCGAGGCCGGCTATCCCAAAGGCTTTGGCATGACGATCCATGGGCCGAATGACCGCTACATCAACGACGCCAAGATCGCCCAAGCCATCGGCCAGATGCTGACCCGCGTCGGCATCAACATGAAGGTCGAGACCATGCCGAAGAGCGTGTTCTTCTCGTCCGCCAGCCGCGGCGGCCCGGATGGAACGCCGAAATACTCGTTCATCCTGGTT
>JAYPXD010000006.1:16233-18557 GCA_038135395.1 Alphaproteobacteria bacterium | reverse complement strand
GGCACCGGCGAGGCGTCTTCGCCCCTGAAGTCGCTGATCCATACCGTCGACAAAGCCGGTGGCTTCGGCGCCTCGAACCGAGGCCGCTACAGCAATCCGGAAGTGGATGCGTTGATCGAAAAAGCGTTAGCGACAGTGGACGACGCGGCACGCGAGAAACTGCTGGCCGCAGCGACCGAAAAGTCGATGAACGATCTGGGCGTCATCCCGTTGCATTACCAGGTCAATACCTGGGCGACGCGCAAGGCTTCCGGCCTGAAATACCTGCCTCGCACGGATGAGCGGACCCAGTTCGGCTCGCTGGTGAAGCAGTAAGCCATCTGGCGCCGGATTGGCTCGGACTTTGGTCCGAGCCAACCCGGCGCCGCCTGCGTTGTAAAGAAGGATCCGTTGCCGATGTGGGCCTATCTCGCCCGTCGCCTCATGCAGTCCGCCGGCGTCGTATTCGTTATGGCGACGATTGTTTTTTTCGGCGTCAATGTCATCGGCAATCCGGTGGACATCCTAATCAACCCGGAATTCACCGAGGCGGAATACCAGGCCGCGATCAAAGCGCTGGGCCTGCATCTGCCGCTGTATGAGCAATATTTTGTTTTCCTGTCGAACGCCTTTAAAGGCAATCTGGGTATATCCTTCGTCTGGGGCGAGCCGGCGCTGCGCCTGATTGCCCAACGCATACCGGCCACATTGGAACTGGCGTTTGCGGCTCTGATGATCGCCGTCGTCCTTGGCATTCCGCTGGGCATGTATGCCGGCAACAAGCCGGATAGCTGGGTCTCCAAGACCATTATGAGCGGTTCGATCCTGGGCTTCTCGCTACCGACGTTCTGGGTCGGCATTATGATGATCATGCTGTTCGCGGTGATGCTCGGCATCCTGCCAAGCACCGGCCGCGGCGATACGGTGGAGATGTTCGGCATCCAATGGTCCTTTCTGACCCTGGATGGCTGGTCGCACCTGCTGATGCCGGCGGTTAACCTGGCCTTGCTGAAGCTTTCGATGGTGATCCGCCTGGCGCGCGCCGGCACGCGCGAGGTAATGCAGCAGGACTATATCAAGTTCGCCCGGGCCAAAGGCCTGGCGCGACCGCGCATCATCCGGGTGCACGTGTTCAAGAACATCATGATCCCGGTTGTTACCGTCCTGGGGCTGGAATTGGGCTCGCTGATCGCATTCAGCGTCGTGACCGAAAGCGTGTTCGCATGGCCTGGCATGGGCAAACTGATCATCGAGTCGATCCAAGTGCTGGATCGCCCGGTGGTGGTCGCCTATCTGATGATGACCGTGCTGATGTTCGTGACCATCAACCTGGTCGTTGACGTGTTGTATTCGTTGCTTGACCCCAGGGTCCGCGTTGGCGGGGAGGCCAAATAAATGTCGGCAGACGTTACACGCACCACCCCCGCATCCTCTGTCCCCGCCGAAGCCCCCCAACGGCTGGAACGGGTCATGGACGTCGAGACCCCGCTGCAACGCTTCGTATCGGAGTATTGCGAAAACAAGATCGCAGTGGCGGCTTTCATCCTGTTCCTCGGCATCCTGTTCGTCGCCGTCGCCGCGCCGTGGATCTCACCGCAAAATCCCTATGACCTTGGCCAGATCGATATCATGGACGGGCGTCTTGCGCCCGGCGAGACCAATTTCGACGGCACCCAGACTTATCACATGGGCACCGACGACCAGGGCCGGGACATGGTCTCCGCCATCTTCTATGGCCTGCGCATCAGCCTGTCGGTCGGCGCCATGAGCGGCGCTATAGCTCTGTGCATCGGCGCTGTCATCGGCATGACGGCAGCGTACTTTCGCGGCAGGGTCGAAACGATCATCATGCGGATCGTCGATCTGCAGTTGAGTTTTCCCGCGATCCTGGTGGCATTGATGCTGATCGCCATTCTGGGCAAGGGCATTGATAAAATCATCATCGCCTTGGTCATGGTGCAATGGGCCTATTACGCCCGCACCGTCCGCGGGTCCGCCCTGGTGGAGCGCGAACGCGAATATATCGCCGCCGCCACCACGCTCGGCCTCAACACCTGGCGCATCATGCTGCGCCACCTGTTGCCGAACGTGATTCCGCCGCTGATTGTCGTCGGCACGGTGCAGGTTGCGCATGCCATTGCGCTGGAGGCGACGCTGTCCTTCCTGGGAATCGGGTTGCCCGTGACCGAGCCGTCGCTGGGCCTGCTGATCGCCAACGGCTTTGAGTACACGCTGACCGGCAAATACTGGATCAGCTTTTTTCCCGGCATCGCCCTGTTGCTGACCATCGTCTCCATTAACCTGATCGGCGACCAATTGCGCGACGTGATGAACCCGAGGCTCAG
>JAYPXD010000006.1:12845-16192 GCA_038135395.1 Alphaproteobacteria bacterium | reverse complement strand
TTCGCGAGTTCGTCAGCGAAGAGATCATCGAACATCGCCGCCGTCAGCGCGACGGTTATAAAGAGCACGGGCAGTACGACGTAGAGCGCAAATTGCATGGGCCGGCTTTCGGAAGGTTGGCTCTAGAGTTAATCCCGATCCCATCGTTCCGTTTGATCGGGCGATATTCTAGGCTGCCAGCATTACCGTTCGAGGAAAAGTCCCATGCCGCTCGACTACGCCTCCCTGCAAGAGTCGCTCCCCATCACGTGCCGCAATGTCCAGCCGCTCGGGACCAAGGGCAAGCCGCCGACCGATGCGCCGGAGTGGATTTGGAACGTAGACCATCCCTACCTGCACGGGCATTTCGCGCCGATCAAAACGGAGGTGAGCGCCGACCGGCTGGAGGTGGTGGCCGGGGAAATTCCAAAGGATCTCTGCGGCGCTTATTATCGCAACGGCCCGAACCAGGCGCATCCGCCGAAGAACCTGTACCACTATTACGACGGCGACGGCATGCTGCACGCCATCTATTTCCGCGACGGCAAGGCCTGGTATGCCTCGAAATGGGTGCGGACCATGGCGTTCGAGAAGGAGGCGGAGGCGGGGCATGCGATCTGGCCGGGGATGGCGGGGCCGTTCGATTTCTCGCTGCCCGGATCGCCGATCAAGGACAACTCCAACACGGATGTGATCTTCTATAACGGCCAGCTTCTCAGCCTCTGGTATCAGGCGGGCGTGCCTTACGCGATCGACCCCTACACGCTGGAGACCAAGGGGGCGGAGAATTT
The DNA here is from genome assembly GCA_038135395.1 of Alphaproteobacteria bacterium. Lineage (GTDB taxonomy): Bacteria > Pseudomonadota > Alphaproteobacteria > Bin95 > Bin95 > JACKII01. The sequence continues at coordinate 15,422 of JAYPXD010000006.1, read as the reverse complement.
CGGCGGCAGGCTTCGGCACACGCTCTCCGCCCATTCCAAGACAGATCCGCGCACGGGTGAGTTGATCTATTTCGACTATGGCAACAAGCCGCCGTACATGACCTATGGGGTCGCCAACGCAAAGGGCGAACTGGTGCATGAGGTGGCGATCGACTTGCCCGGCCCTAGGCTACCGCACGATATGGGCCTGACGCCGAACTACGCGATCCTGCACGATCTGCCGTTTTTCCAGGACGAGAAGATTTTCCGGGAGACTAAGAAACGCCGCCTGCGCTTCCATCATGACGTGCCGGCGCGCTTTGGCGTGATCCCGCGCTATGGCCGCTCGGAAGACGTGCGCTGGTTCGAGGCGGAGCCGTGCTACATCCTGCACGTGGTCAACTGCTGGGAGGATGGCGACTGGGTGGTGATGGACGGGTGCCGCCAGACCGACCCCTCGCTCTACAAACGCGATCCGGAGAACGGGCCGCTTGCCAGCATGATCGCGCAACGCCATCGCACCCATGTGCTCTATCGCTGGCGCTTCAATCTCAAAACCGGCGAGGTGCGGGAGCATGCCATCGACGACCTCAACACCGAATTCCCGCGGGTCAACCCGAATTACCTGGGCCTGAAGAGCCGCTTCTCGTTCAACCAGTTCCTGCCGCTGGTGGACGAGACGCCGGGCAGCATCACCGGCCACTGCCAGACCTTCGACGCGCTGGTGAAATACGACACCGAGACCGGCGCGCGTCAGCGCTGGGACTATGGCGCGGGCTGCTATGGCAACGAGGCCCCGTTCGCCCCACGCCTCGGCGCGACGGCAAACGACCCGGAGGATGACGGCTACATCGTCACCTTTGTCACCGAAACCGGCGACTGGCAGAGCCAGTGCCACGTCTTCGATGCCAAGGATATCAGCCGAGGCCCAATTGCCCGGATCAAAATCCCGCAACGCATCCCAACCGGCTTCCACTGCGCCTGGGTCAAGGGCGAGGACCTGGGGTGGGCATAGAGTAAATGGCGGGTGCGCAACCTGCCACATGCGGATGATATTTCCCGGACGGTGCGGAGCGCCGATCCGGGATCGCTTTCTCTCGCGAACACAGGCGGCGGCGGTGTTCGAAGGATGACGCCGGCCCCGGATGGCGGCGCCGCCACCTCCGGGGATCGGGATACCTGCTCCGGGGAATGAGGGATGAGACAGTGCCGCAAACCATATGCTTCGACCTGGACGGCACGCTGACGGACCCGAAGCCGGGCATCACCAACTGCATGCGATATGCGCTGGAGCGACTGGGGCGGCCGGTTCCCTCCGCCGACGACCTGACCTGGTGCATCGGGCCGCCACTGCTCGGCAGCTTCGAGACATTGCTGGGCGATGCGGGCCTGGCGGCAGAAGGTCTGCGCCTTTATCGCGAGCGGTTCGGCGAGATCGGCCTGTTCGAGAACGCGGTCTACGCAGGGGTGCCGGAGATGCTGGCCGCATGCCGGGAGGCCGGTCACCGCCTGTTCGTCGCAACCAGCAAGCCAGCGGTCTACGCCACACGGATTGCCGAGCATTTCGGGCTATCCCCCTATTTCGAGGCGGTCTGCGGCGCGGAACTGGACGGGACGCGCGCCGATAAGACCGAGCTGCTGCACTGGTTGCTAACGGAGCACGGCATAGACGCAGCCTCTGCCACAATGATCGGTGACCGCAGCCACGACATCATCGGAGCAAAAAACAACGGTCTGCGGGCCATCGGTGTCACCTACGGCTATGGCAGCCGGGATGAGCTGACTGCGGCGGGCGCGACCTGCATTGCCGGAGCTCCCGCAGACCTAGTCACTATCCTCAACGATCATCGCGTTTGATAGCAGCCTTCAGGCCGGCTATCGTCGCCAGCGACAATCGAATCATGCTCTGAAAGACACGCCCATGACCGACGACCTCTGGAAACTCTCCGCCCTGGACATGCGCAAGGGACTGGACGCCAAGGATTTTTCTGCCGTCGAGGTCATGACCTCGGTCATCGGGCGCACGCACACGACCAATCCGAAACTCAACGCGGTTGTGTTCGACTATTCCGACAAGGCTATCGCCCAGGCCGAACGGGCCGACGAGGCCTTGGCCCGCGGCGAGCATTGGGGGCCGCTGCACGGCATTCCCGTCACCATCAAGGTCAATGTCGATTACAAGGGCACGCCCAACACCAACGGCCTGCCCGCGCTGGCGAACAATATCGCGCCCGGCAACTCGCCGGTGGTGCAGAACCTGCTGAATGCCGGCGCCATTATCTTTGGCAAGACCAATACGCCTGAGCTATCCATGCGCGGCACGACCGACAACCCGTTGCACGGCCGCACCAAGAATCCCTGGGACGAACAGGCGTCGCCCGGCGGCTCGTCCGGCGGCGCGAGCGCGGCCTGTGCAGCGGGGATGGGGCCGATCCATCATGGCAACGACATCGCGGGTTCGTTGCGCATTCCGGCATCGGCCTGCGGGCTGGCGACGGTCAAATCCGGGCTGGGCCGGGTGCCCGCTTTCAACCCGAGCGCGGGCGCGGAACGCGGGCTGCTCAGCCAGTTGATGAGCGTCCAAGGCGCGATCTGCCG
>JAYPXD010000006.1:7154-12835 GCA_038135395.1 Alphaproteobacteria bacterium | reverse complement strand
ACGTCCGCTTCGCCACGAAAGTCATGGCCAACCGCGACGTCCGCGACCCGTGGTGGGCGCCCGTGCCATTCGACGGACCGAAACTGCCCGGGCCGATCCGGGTGGCAGTGACCAAGGAGAGCTATGGCTACCCGATCCATCCCGATATTGCTGCGGGCATAGACCGGGCGGCGGACTATCTGCGCAATGCCGGCTATCAGGTTGAGGAGGTCAAGACGCCCTCGATCAAGCCGGCCGTCGATGCCTGGCTCGACTCCGTGACGCTGGAGTTGAAAGAGACCCTCGATCCCCTCGCACAACAGCACGGCAGCCAGACGATCCGGGACATCTTCGACGCCTATTACCGCTTTGGCAAAATGGTGGACTACAAGGGCTATATGCAGTCCGTCGCCAACCGCAGCGCCATGGTGCGCGCCTGGAGCACATTCCTTGAGGAATGGCCGCTGGTCCTCTCACCCTTCCTGATGCGGCCGATGTACAACTATGACCACGACGAGACCTTCGACGGCGCGAAGGACCTGTTCGACGCCATGATGTACAGCTACTCGATCAACTATATGGGCCTGCCAGCCGGCAATATCCCCATTGGCCTGGTCGAGGGCCGGCCTTGCGGCGTCCAAATCATCGGCCAGCGCTACCGGGAAGACATGATCCTGGACGCCATGCAAGTGGTCGAGGATCAGGTCGGCGTGATGGCGCACCAGTTGTGGAAACGAATGGACGGATAAGACCGGCCCGATCCCCTCTATTCCGCCGCCACCGGCGCGCCCACATTACCCTCAATCAGGCTTTCGCCCGGCTTGACACTGGTAAACTTCACCGGCTCGGTCGTCACATCGAAGGCGCCGGGTGCATCGCCCAGCCTTACCTTGGTGAAGTAGGACGCATCCAAGTCGCCCTCGTCCGGGAAGTCGTCGCGCCAGTGGGCGCCGCGGCTGTTCTCGCGCGCCAGGGCTGCGTGGGTGATCGCCTTGGAGATGGTGATCTGGCTTTCCAGGTTCAGCCAGTCGTGCCAGGTCAGGTTGAACGCCGCGGAGGCGTCCGGAATGCCGGTCGCCAGCAATTCGGCCTCGAACCCGTCGAGAGCCACCAGCGCCCGGCCCATCGACTCCTTCGTGCGGATGATGCCGGCCTCGTCCCACATCATGTCGAGCAGGCGCTTGCGCAGGCCGTTCAGGTCGCCCTTCGGCAAGTCGAACGCCCGCAGCGAGGCGGCGGCGGCGGCCTCTGCCACCGCCATGTCCGGCTCGCGCCAGCCGGGCTCGCCCGCCACGAACCGGGCCATCTCGTCGCCGGCAATGCCGCCGAACACCGTTGAGTTGGCCACGCCGTTGCCGCCCAGGCGGTTCGCGCCATGCACGCCGCCGGAATCCTCGCCGGCGCAGAACAGGCCGGGCATGGCGGTGGTCGTGTCCACGTTGAAAACGATGCCGCCCATCATGTAGTGCGCGGTCGGCACCACCTCGACCCGGCCGCCGGCCAGGTCGAAGCCGCAGTCGGCGCAGCGCTTGACCATGCCCTTGAACAACTTCGCGACCTTCTCCGGCCCCAGATGCTTCATCTCAATATAGACGCCGCCGTGTGGTGTGACCTTGCCGTCGCGCATCTCACGGTAGATTTCGCGGCTGACGATGTCCCGCGTTGCGCGCTCGCCCGCCGGATTGCGGTCCAGCATGAAGCGGTGGCCGTCGCCGTTCAGCAGGTGGCCGCCTGCGCCGCGCAGGCCCTCCTCCAGCACGGTGCCGGTCATGCGCGTGTCCTCGCCCGCCAACAGGCCCGTGGGATGGAACTGCACCATCTCCATATCGCGCAGCGACAGCCCCGCCGCCAGCGCCATCGCCATGCCATCGCACGCCTTGTCGCCGGAAGGGGTGTGGTACTTGTACATGGTCGGGCCGCCGCCCGCCGCCATCAGCACCGCCTTCGCCCGCACCAGCTTGAACGCGCCGGTGCGCATATCCACCAACAGCATACCGGTGCAGGCCTTGCCCTCGCGGTCCGGCACGATGGCGAGCGCCCGGTGTTCCTCCAGCTTGCGGACGTTGCGGGCCCAAATCTGCTCGATCAGGCGGCTGACGATCTCGATGCCGGTCAGGTCGCCCTTGTGCGCGGTGCGGTCGAAGCTCTGGCCGGCGAAGGCCTTCTGGTGCAGCGTACCATCCGGGTTGCGGTCGAAATAGCAGCCGATCTCGTTTTCCAGCTCGCGGATGCGCTCGACCGCGCCGGTGACGAGGCGCCAGCAGAGGTCCTGGTCCGGCAGCCACTTGCCGCCGACGATCGAGTCCATGAAGTGGCGCTCGATGCTGTCGCCGGGGTTGATGGCGACGTTGTAGCCGCCCTGCACCATGCGGGTGCAGCCGCACTTTCCCAGCAGGCCCTTCACCGCGATGGTGATGTCCAGGTCCGGATTGGCCTGCGCGGCGTGCAGGGCTGCCATCAGGCCGGCACCGCCGGCGCCGATGATCAGGATATCGGTCTGGACGGTTTCGATTTTGGGGGCGGTGGAAGCGGACATGCGGGGTCTCCCCTTATGGGGTGTGCAGGGCTCAGGCCAGCGCACTGGCGAGAAAGACGAGGCCGGTAGCGGCGGCAATCACGCCGCCGGCGGTGATCCAGCTTTTGCGGGCGTCGCGCCAGGGCAGGAACTCCAGCGCGAGGACGCGGAGCCCGGCAAGCAGATGGACCGCAAGCAGGGTGACAAGGCCCCACTCCGCGATCTTGACCAGCGGCTGGTCGCTCCAGGCGAGGAAGCCTTCCAGGCGCTCGGCGCCTTCCAGGGCCAGACCGAGCGCCAGGAAGTGAAACGGCAGGAACACGGCGAGCAGCACGCCGGAGAACCGGTGCGCGCGCGCGGCGAAGCGGCCAGCGTGATGTTGCGAGCGGGGACCGAGCATAGCGCCTAAACCCCCGTCACGGCGCTGACGGCGCGGAAGCCCAGCGCCAGCAGCAGCAGGCCGAACGCCGCGAGCGCCACGTTCACCGGAACGCCCTTCCATCCCAGCCACTCGCGCAGCACGTTGCGCAGGCCGATGGGCGCGTGCACGGCGGCGGCGACCACGAACAGGCCATAGAACAGGCTCCAGCCAAAAGAGCCCCGGGTCCGGCCCAGGATTTCGGCGGCGGAGAGACCGCCATGGATCGCATAAATCGCAAGGCCCAGGTGGATCAGCACCAGCGGGGCCAGCACCAGCGCGCTCGCCCGTTGGGCGAGGAACAGGATCGCGGGCAGGGGCATCAGACCTTGCCTCCAATCATTGCCAGCAATGAGAGGCGCTTCAGGCCGGCGACGCCCTGGCTTGGGTTCAACTCTACCGGGCAATGCTCCGTACACGAACCGTGGCTGTGGCAGCTATGGCAGCCGCCGCCGGCCATAGCCGCCGCCAGCACGCCGTTGCGGTCGCCCTCGCGGTCGTCGTTCACCAGGGTCCAGGCCCGGTTCAGGGCGGCGGGCCCGAGGTAGTCCGGGTCGGAGGCAACCACGTCGCAGGCGGCATAGCAGACGCCGCAATTGATGCACTCGATGGCGGCGTCCGCCGCCTGGCGGCGCGGCGAGGCCGGGTCGATGCGGTGGGTGTCTTCGGCCCGCGTCTTGGTGCCGGTGGCGCGGCCCTGGGCCGTCTGCCACTTCTCGAAAAAGGGCGTCATGTCGGTGGCCAGGTCACGGATCACCGGCAGCGAGCGCAGCGGCTCCAGTTCCAACACGTCGCTGCCGCCGGTGGCGGTATCCACGTGCGTGCGGCAGGTCCAGCGCGGCCGGCCGTTCACGGTCATGCCGCAGGAGCCGCACATGCCGACCCGGCAGGCGAAGCGATAGGCCAGCGTCGGGTCCAGCTCGCGCTGGATGTAAGTCACGACGTCAAGCACGGTCTGGTGCTCGCGCCGGGGCACGGCGAAAGCCTGGAACTGGCCGTCTGCGCCGCCGCGCCAGACGCGGACCTGAAGGGTATTTTCGGTGTCACTCATGGTCGCGCGAGTATTGCGGAGCCCCCGGCGCCGCGCAACAAAAAGAGAAGGCGCCGACCGGGCGCCTTCTCCAGAGCCAAAACCCGGCAGGCAGCCCTATTTCACGTTCACGTAGTACAGCATGAACTGGTTGTCGGCGCGCTGGGCCAGCTCGACATTATCGCGCTTGCCCCAGGCCAGACCCTGCTGGTGCAGCGGGATATAGCCGCGGTCGTCGTGGGTGATCTTGTAGGCCTCGGCGATCATCGCATCGCGCTTCGCGATATCGGTCTCGGACAGAACCTTGTCCGTCAACTCGCCAATACGCTTGTTGCAGTAATTGCCCAGGTTGAACTTGCCCGCGCCGCTTTCCTCCTGGCAGCGGATGATGTTGTGCAGCACGTTGTAGCTGTCAAAGCTGCCCGGCGTCCAACCCAGCAGGTAGAAGTCGGTGTCGTATTTCGGCCCCAGCACCTTGGCGAAATAGATCGCCTTCGGTTGCGCCAGCAGGTTCACCTTGATGCCGATCTTGGCCAGCATGCCGACCACCGCGGTGCAGATTTTCTCGTCGTTGACATAGCGGTTGTTCGGGCAGTCCATCGTGACGGAGAAGCCTTTGTCATACCCGGCGTCCTTCATCAACGCCTTGGCCTTTTCCAGGTCGAACGGCAGGCGCTCCTGCCAGGCGCTTTTGTCGACCAATTGCGGCGCGATCATCATGCCGGTCGGGTCCGAAAGGTTGCGCATCACCTTGGCCTTGATGGCGTTGATGTCGATCGCCCGATACATCGCCTCGCGCACGCGCACGTCGGCGAAGGGGTTCTTGCCCTTGACGTCCGATGTTTTCAGTTCCGGCGCGGATTGGTTCATGCCAAGGAAGATCGTGCGCAACTCCGGCCCGGTCAGCATGCTGGTGCCGGCATTGCTTTCCACCCGGTTGATATCCTGCACCGGGATCGGATAGGCCATGTCGATGGAACCCGACAGCAGCGCCGCGACGCGGGTCGGATCGCTGGAGATCGGCTTGAAGGTGACCTTGGTCAGGTTGTGCTTCGGTTTATCCCACCATCCGGCGAATGGCTCCATCACCGTTTCGACGTCGGTTTCGCGCTTCACCACCCTGAACGGGCCGGTGCCGTTCTCGTTGAAAGCCGCAAAGTTGTCCTTGCCCTCGGTTACGCTCGACGGGGTGGCCGCGCCGTTGGCTTCCGACCATTCCTTATCCATGATGTACCAGGTGGACCATTCCGAATGCAGGATCGGGTTGGGAGCGCTGGTAATAAAATCAACGGTATGGTCATCGACCTTCACGACCTGGGTATCCGCAGCGATACGGGTTTTCAGGTCAGAGCCGTCGGCGCGGACTCGGGTCGCGCTGAACACGACGTCGTCCGCGTTGAAATCGTTGCCATTATGGAATTTGACGCCTTTGCGCAGGTGGAAGCGCCAGCGCGTCGGCTCCAGGATCTCCCAACGTTCCGCCAAGGCCGGCTGCGTTTCCAGATCGGGGCCGCGGCGCACCAGACCTTCGTACACATTGCCCAAAAGACCCAGGGTGAAAGTCTCGTTCAGGACGTAAGGGTCTAGCGACTGAGCATCACCCTGGAATGACCAGGTGAAATCTTTGGCCGCTGCTGGCCCTACTAAACCTGCGACCAGTATCGCAGCAACAAGCGTCCTTTTCATTTGGTCTGTCCTTCCTTTAGTTATTATAACTCAAACAAGAGGCAACCCCAGTC
>JAYPXD010000006.1:0-7144 GCA_038135395.1 Alphaproteobacteria bacterium | reverse complement strand
CAACATAAAGGATGAATTCGCCATACGCACGCCCTAATTCCGCGATATGGGCGAAGACAATACATTTGTATGACTTCGCCCGGCGCGACTATCAGGTGCCGGTAAATTTCGGCTCGCGCTTGTTGCGCATGGCGTCGATGGCCTCGACGTGATCCTGGCTGGTGCGCGCGACGATCATGTGGCTGGACACCTGATCGAAATGCGTGCGCAGGTCCATGGTCTGGCCTTGGTAGACCAAGCGTTTGATATAGCGGACAGAAATTGGCGCATTATTGGCGATCTTCCTGGCGATCTTCATCACGTCGTCCATGAAGGTCTCGTCCGGGAACACGTCCAGCACCAGGCCGATCTCTTTGGCTTGCTGCGCGTTGACGAACTCCGCCGTCCACAGCATCTCCAGCGCTTTTTGCACGCCAACGATGCGGGGCAGGAACCAGGCGGCGCCGTTGCCCGGCACCAATCCGACCCGGGTATACGTTTCAGCAAAGCGCGCCGAGGCCGCCGCATAGCGGATGTCGCAATGCAACGCCATGTCCAGCCCGGCGCCAGCGGCGACGCCGTTCAGCGCACAGATCACCGGCTTGTCGATGGTCTGCAACGTCAGGGCGATCGGATGGATGTTCTGCTGCAGGTTGTCCTTGGCCTGCCGCGGGCTGGTCTTGTCGCTGCTGCCCATGCCGCCGGTATCGCCGCCGGAGCAAAAGCCACGGCCAGCGCCGGTCACGACGATGACGCGAACGTCGTCGCGGTCGCGGCATTCGGCAAGGCGCGCCGCCCAGGCATGCAGCATCTCAGTGTTGAAGGCATTGAGCTTTTCGGGGAAGTTGAGGGTGATGGTCGCGACCTTGTCCTCGACTTTGAACAACAGGCGGTCGGTATCGGTGACGCTCATGTGCGTTTCCTCTCTATGTGATCGCTGTACGGTGACGGGTGATGGTTGTTATTGGTCCGATTCACGGGCAGGGCCGACGATAGTGCATCCGCCATCGACGACCAAGGTCTGTCCGGTGATATAGCGCGCGCGGTTCGACAGCAGGAAGGTCACGGCGTTGCCAATGTCCCAGCCCTCGCCCTCTATCTGCAGTGGCGACGCCACCCGGCGCGCCTCCCGCGCCTGATCGCTCATGCCGTTGCGGATCACCATCGGCGTATAGACCGGGCCCGGCGCGACGCAGTTCACGCGGATACCCTGCGGCGCGTGGTCGACGGCCATGGCGCGGGACAGCGCGATCACCGCGCCCTTGCTGGCCGAATAAGCCGTGAGGCCGCGCGGCCGTAGAGCCGAAATCGAGGAGATATTGACGATGGCGCCGCCGCCGGTCTCCGCCATAGCCGGCACCGCGTATTTCGAGGTCAACATCATGGTCTTGACGTTCACCTGCATGACCCGGTCCCATTCCTCCTCGGTCTCATCGACGACAGTCTTGCGGGAACCGATGCCCACATTGTTGTCGAGGCAATCGACGCGGCCCCAGAGCGACAACGCCCGGTCGACCATCGCTTTGCAATCCGCGGCCTGGGTCACGTCGGCGGCGAATGACGCAGCGGTTCCGCCGTTTTCCTCGAGCATTTGGGCGGTCCTGCCGGCCAGTGCCGCATCCCTGTCCACCACCAATACGCGGGCGCCCTCCGCCGCCAGCAACAGGCAGGCAGCCCGGCCGTTGCCAACGCCGTCGCCCCGCGCACCGCCGCCAACGACGATCGCCACTTTGTCTTTCAATCCGGAATCGATCGGCACATGCATGCAGCACCTCCTTCGCCATCACATCAGGTGGCGCAGTGTGAATCAGCCGGCGGGCGCCAGCAAGCCCCTCGCGCGGAATGGGCAAGGGCAGGCCGGCCCCTAATGCGGGTGCGGCGTCGCGCGCCTACTCCGCCGCCAGCGCCGTTGCCGCCTTCGGGTTGCGGAAATTCTGCCACAACGCCGTCTCGTTCGCCTTCACATCCGCCAGGTGCCGCGCCTTGACATGGCCATAGCCGCGGATGTGTTCCGGCATGCTGGCGATTTCGACGGCATAGCGATGGTTATCACGCGAAAGTCCGGCCAGAATATCGGCAACGGCTTTTTCGTAGTCACGGATCAGTTGGCGCTCCAGCTTGCGCTCCTCCGTGCGGCCGAAAATATCCAGCGGCGTGCCGCGCAGGACGCGCAGCTTTGCCAGCCAGCCGAATTTCTTCAGCATGCCGGGACCATACGCCTTTTTCTTCGGTTCGCCGGTGACCGGGTCGACCTTGGAGAGCAGCGGCGGCGCCAGGTTGAATTCCAGCGTGTAGTCGCCTTCGAACTGGGCTTCCAGTTTCTCCAGGAATTCCGGCCTGGTGTAGAGACGCGCGACCTCGTACTCATCCTTATAGGCCATCAGCTTGAAGTAGTAGCGCGCGACCGCGTCCGACAGCTTTTCGCCCAGGCCAGCCGTCTTTTCCGCCGCCCGCACCTTGTCCACCAGCGTCCGATAGCGCTTGGCGTAACGGGCGTTCTGATAGTCGGTCAAAAAGGCGACGCGCTTTTCGATGACCTCATCCAGGGTCTTGGCCAACTCCGGCTCGCCGGTGGCCTTTTTCGCACCGCCCAGGATATCCATCACCATCCCCAGGTTCGCCGCGGCGGCGCGGCCCCAGGCGAACGAGCGCTTGTTCGAATCGATGGCGACCTCATTCAATTCGATGGCGCGCATGATCGCTTCAGCAGACAGCGGGATCATGCCTTTCTGGAAGGCATAGCCCAGCATGAACATGTTGGTGGCGATGCTGTCGCCCATCAGGCGAGTCGCGATATCGGTTGCATCCAGGAAATCGACCGAATCTTCGCCGGCGGCGCTGGTGATTCGGCCCTTGATCTCGTCGGTCGGGAAGCGGAAATCGGGGTTGCGGGTAAAGTCGCCGGTAAACTGCCGATAGCTGTTGACCACGGCCTTGGAGCCACGGGTCAGCTTCGACACGGTATCCGCCTGGCCGGAGACCACCAGGTCGCAGCCGATCAGCGAACTGGCGCCGCCGGACGCAATCCGCACCGCATGCAGTTCTTCCGGTGTGTTAGCGATGCGCAGATGGCTCCACACCGCACCACCCTTTTGCGCAAGGCCGGTCATATCCATCGCGGTTGAGGCCTTGCCTTCCACATGCGCCGCCATCGACAGCAGTGCGCCGATGGTGATGACGCCGGTGCCGCCAATGCCGGTTATGATAATACCATAAGGTTGATCCAGGCTCGGGATATCCGGCACCGGCAGCAGGTGCGGCGGTTCATGGCCCTCAACGCCTTTGGACTTGCGCGGCTTGCCGCCCTTCACCGTGACGAACGAGGGGCAAAAGCCCTTCAGGCACGAGAAATCCTTGTTACAAGCCGACTGGTCGATCCGGCGCTTGCGGCCGAACTCGGTATCCAGCGGCACGACGGATACGCAGTTGGACTTGGTACCGCAATCGCCGCAGCCCTCGCAGACCGCCTCATTGATGAACACGCGCTGGTCTGGATCGGGGAAACGGCCGCGCTTGCGGCGGCGGCGCTTCTCGGCGGCGCAGGTCTGGATGTAGATGAGAGCAGTGACGCCCTGCACCTCGCGCAATTCGCGCTGCACCTTGTCCAGCTCGGCCCGCTCGAAAGTCTTGGTGCCGGGCGGCCAGGAGGCGTTTTCCGGCAAGTCCTCTTTCTCATCATAGACGATAGAGACGCGCTTCACGCCCTCGGCCCAGACCTGGTGCGCCATCATCACCGGATCGAGCGGCCCGTCGTGGCTCTGCCCGCCAGTCATAGCGACCGCGTCGTTGTAGAGGATTTTGTAGGTGATGGTCGTTCCCGCCGCGACCGCCGCACGGATCGCCAGCAGGCCGGAATGGTAGTAGGTGCCGTCGCCCAAATTCTGGAAAATATGCGGCGTCTTGACGAACGGCGCCTGGCCGGTCCAGTTGGCGCCCTCCGCGCCCATGTGGGTGAAGCCAAGCGTGCTCCGGTCCATCCACATGGCCATGTAGTGGCAGCCGATGCCGGCGCCGGCGCGGCTGCCTTCCGGCACCTTGGTCGAGGTGTTGTGCGGGCAGCCGGAGCAGAAATACGGCGTGCGCACCATGCTGGGCGGCTGGTTACCGCCGGTCGAGGCGATCAGCGCATCCATGCCGGAGATTCGCTCGCCGATACGGGCGCGCAGTTCGCCCGGGATCGAATCGTTGTCCAGCAGGCGCGCGATTACGCGGGCGATCATGCCGGGCGTCAGTTCGCCATTGGTCGGCAGCAGAGGCTGGCCGCTGCGGTCTTTCTTACCGACGATCTCCGGGCGGCGGTCGGCCGGCACGCTGTAAAGGGCATCCTTCAACTGCCATTCCATCAGCGATCGCTTTTCCTCGACCACCAACAAAGTGTCCAGGCCCTCGGCGAATGCCTTGGCGCCTTCGGTCTCCAGCGGCCAGGTCATCGCCACCTTATAGATGCTGAGGCCGATGCTGGCGGCCGTCGCCTCATCGATGCCCAGGTCTTCCAGGGCCTGGCGCACGTCCAGATAGGACTTGCCGGTGGTGACGATACCGATCCGCCGACGCGGTCCGCTCCAGACCACGCGGTCAAGGCGGTTGGCGCGGGCGTAGGCCAGCGCTGCGGGCAGCTTGTATTTGTGCAGCAACTCCTCCAGCGCCAGGAACTCCGCCACGATCAGCTTGGAGTTCAGGCCGCCCTCCGGCATCTCGAAGTCGGTGGGGATCACCGGGCGGATCCGGCTCATATCGACCGAGACGGTCGCCGCGCTATCGACGGTCTCGCCAATGCACTTGAAGCCGGTCCAAAGGCCGGAAAACCGGCTCATGGCAAAGCCGTGCAGGCCCAGGTCGAGAAATTCCTGCACGCCAGAGGGCGCGATCACCGGAATATAGGCGTCGACAAACGCATATTCCGACTGATGCGCACTGGTCGAAGACTTCGCCATATGATCGTCGCCGGCAAAGGCCAGCACGCCGCCATGCTGCAGCGTGCCCGCTGCGTTCGCATGTTTGAAGGCATCGCCGGTGCGGTCGACGCCCGGCCCCTTGCCGTACCAGATGCCGAACACGCCATCATGCTTGCCGTCGCCCCAAAGGCCCGCTTGCTGCGAGCCCCAGACCGCCGTGGCCGCCAAATCCTCATTGACGCCCGGCCGGAACAGAATTTGGTGGTCCTTCAGGTGCTTCTGCGCCCGGTGCAACTGCTGATCGTAGCCGCCCAGGGGCGAGCCGCGATAGCCGGTGATAAAGCCGGCGGTGTTCAGGCCGGCGGCCTTGTCCCGCCGGTGCTGCTCCATCGGCAAACGCACCAGGGCCTGCGTGCCGGTCATGAACACATAGCCACTTTCCGCGGTGTATTTGTCGTCGAGCGACACGTCGAGCAGTTTTGGTGCGCTGGCGGCGTTGGCCATAGGAAACCTCACAGACGGCAAACAAACGGACGGTTTTCTGCAATATAGGCAATTCGCAAGCGAGAGGGTACCGTTGTTTCTGGCCCCATCCCGGAGGAAACGCCCCTATGAAATTTGGACTACGCTACTGTAACACCGGCCGCTACACCGACACTGCCAAAGCGGCCGAACTGGTTCAGGCCGGTGAGGCCGCCGGCTTCGAAAGCGCCTGGACGGTGGAGCATACCATCATCCCGGAAGGCTACGAATCGAGTTATCCCTATTCTGACACTGGCAAAATGCCGGGAATCGACGCCGCGACCGACCTGCCGGATCCGCTGATCTGGATGGCGTACATGGCCTCCATCACCTCCAAGATCAAACTGGCGACCGGCATCCTGATTCTCTCCCAGCACTCCCCCGTCGTCTGCGCCAAGCAGGTGGCGACGCTGGACGCCATGAGCGGTGGACGTGTGCTGCTCGGCATCGGCGTCGGCTGGTTGCGCGAGGAATTTGAGATCATCGGCGCGAATTTCGAGGAGCGCGGGCCCCGTTGCGACGACTATATGAAGGCAATGCGAGCGCTCTGGCAGATGGAACGGCCCAGCTATGATGGCCAGTTCGTCAAGTTCGACGGCGCCTATTGCCGGCCGAAGCCCACGAACGGCACAGTGCCGCTGATCGTCGGCGGCCACTCCAAGGCGGCGGCGCGGCGCGCAGGCCGGCTCGGTGACGGCTTTTTCCCGGCGCGCGGCAATCCGCAGGAACTGTTCGCGCTCGCCCGCGAAACCGCGATCCAACATGGCCGCGACCCGGCGGAAATCGAATTTACCGCCAGCCTGCCGGATAACCTGGACGACATTCCGGCTCTCGCTGCTGCCGGCGTGAAGCGCCTGCTGGTGCCGGTGACCGGCGCTGCCGGCCTGGCCAACAGGATTCGCGGCCCAGAGGATCTGACGAACTGGACGGATATCATCGAACGATTCGCAGACGTATAAGATTTTTCTCGATCAATCCTCTTACTCTTTAAGGCGCGCCGACGAATTTGGCGCGCCTTTACTCAAACGCGAATCGCACAACCCCCTGAACATCTGAAATCATACAATTTTGCACGGGCGCCTGCTATTCGCCATCCCTCGCATATGACTGAATTCCATAGACTTTGCGTTTTAGCGTTCACCTGTATTCATGTTTTCATATGTACTATCGTCGATCTGTGATAATCATACATTTGCGCATACATAGTGAGTATCAGTTCCGGGAAGCAACTTACAACTTGCTTCCGCCACTGGAACCTCCAAAGTCGTAAGGTCTGTATGATGTCAAAGCAATTATTGCACCTGGTGTTCGGCGGTCGGATTTCGAATTCCCAATTCAGGACGTTCGAAAACGTCGAAAATATGGATATCGTCGGCATCTTTCCGGACTACGCCTCGGCGTTCACGGCCTGGCGCGGTAAATCGCAAGCGACAATCGATGATGCTGAGGTACGGTATTTTATTGTCCATCTGCATCGCTTGTTCGACCCATCTACGGACGAGCATCCATTGACGCTTGAAAAAGTTTTCGACTTCCAAATCAAGCGTCCGGCCAATAATGCCAACAAACCTGAAATTGTCGAAAAACAGATCTAGATCCGACCCGATGGCGCTGCTGGGCGCATCACCTCCCGCGTTCTTGGCGGCGACATACCGTATGTCACCTGGCAAATGACGGGACAAACGTATTCCGCGTCATGGCAGGGTTTCGAGAGCGGTTCTGATTGATACTCCAAGAGAATCAAACCG
>JAYPXD010000005.1:29589-30823 GCA_038135395.1 Alphaproteobacteria bacterium | reverse complement strand
GGGCAGACATGGATAGGTTGCGCTCTGCGGTTACTGGTTGGACAAAGACGGTCGTCAGCGGTCAGCTATTGACCCAATGTTCGTAAGCGGACCTTACGTAGATTGGCTTTCCGAAAATTCACGCTAATTCGTTCCTGCGGAATGCCGGAGGAAACTAGCCGATCGCGCACCAAATTGACAGTGTCATCCGCCGGGGCCGGCGCTTCGACCATCAGGAGGATCAACGTGGCTGTCGTCACCTGCGATCCAGCAAAGGAATCAATGGCTTCCTTCGCCTTAGCGTTGAACCAATCTGGTCCCTCTGCGTCCAGGTCCAGGGTGGTCTCTTGGGCGGCGGCGGGCAGGCGCGGCGGTTCAGCTGGCACTTGCGGCGGCGGGCTCAGCGACGGTTGTTGGGCAAGCGCTGCGGCCTGGACCGGCTTCTGCGGCGGCGACGCGGCAGGGCGGCTGTTGGCAGACCCCGTTGCAGGAATGTCGATCGGAGTCACAGTGGCCGGCACGGGACTGCCCAGCGATTGTGCATCCGGCCGCTGCGCGCCACCCGCAACGGCATCAACAGTCGGCCCGCTCGCCTGCAATGCCGCAATTTTGGCATTGACTTCAGACGTTTGTGGCAAATTATTGGGCTTCGCCGGCACATCCTTCAACAGAGGATAACTGCCGGTTGTCAGATCAGGCCGGGCGGTCAGTCGCCAGGGGTTGGGCGGAGGGGCTTGGTCGACATTGTTCATCCAGTCCGACGTCGATTGGACCGCGGCGGAAATACGATTTTCCTCTGGCGCACAAGCACTCGCCCCGATCATCGAGACAAGGGTTGCAGCGGCCATTGGGCGTTTGCAAATATTCATTAGGTCGAATAGACGTTGCAAAATTACAGCCTCGCAGTTTTGCCAGGTAGCCTTAACGCTTGTGATTGTCAGCCACGCCATAAGGGCGGATTGCCGGCAGGGCAAGTGATTGATCGGCAGATGAGGGATACAAAGCCATGTCGAAGCCGCCGTTTCAACCCAACGATATGTCGAAAGAACTGGCTGAAATCGCTGAAAGGTCACAGAAACTCGTCCGTGAATTTCTAGCGAAAAGCGCCAAGAGCGCCAAGAACCCCCAAGGCGCCCCGCAGATCAAACCGGCCATGGAAAGTCAGTTCGACCCGATCGGTATTGGCCGCGCCTTTATCGAAATGACCCAGCGCATGATGACCAATCCGGCGAAGCTGGTCGAAGCGCAGACCGAG
>JAYPXD010000005.1:15245-29579 GCA_038135395.1 Alphaproteobacteria bacterium | reverse complement strand
TGGCAGTCCTACATGAAACTGTGGGAAACGACGACGCGCCGGATGATGGGGGAGAAGGTCGAGCCAGTTGCGGTCCCCGGTAAGGGCGACAAGCGCTTCAAGGACGGCGAATGGTCGGAAAACCTGATTTTCGACTATATCAAGCAGTCCTATCTGCTGGCCGCGCAATGGCTGCAACATAATGTTGACCAGACCGATTTTCCGGACCAGCACACCCACCAGAAGGTGGATTTCTATATCCGCCAGTTCATCGACGCGATGGCCCCGACCAATTTCGTCGCAACCAACCCGCAGGTCCTGCGCGAGACGATCGAGACCCGGGGCGAAAACCTGGTGCGCGGCCTGAACCACCTGTTGCAGGACCTGGACGCCGGCAAGGGCAGCCTGAAGATCAGCCAGACCAAGCCGGGCACCTTCGAAGTCGGCAAGAACATCGCGACGACCCCGGGCAAAGTGGTGCACCAGGGCCGCCTGATGCAGTTGCTGTGCTTTGAGCCGCAGACGCCGTCGCAGTTCAAGCGGCCGCTGATGATCGTGCCGCCGTGGATCAACAAATATTACATTCTGGACCTGCAGCCGAAGAACTCGTTCGTGAAATGGGCCTCGGAACAAGGCCACATGTTCTATGTTCTGTCCTGGGTGAACCCGCACGAGGAATTGGCGAACGCCACCTTCGAAGACTATATGCGCGAAGGCGTGATGGAGGCGTTGGACGCGATCGAACGCGACATCGGCTCCGCCGAGGTCAATTCCGTCGGCTATTGCCTCGGCGGAACCCTTTTGGCGTCGACGCTGGCGCATATGGCCGCCGTCGGCGACGACCGGATCAAGAGCGCAACCTACTTCGCCTCGCTCGTCGACTTTTCCGAGCCCGGGGAGCTGGGCGTGTTCATCGATGAGGAACAGATCAAATCCATCGAAGAGGAGATGGAAAAGAAAGGCTATCTGGACGGCAACCAGATGGCGACCACCTTCAACATGCTGCGCGCCAACGACCTGATCTGGTCGTTCGTCGTCAACAACTACCTGATGGGCAAGGATCCGTTCCCGTTCGACCTGCTCTACTGGAACAGCGACGCGACACGGATGCCAAAGGCGATGCACAGCTTCTATCTGCGGAACATGTACCAGCAGAACCTATTGGCGCAGCCGGGCGCACTGTCGTTGCTGGGTACACCGCTGGACTTGCGCACGATCAAAACGCCATCGACCGTAATCGGAACCAAAGAAGACCATATCGCGCCATGGAAGGCCGTCTATAAAGGCTGCCGCAACTATCAAGGCGACAAGCAATTTATCTTGGCGGCGTCGGGCCATATCGCCGGCATTGTCAATCCGCCCGTGGCGCAGAAATACGGCTACTGGCTCAATGACAAGTGGCCAGAAGACCGCGACGCCTGGTTTGAAGGCGCAACCGAGCATCAAGGATCCTGGTGGCCGCACTGGCAGGCTTGGGTGGCGCAGTACGCCGGCGAGCATGTGCCGGCCCGCACCCCAGGCGCTAACGGCCTGAAACCGCTGGAGGATGCCCCCGGCAGCTTTGTTAAGATGTAGGCTCCAATTGCGGCTTACGACCGATAATATTGGCGGCAGCCGCAAGCCTTCGGCCAATGGTCTCACCGGCCAACAGTGCCTCCGGCCCGGTCAGGATCAAACGGGTGTCGCTCTGACGCAAAGTGGTCTCGGCCAGACTGCGTCCGGTCGGCGAAATTGCCTGGCCCAGGCGAAGGATGACACCCAATTGGATTGCGGTCTCAATCTCACTCTCTGATGTGAGTTGCCGGGCCTCATCCAAAACGCCATTTCGTGGCGCGCCGCTATAGCGGCAGTGAACCGCCGCCGCCAGGAAACCGCGCCCGGCGTGATCGAGCGCGACACAGGGCAAATTCAACGCCCGGGAATAGCCGATATAGGCCCTGCGGTCCGGATGCTCACGTCCGGCGACATCAGCCAACCAACTGGCAGCCTGCACCAATCGAACAAGGTGCGGCGGCAGATCGGGAAAGATCGGCAGGAGCCACTGGAATATCGTCTCGCCGTCCGGCGGAATCCTGGCAGTGGATGCGCCAGTATATTTGCAATAGTCTAACAAAGGGTCGCCGTCGGTATTGCCGAAGCGGTCATGGACAAAACCTTCGCGCAGCCCATGCGATGACGCAACCACCAGTCCGGACTTGGCCTGCGCGACGACGCGGGCCAGGGTCAACGCAGCATAAGGCATAATCGCGCGGCGGCGCTTCGATACGGCTTCCAGCAGGTCGGCCGATTGTTCGCTCATCGCGCCGACAAGGTTGGCCATGGCAAATGCATTGTCGGCCGGCATTGTGTATTGATGGATCACCGGCAACGGGTATTGGTTCTGCAGCATATGGGCCCGCGCGAACGACCGCCAGGCGCCGCCGACCAAGTAGAACGGCTGGTCATGGCATTGATCGAGCCATGGCACCGCGCCCAAAGCAGCATCGATCCAGTTCGCGGTTTGCGCCGGCCCGGCGTCGGGCGGCCGCCGCAGGGCGCCGATGGGTAACGTCGCCTGATCCATGACAACGCCGTTTTCGAGCCGGACCAATTCCAGGCTGCCACCGCCGAGGTCTCCGACCAGTCCCGTTGCCCCGGGAACCGCTCCGGCTACACCGGCCGCAGCAAGCCGCGCCTCCTCCAAGCCGCTCAAAACCTCAATTTTCAGTCCGGTGGCCTTTAGGGCGGCATCGAGGAAATCCGGCCCATCCACCGCATCCCGTACAGCAGAAGTCGCGAACGGGCACAGGGCCTCCGGCTCTTCGTCCTGCGCCACTCTGGCAAAGCGGCGCAACTCGTCGATAGCGGCGACAACGCCTTCGGGATGCAGCTTGCCAGACTCCGACAATCCGCGCCCCAAGCCGCACATCGCCTTTTCATCGAACAGCGAGATCAGCGCTGCCCCTTTTATGCCATAGACGACCAACCGGACGGAGTTGGAGCCAATGTCGATCACCGCTGCGCGACGCATTGCTATGCCTATCTTACCCGGGAATCCAGAATCTATGCCGGCTCTGTTTTCAACTCTAGATCAGGTGACGGCGGCGATTGATCCAGCGCTTTGCCGCGCCCGGAAAGGCTCGGGTTGGTCATGAAATACTCGTGTGCCGAGAAACTGTCGGATTGCGCATCCGCCCGATGGTATTGGCCATCGGACTGCAGATACCAGCTCTGCGCCCTGTCATTCAGGTTGGCGATCATAATCCGGTCCACAATCTGGCGGTGTACGGTTGGGTTTTCTATCGGCACAAACGTTTCGACGCGGCGGTGCAGGTTGCGCTGCATCCAGTCGGCCGAGGATATAAACACTTTTGCCCGCGGGCTTGGCAAGCCATGACCGGCGCCGAAACAGGCAATCCGCGCATGCTCCAGGAAACGGCCAACGATGCTCTTAACGGTGATGTTTTCCGACAGTCCCGGAATACCGGGACGCAGACAGCAAATCCCGCGGACAATCAGCTCGACTTTAACCCCCGCCTGGCTGGCGCGATACAGCGTGTCGATGATTTCCGGATCGACCAGCGAGTTCATTTTGGCCCAGATTGCTGCCGGCCTCCCCTCGCGGGCGTGCGTGATTTCGTCTTCGATCAGAAGCAGCAGTTTCTGGCTCAAAGAGACCGGCGAAACGGCGACTTTCTCCAGCGAATCGGGTGACGCATAGCCCGTGATGTAGTTGAACAGACGCGCCATATCGCGGCACAGCACGGGATCGCACGTAAAATACGACAGGTCGGTGTAAATACGGGCGGTAATGGGGTGGTAGTTGCCGGTGCCATAGTGGGCATAGCTGCGCAACTGGTCGCCCTCGCGCCGAACGACAAGCGAAAGCTTGGCGTGGGTTTTGAGCGTCGTAAATCCAAAGACTACCTGCACTCCGACCCGCTCCATCTCGCGGGCAAGCAGGATATTGTTGGCTTCGTCGAAGCGCGCTTTCAACTCGACCAGGGCCGTAACCGACTTGCCGTTCTCTGCCGCTTCCTTCAGCGCGGCGACAATCGGCGAATTCTGCGTCGTCCGGTACAACGTTTGCTTGATCACAACCACGTCGAACGATTCGTAAGGATGGTGCACCAGGATATCCTTGGCCCTGATCGCAGCAAAGCAGTCGCCGCCATAATCCCGGATGCGTTCGGGGAACCTCGGTTCGAACGGTTGAAACAGCAGGTGCTTGTGCTTGTTATTGATCAGTTGCTTGATATCGACCAAGCCGACCAAGCCATTAAGCACCAGTACGTCAGCGTCATCGACATGCATCTCGTGCGCCAGGTATCGCTTTAACGGCTTTGGCATCGCGCCATCGACACGCAATTGCACCACATGGCCGCGACGCCGCTCGCGAAGCGCGCTCTCGAAGTGGCGCACCAGGTCTTCCGCCTCTTCGTCGATTTCCATTTCGCTGTCGCGAATGACGCGGAAGGAACCCTGTGCATCCAGGCGAAAAATGGGGAACAGCGAGCCCAGTGACAGAAGGATGACCTCCTCAACCGCCACATACCGGTCGTCGGAACCCGGCAAAAGGACGAAACGGTCAAGACGCTGCGGAATTGGCACCAAGGCAGTGATGGTGCGTGTATCCGTTTCCCGCGTCAGTTGAAGAATCAAGCCAAACCCGAAATTCGGTATGAACGGGAACGGATGCGATGGATCAATCGCCATCGGCGTCAGCATCGGAAAGATCTGATCGATGAAATGCTCGTGCAGCCATTCGCGTTCATGCGCCGTTATGTCGTCGCCATTGCAGACGCGTATGCCTTCCTCGGCAAGCAGCGGACGCAATTCGTGCCAAAGGCGCTGTTGTTTGTCGGCCAGTTCCCGAATACGGACGGTGATTGCCGCCAATTGCTCGCGCGGGGTCATTCCGTCTTCGCTGGGCGTAGTCACGCCGGCGTTGACCTGCCCCTTGAGCCCGGCAATGCGGACCATGGCGAATTCATCGGAATTGCTTGCGGAAATCGATAGGAAGCGCAGCCGTTCCAGCAATGGATGGCGCGGGTTGGATGTTTCTTCCAAAACGCGCTCATTAAAGGCCAACCAAGACAGCTCACGGTTGATAAGACGATTTTGGGCCTGCATCGCGGATATCTCCGCAGCGTCGTCCGCGGAATTCGGTGGAAATTGAACGTCGTTCATCGCTTGGCCCCTGACAACAGTAATCAGCCGGCTGGTCATCCGTGAATACGCTATGGTATCTAGATGGCGGTCGCAATTGCGTAGACTGTCACAAATCAAACAAATATCAGGGTGTTGAAAAGGGATCATTATGCGCCGCATTAGCCTGGTGCGCCATGCAGAAGCCGCCCATACAGCGGCAGGCAGTCTGGACCGACACCGTACATTGACGGAGGACGGACGCGCTATCGCACGCGCGCTAGGCGAGTTCCTTGACCGGGAAAACCTGCTGCCGGACCTGATTCTGAGTTCTGACGCGGTGCGCGCCACCGACACCGCCCATTTGCTGCAGTCCGGCGCCGAGCCATTTTGTCCGATCGTGGTTCTGGAACGTCTGTATGCCGCCGATCCACACCAAATTCTGCGCCTTTTGTGCGAACATGCCGATGAACGTTGCCAGCACGTCATGATCGTCGGCCACAACCCATCAATCGGGGCGCTCGCTCAGGAACTGGCCGGCGGCGAAACGGCACCCAGCCCAGCATCAGGCTCCCTGCGCCATTTCGAGCCTGCAACCTGCGCAATGTTTGCAGTGTCGTCGCAGGAATGGGAAAGCTTCCACCCAAGCCATGCGGAATTGCGCCGGGTGCTAAAACCCCATGACTATCGCAGCGACCACAGCTAGGCCTTGCCTGCGGGCAGAATGCGGCTAATCTTTTCGGGAATGCACCGATAGATAGCGCTCTGCTAAAGCGCAGGCTAGGGCGAGGATGACAAACAACGTTCAGGTCTCAGGCATTAATCTCAACATAGTGGAGCGAGGCAGCGGCCGGGCATTGTTGTTCCTGCATGGTGGCGACGGCCTGGGGCCAAACCGCCCCTGGTTGGAAGCACTGGCCCGACAATTCCGGGTGAGTGCCCCCTACCATCCAGGTTGGGGCGGTTCGCAATTGCCGCGTTGGATGAACAGTGTCGACGACCTTGCCTACCTCTATCTTGACCTGGCCGCACAATACGGCCTGAAAAACGCCATTCTGGTCGGCAGTTCGTTCGGCGGATGGATTGCGGCAGAAATGTTGGTGCGCGACGGCTCTCGTTTTGGCCAAGCGGTACTGGCAGCGCCATTCGGCTGTAAGTTCGGCCCCCGCACCGTGCGCGAAATCACCGATATGCATGCAGTCGACCAAGAAAAGCTCCGCGCCCTGCTATGGGCTGATCCGGCGTTGGGCGTCGTAAACTATCCCGGCAAGTCCGATGAAGAACTGACTCATATCGTGCAAGGGCGGGAGGCTTTCGCCCTGTTTGGTTGGAAGCCTTATATGCACAATCCGCGGCTGGTCCATTGGCTGCATCGGATCAAGACGCAGACATTGTTGTTGCGCGGCGCGGCGGACGGGATTGTCAGCGAAGCTTACATGCGCAACTGGGCTGAAAAGTTGCCGAATGCCCGCCAGGCGACACTTGCCGGCGCCGGCCACTATCCTCATTGGGAACAGCCGATTGCGTTCGCCAGCCAGGTGGCTGGTGCCGCCAAGCCCTGAACCGACATCTGCGCGAAAGGAGAACCGTCCGATGCGCGTTTTTTACTTCTCCGAAATGGCATATGACCCGGCTTGGGACAAAGGCCTGGAGCGCGGCTCCATGCGGGTCAATTTCCCGAACAGCAACTTTGACCCGCAGACTGGCAGCAAGCTGCTGAACCGGTTCCTGGACGAGTTTGCGCTTTGCGACGAAGTCGGTCTCGATATCATGGTGAATGAACACCATTCGACCGCCACCTGCATGACCGCTTCGGCGCCGCTGGCGTTGGCGGTGATCGCGCGTGAGACCAAGCGTTGCCGGCTGCTGTCCCTGGGTTCCCCCATCGCTAACCGTCCCGACCCAGTGCGGGTCGCCGAGGAGATGGCCTGGCTGGACGTCCTGTCCGGCGGCCGACTGGAGATGGGCTTGGTCAAGGGCGCGCCCTATGAAATAGCACCGGCGAACTCGCAACCAGCCCGGATCATGGACCGGTATTGGGAGGCGCACGACCTGATTCTAAAGGCGCTGGCCACGACCGATGGGCCGTTCAATTGGGAAGGCGAGTATTACCAGTACCGCGACGTGAACATCTGGCCGCGGCCGGTGCAACAGCCGACGCCACCGGTATGGATGACCGGCCTCAGCGCCGGCACCGGCCGGGCGGCGGCGGAAAAGGGCCATGTCGCGGCCACCTTGATCTCTGGCGCCATCGCCAAGCCGATGTTCGACGCCTACCGCGCCCGCGCGCGCGAACTGGGGTGGGAGGCCGGACCGGACCGGCTGGCCTATGCGGCGATGATTGGCGTCGGCAAGACGACCGAGGAAGGCAAACGCCGCGCTGACCAGATCAGCGACTATGTCCGCACCTCGCCGGTGGTCTACGAGCCCTTTACCAATCCCCCGGGCTACAACACAGTGCCGGCGAACGTCGCCGGGTTGAAAAGCGCCGGCAAACGCGCCTTTGTGCTGGACCGCAACGGCAACCCGGTGAACCATGCCACCGCCACTATTGAGGACTTCATGGCCTCCGACACGGCGTTCTGCGGGACGCCGGATGAGGTGTTCGAGCAGATCAAAGACTTCCACCAACGCTGCGGCGGCTTCGGCAATCTGCTGTTCTTCGGCCAGGGCGGCCACCTGAATCATGAAGACACCTGCGAAAATATCCGCCTGTTCGCCAAGGAGGTGTTCCCGCGCCTGCAAGAATTGAATGCCGGGCACCCAGCGTCTACGGCGCCGCCGTTACAGATCGCGGCGGAATAAGGCCGCCGACTTCTGTCCCTGTTATCCCATCCCTGCTGGCCTGCGCCACGGATCGGCGGTCCGCCTTGCCCTGTCCGCACTGTTCGCCTGCATCGCGACTATCGCGGGAAAGATACCCGCGCTATAGGCTGGTATTTTAGCAGTCCTGGGATTTGAACGGGCCGGCCCACCTGCAGCATGCGTGGCGGGAAACCGCAAAACCGGGCCGTACACAAAAGATTTCCGCGAAAGTTTGTTTTCCAATGTCTACTGCAGCGTCGCCCATCGATGGGCCCTATGCCTGGCTCCGCCTTGTCATAACCGTCCTGATCGGCACCATCGGCAGCATCGGCATGTGGGTCGCCGTCGTCGTACTGCCCGCGGCGCAGGCGGAATTTGCCGTGGACCGGGCCGGCGCCTCCCTGCCCTATGCCGCCACCATGATCGGCTTCGGCCTCGGCAATATTATCATCGGACGGTTCGCCGACCGGCTGGGCATTACGCTGCCGCTCATCATCGCAGCGCTGGGGCTGGGTGCCGGCTTTACCTTGGCCGCTCAGGTAGAGGCGATCTGGCAACTGACCGTCGTCCAGGGTGCGCTGATTGGCATTGGCACCGGCGCTGGCTTCGGGCCATTGATCGCAGACCTTTCGCACTGGTTCCGCAGGCGGCGGGGGCTGGCCGTTGGATTTGCCGCCAGCGGCAATTATCTCGCCGGCGCGATCTGGCCGACGCTGGTGCAAGGCTATGTCGTCAGCCATGGCTGGCGTGGCGCTTATGAGCTGATCGGCATCTTCTGCGTTGTCACGATGATCCCGCTAGCGCTGCTGTTGCGGCGCAAGCTGCCCGCTGCGGTCAGTGCTGATGGCAAACCGGCGGCGCCTGAACCGCTGTTGCAGTCGCCATTCTCCCCCCGGGCGCTGCAATGGCTGCTGGCGCTGGCCGGAGTCGGCTGTTGCGTCGCCATGTCGATGCCGCAGGTGCATATCGTTTCGTATTGCGTCGACCTGGGCTATGGCGCGGCGGTGGGCGCGGAGATGCTGGCTTTGATGTCGGCGGGCGGCGTGGTCAGCCGGCTGGCGAGCGGCGCCCTGGCAGACTATATCGGCGGCGTCCGAACTTTGCTGCTCGGCTCGGTCATGCAGTGCGCCGCGCTGTTCTTTTTCCTGCCCTTCGACGGGCTGATATCGCTGTATGCAGTGTCGCTGCTGTTCGGGCTCAGCCAGGGCGGCATCGTGCCGAGCTATGCCATTGTCGTGCGTGAATACATGCCGGCGAAGGAAGCCGGCTCCCGCATCGGCATCATCATCGCATCGACCATTCTGGGCATGGCGCTGGGCGGCTGGATGAGCGGCGAGATCTATGACTTTACCGGCTCCTATACCCTGGCCTTCGTCAATGGCATCGCCTGGAACGTGATGAACATGGCGATCGTGCTGAGCGTGCTTTGGCGCACCCGCACGCCGAAAGCGCCGCGGCTGGCGGTGGCCTGACGGCCAAGGCGCGCTCCCCGCGGCGGCCGGGTCGCCTGGCTGCCGGACTTTCGCCGGCGACCGGGCAGACAAAGGTCAACCGTAGCTGCGCGCCATGCCTTCCGCCGGATCGGCCTGAGGCCCCCAGGGCATGATCGGATAGCGCAGGCCTACCTTGCTCAGGCCCGCCAGGCCTTCGACGCCACGGGCAAACTCATGCGGCGGCATGGCGATCAGCATTTCGTCGTCGGCGACGCCGCCATAGCGGCGCTCGGCAAAGCAGGGCACGCTGATCGAGGTGTCGTTGGTCAGCAGCGCCCGGCCCCAGCTATCGGCGCACGCGCTTTCGCCGGTGATGGTCATGTCATAGCGGCGGTAACGCTTCCACTGCAGGCCGTTGACAAACAGGATGGTCTGGCCCGGCGTCGCATAGAACAGCACGATATCCGGCGGGTCCAGCCGGCCGGAGCGCAGTGGCGAGACGACGGTGCCGACCCAGGCGCCGTTGTCATAGGGCGCACGCGGCATGGTATCCTGGTGGCTCTTGGCGGCGGCCCGGTTCTCGAACCAGACGCCGTCCATATGTTCGCCCGAAAGGCAACCCTCGTCCGGCACGTCCAGACCCATGACGCCGCCGCAATTGCCGCCGGGGCGCACGTTCTCTGCACCGATGCCCAGGGTAAAGCCAGCGATGCGGGCCTGTGTCACCAACTGGCAGGTGGTGTGAAAACGGCCGGCTTTCGGCCGGCGCAGGCCGCGGACGCTTTCAAACTCTTCCTGGCTTTTATAGCGCTTCATGCCGATAGGCATGGTGCGGATTTTCAACAGCTCCGTCAGCTTGCCGGCCAAATTGGCCAGTTCTTCTGCACCGACCTGGTATTCTTCCGGGATCGGATTGCCTTGGGCATCGACAGTGGCACCAGTCATGGGACTTTCCTCGGTTAGGGTTTGCATGGAAGAATGCCCGACCCGCCGCCTTAGCGAAAGCCCCGAACCATGCCTTTTGCCGAAACGCCCCACTGCAAGATTTACTACGAGACCCATGGCAACCCGGCGAAGCCAGCGGTCGTGCTGGCGCATGGCCGGGGCGGCAATGCTGCAAGCTGGTTTCAACAGGTGCCGGCTTTCATCGCCGCTGGCTATCATGTCGTCGTGTTCGATCACCGCTGCTTCGGGCGGTCCTATTGCCCGCCGGAACACTTTGACCGCGGCGAGTTCGCCAATGATCTGGCCGCGGTTCTGGACGCTGCCGGAGTCGCCAAGGCCGCCATCGTCTGTCAGTCGATGGGCGGTTGGACCGGCCTGCGCCTGGCCGTGGAGCGGCCGGAGCGGGTGTCGGCGCTGGTGCTCTCAAACACACCGGGAGGCGTTTCGACGCCGGCGGCGGACGCCGCTATGAACGCGGCGCGCAAGGCATTTGCCGACCATGGCATCGCCGCCAGCGCCGTCGCCGCAGATTTTCCCGAACGGGAACCATCGCTCGCCTATCTTTATGCTCAGATCGGCGGATTGAACGTGCAGTTGCGCGATGACCTGCACTCGACCTCGCCTGCCGCGACCGCAGTCGGGGAGCTGGCGGGGCTAAAACTGCCGGTCCTGCTGATCACCAGCGATCATGACACGATCTTTCCACCCGCCGCCATCAAAGACATCGCCGGCCACATCCAGGGCGCGGCGTTCCAGCAACTGCCGACCGCCGGCCATTCCCCCTATTTCGAGACGGCGGCGGCATTCAATGCAGCGGTGCTGGCGTTTCTGGCGCAGCACTTGGCCTAATCGTCCTCTCGCCAGCGGGCGAAGCGCTGGTATAGTGCTGACGTCTGGCAGGCCGCGTGGTGAAATGGTAGACACAGCAGACTTAAAATCTGTTTCGCGTATGCGAGTACCGGTTCGAGTCCGGTCGCGGCTACCAGATGTCAGGCTACCGCTGCTGTAGGTTGGTGTTCAACTCGTCCGGCTGGAGTTCGAGGGTCACGTATACCCGGAAATCTTCGGCGGTCTGGTCCTTGGCAAGGGGAAAGCGCATTTTCAGCACTTCTTCAAAGCCGGCCCGCCGCGAGGTGCCGGTAAACGTTGCCGCCAGCTTGTAGACCTTTCGATTCAGGAAGGTCTGGTCGGCCTTGGTGATAGCGACGATATAGGACAGATGCTGTTGGCCGGGCGGGGCGGCCGGCCCGCGTTCAGCCAAGACCCGGACGCCCATTGTCATTGCAATTTCCCGCGGATCGGGCTCCAGAAGGCACGACGCACTGACGTCGACAATCTGCGCCGCCAACTCGACATTCGTCAGATCGTGCGGTGCATTGGCGCGATAGCGCGTCAGCGATCCGCCCTCGCGCAATTTGCCATACGCCGGACACGGGATCGGCACCGGCTCGCGGCCGCCGACCAGGCCGCAGCCGCCCAATACCAGAGCGGCAAGTGCAAGAATGCCAAAGCGGCGGCCAGTTTGTCGGAGGGTTCGGCTGGATGTGCGAATGTTCGGCATTGGCCTCTCACGGGGTCGGCATGCTAGATGACGGTGCAGCATAGGCGCAGCACAGGCTGCGGCAAGCTTTGCCGCAATCCGGCTTCAATGAAAAGGTCCCTGTTATGTCAAAACCCGCCTTGACCGTGCTTTTGGCAGCGCCTCGTGGCTTTTGTGCCGGGGTCGACCGCGCCATTTTGATCGTGGAACGGGCGTTGGAAAAATGGGGTGCACCCGTCTATGTGCGCCATGAGATCGTGCATAACCGCTATGTCGTCGAATCCCTGCGAACCAAAGGCGCGGTGTTCGTCGATGAACTGGAGGAAGTGCCGGACGATGCGCCGGTGATATTCTCTGCCCACGGCGTACCCAAGTCCGTGCCGGCGGAAGCTGAACGCCGCAAGCTGGTTTACGTCGATGCAACCTGTCCGCTGGTCAGCAAGGTTCACCGTGAGGCGGAACGTCATTTTTCCCGGGAAGGGCGGCACCTTCTGCTGATCGGGCACGCCGGCCATCCGGAGGTGGAGGGCACGGCCGGGCAGGTGCCCGACGGCGCGGTGACCCTGGTCGAAACGGTGGAAGATGCGGAGCGAATTGCGCCGCCTCTGGCCGGCGGCCTCGCCTATGTGACCCAGACGACGCTGTCCGTCGATGACACGTCAGCGATCATCGCAGTCCTGAAACGCCGGTTTCCGGAAATTCACGGCCCGAAACAGGAGGATATCTGCTATGCGACGACCAACCGGCAAGAGGCTGTGAAAGCCAGTGCTGCCAAGGCCGATGCTCTGCTGGTAGTCGGCTCGCCCAATTCCTCGAATTCCAACCGGCTGGTCGATGTTGCCAGGCAGGCGGGTTGCGCGAAGGCGATGCTGATCGACCGGGCTGCGGAAATCGACTGGGATTGGCTGGCCGGCGTGCGGACTGTGGCGGTCTCGGCCGGCGCCTCCGCACCGGAGAAGCTGATCGAGGGGGTACTAGAGGCGTTGTCCGCCCGCTACACGCTTACGGTCACAAATGTAGAAACTGCGACCGAAGCGATCGAGTTTAAGCTGCCGCGCGTGTTGGTCGACTGACGGCGACGGCAGACAGCTTGACTCTCGGTGGCGGGTCAGGCGTTTAGTAAGAAAATACCGTGATCCGACAGATTGAAAGTATATCCCTGTGGCGGTCTATACGCCCGTAGAACAAGAAGATTTACTGGACTTCCTGAGCGCGTACGAGCTTGGGAACGTAATCGCATTTAAAGGCATCGCCGAAGGCGTAGAGAATTCCAACTTTTTCTTGGAAACCGACCATGGCCGGTACATCCTGACGCTGTATGAAAAACGGGTCGATCCTGCCGACCTGCCGTTTTTCATCGGACTGATGGACCACCTGGCGGCGGTTGGCTTGCCCTGCCCTATTCCCATCAGGGGAACCGATGGCGAGGCTTTGCGGGAGTTGAATCACAGACCGGCGGCAATCATTTCGTTTCTGAAAGGCATGTCGCCACAGCGGACCAGCCTGGAACATTGCGTCGAGCTTGGCTATGCCCTGGCGCGGCTGCATCGCGCCGGGGCAGATTTTGCGATTCGGCGCCCCAATGCCCTGTCTGTTCAGGGATGGCGGCGGTTGCTGGATGCAACGACAGCCAGAGCCGATGAGGTCAAGATCGGCCTGGGCAAGGCTTTGGAAGCAGAATATGCCGATCTGGCAGCGAATTGGCCAGAAGACCTGCCGCAAGGCGTGATTCATGCCGACTTGTTTCCCGACAACGTGTTTTTCATCGACGACAAGCTGTCAGGACTGATCGACTTCTACTTTGCCTGCAATGATTCGCTGGCTTACGATCTGGCGATCTGTCTGAACGCTTGGTGCTTTGAACGCGACAACAGCCTGAACGTGACCAAAGCGCGGGCATTGCTGACGGCGTACGACAGTGTCCGTCGCCTGACGCCAGCGGAACGCGCCGCCCTGCCGATGCTGGCGCGCGGCGCCTGCCTCCGGTTCCTGCTGACGCGGCTGTTTGACTGGTTGAACCATCCCGAGGGCGCGTTCGTTACACCCAAGGACCCGATGGAATACTGGCAGAGGCTACGGTTTCACAGCGGCATAGAGGGGGCCGGAGCGTATGGCCTCGACTGACCAAGAGACAACGGACTCTACCGCCGATATCGTCGAAATATTCACGGACGGCGCGTGCTCCGGCAATCCCGGACCGGGCGGCTGGGCAGCACTGTTGCGGTACCGCGGCCATGAGAAGGAACTGGCGGGCGGCGAACCGGACACCACCAACAACCGCATGGAACTGATGGGCGTGATCGCCGCTCTCGAAGCATTGAAACGGCCCAGCCCAGTGCGCCTGGTCACCGACAGCGCCTATGTCAAAAACGGCGTTAACCAGTGGATGCCACGATGGAAGGCGAACGGGTGGCGGACTGCAGACAAGAAGCCGGTAAAAAACCAGGACTTGTGGGAACGGCTGGATCGGGCGTTAGGCGACCACTCCATTGAATGGCGCTGGGT
>JAYPXD010000005.1:10322-15235 GCA_038135395.1 Alphaproteobacteria bacterium | reverse complement strand
GGGTAAAGGGCCACGCCGGCCATGAAGAGAACGAACGGGTGGATACGCTGGCCCGCAGCCAAGTGCGTAAGGGATAGCCGCGTGCGGCCGGTCTGGAGCGTCACCCGATCAAATGACCCCACCTGATAGGGCGATACTCTAAATCGCCAGGTATTCGTGCCGCAGGTCTTCGTTATCCAACACTTCCTGCGCAGAGCCGTCATAGACGACCTGGCCCATTTCCAATATCACCGCCCGATCAGCCAATTGCAGCGCCGCGACGGCGTTCTGTTCGACGATGATCGTTGTGATACCCAGCTCTTTAATCTCGAGCATGATCTTTTCGATCTCGCGCACGATCACCGGGGCCAGGCCCTCGTAGGGCTCGTCCAACAGCAACAGCTTCAGGTCGCGGGCCAGCGCACGGGCGACGGCCAGCATCTGCTGTTCGCCGCCGGAAAGCGTCGTGCCCTCTTGCTTGCGCCGTTCCGCCAGGCGCGGGAAATGGCTGTATATCCGGTCCAGGTCCCAGCCTTTCGGCTCGGCGATCTGGGCAAGCACCAGGTTCTCTTCCACCGTCAGGCCCTGGATGATACGCCGGTCCTCCGGCACCAATTGCAAGCCTTTTTGCGCCGCCTGATGGCTGCGCATCTTGTGCAATGCTTCGCCGCCCATATGGATTTCGCCGCTGCGGAGCGCCGGGGTATCGGTACGGGCGATAGCGCGCAATGTCGATGTCATGCCAGCGCCGTTGCGGCCAAGCAGCGCCAGAATTTGCTTTTCTTCCAAGTCGAACGACACGCCCTGGACGATATAGCTTTCGCCATAGTAAGCGTGAATATCGCGGACGGAGAGAAAAGGCGTTGCCGGGCTAGCCATTAGTGCGCGCCTCCCAGATAGGCTTCCTGCACCCGGGGGTCGCCCTTGATCGCATCGGGCGGGCCCTCTGCAATGACATGGCCGCGCGCCAGGACGCTGATCGTTTGGGCCAGGGAAAATACAACGTGCATGTCATGTTCGATAATGATCTTGGTGATGCCGCGCTCGCCGATCTTTTTCAGCAGGTCGATGGTGTTGTTGGTGTCAGCGCGGCTCATGCCGGCGGTTGGCTCGTCCAGCAGCAACAATTTCGGGTCCTGCACCAGGCACATCGCCAGTTCCAGCCGGCGCTTGTCGCCGCGCGATAACGAACCTGCGATTTCGTCCTTTTTCTCCCACAGACCGACTTCCTGGAGAATATCCTGCGCCTTTTCAATCACCTCGCCACGCTTGCCGATGGGGCCCCAAGCATTGATCCGGAAAGCGCCGTCCGCATGCGCGAAGGTGGGGATCATGATGTTTTCGTGCAGCGTCAGGTCGGAAAATATTTCCGGCGTCTGAAACACACGGGCGACCCCGGCCTGGTTGATCTCATGCGGCTTGATCCCAAGCAAGGAGCGGCCGGCGAACATCACCGTGCCGGTGTCCGGCGTCAGGCGCCCGACAAAACAGTTCAGCAGGGTCGACTTGCCTGCGCCATTGGGGCCGATGATGGCATGCACGTTGCCCTGCTCAACCTGGAGATTGACATCGTCCAGAGCCTTCAGGCCGCCGAAGGTCTTGTTGACGGCTTGCATTTCCAGAATGACTGACATCGATGCCCTACTCCGCCGCTTGGGAATTGGACTGGCCGGGCGATTTGCTGCCGCCCCGGATCGCAGCCCCCAGTTGCCGCACGCCCTCCATCAGGCCGCCAGGCAGGAATATCACGAAGATCATGAACAACGCGCCCAGCGTCAGGTGCCAGCCTTCGCCGACGAACAAGCCTGAGATCGACACCATGGCATGCTGCAGCGTCTTCGGCAGAAAGGGCGAGGATGCCATCGTTAAACTGCGACAGCTTGGCTTCAGCACCCTTAATGATGCCTGCGCCCAAAATCGGCCCGAGCAATGTGCCCGTGCCGCCCAAAATGGTCATCAGCACCACCTCGCCGGAAGCCGTCCATTGCATCCGCTCCGCACCGGCGAGGGGATCCGTCACCGCCATCAATCCGCCTGCCAGCCCGGCATACATGCCGGAGATGATAAAGGCGGTCAGCGTGTAGGGGCGCGTGTTGATGCCGGTATAGTTCAGACGATTTTGGTTGGAATGCACCGCCCGCAACATCATGCCGAAGGGCGAGCGGAAAATACGGATCGAGATGTAGAAGCAAATGATCAGCAGAACGGCGCAGAAATAAAAGCCCGGGCACCCGGTCATCGTTGTACCGAACAGACTCGAAGACGGCAGTTCCGCACCGTAGTCAAAGCCAAACACTGCGGTATCCAGCCAACGCGGATCGGCCTGCGTGAGTTGCAGCCCGGTTTCGCCATTGGTGACCGGAGTCAGCACTGAATAGGCAAGATTGTAGCTCATCTGCGCAAAGGCCAGCGTCAGAATCGAAAAATAAATTCCCGAACGGCGCAACGACACAAAGCCGATTAGCGCAGCAAATGCGCCACCCAAAATCGTCGCCAATACAACCGCTGGCAGCGGATTCATCGAAAACAGCTTGAACGTCCACACCGCCGTATACGAACCGACGCCAAGGAAAGCTGCGTGCCCGAACGACAGATATCCGGTCAGGCCGAACAGGATATTGAACCCAATGGCGAAGATGCCGAAAATCGCAAACTTCTGCAAAATGTCCGGATAGTTCAGAGCGATCGGCGCCATGATCACCGGACCGGCCAGCACCGCAGCGATGAAGCCGGCCAACAGGATCAAGTCGGAACGTTTCAGTCCAATCATGGCATCACGACTCCATCACGCCTTTGCGGCCCATCAGACCGCGAGGCCGGACCAACAAAATGACTACGGCAATCAAGTAGATAATGATCTGGTCGATCCCAGGCAGGATGGCCTTGACTTCGTTCATCGCGGCAAAGCTCTGGACGATGACCAGCAAAAACCCGGCCGCGACGGCACCGCCCAGACTGCCCATGCCGCCGACCACGACGACAACGAAGCTCAGCACCAGAAAATCCATGCCCATGTGATAGTCGGGCGGCAGGATCGGGGTGTACATGACGCCCGCAGTGCCGGCGACAATGGCGGCGATGCCGAACACGATGGTGAACCGCCGGTCTATGTCGATGCCCAGCAGACCAACCGTCTCCCGGTCCGCCATGCCCGCCCGCACCACCATGCCAAAGGTGGTGAATTGCAGAAAGGCAAAGACGGCGGAAATCACCGATATCGAAAAGAGCAGGTATACGAGGCGCCAGGTCGGGTAAGGCACGGTCCCGGGCGCGAAGCCCAGCAGGACGCCAAAATCCAACATGCCGCTGGCGGCGCCTGGCGGCGGTTGTGGGATTGGGTTGGCGCCGTATTGGCTTTTGACCAGTTCCTGCAGCACGATGGCCAGACCGAAGGTCACTAGGATCTGTTCAGCATGGGAACGCTTATAGAAAAATCGAATGAGCCCGCATTCCATAACAATGCCGATCACCAACATCACTGGCACAGCCAGGAGGATCGCCACAGGCACAGAATATTCCAGGAGAAAATGGCCGAAATCGCCGAACCAATGGACGACATAGGGCGTATGCTCGATCAGCGGATTCCCCAGAAAATCCTTCTGGGTCGCCGAGACCGTCTCATACGAGACGCCCAGCAACGCCTTCATCGTCACGGCGCAAAACGCGCCAAGCATGAACAGCGCGCCATGCGCGAAATTCACGACGCCGAGCGTTCCAAAAATGATGGTGAGGCCAAGCGCGATCAACGCGTATGCGCCGCCCTTGTCCAGCCCATTCAGGAATTGCAGCAGGATTGCGTCCATAGCCCGATCCAAATCGATAAAAGCCGACCGCCTTTTACAGCGGCCGGCAATAAAGCAACAGAGCGGCTTACGCTGCGCCGTCGTTGTATGGGCCGAGTTCACCGCCCAGCAAGGATGCCGGGTATTCCACCTGCTTGCGCGGGGTCACCTCGACCACCTCGAGCAGGTCGAACTTGGAGGTGGGCTTTTCCTTACCCTTCACCACCAGAACGTCCTTGAAGCACTGGTGGTCGTCGGCGCGGTATTCGGTCGGGCCGTTGCCAAGGCCGTCGAACTTGAAGCCTTCCAGAGCCTTGCCCACGCCCGACGGACGGAAGGTGCCGGCGCGCTGGCAGGCATCGGCGTACAGGATCGCCTGGGCATAGCAAGTTTGCGCCGCCTGGGACGGCGGGAAGCCATACTTCTCACCGAAGGACTTCACGAACGCCTTGGAGCCGGCGTCCTGCAGCGACCAGTGCCAGTTGGTCGAGCCGAAAATGCCCTTGATCGCATCGCCGGCGCCCTGCGCCATCAGACGCGAGAACAGCGGCACAACGATCTCAACTTCTTGCCGTTGACCATCTTGTCCCGCAGGCCGAACTGCACCGCCTGGGTCAGCGAGTTCACCATGTCGCGGCCATAATGGTTCAGCACCAGCACGTCTGCGCCTGAGTTCAGCACGGGCGTGATGTACTGCGAGAAATCGCCTGCGCCCAGCGGCGTACGGACGGCGGCAGCCGTCTTCCAGCCCAACGCCTCGGAATACTTCTGGATCGAACCTTCCTGGCTCCAACCCCAAGTGTAATCCGCCGGCAGGTGATACGCGACGCGGTCGGTGCCGAAATTGTTCTTCAGCACCGGCGCGAGTGCAGCGCCCGTCATCTCGGTATTGAAGAAGTGGCGGAAGCCGTTGGCGCGCTTGTCCTTGCCGGTGGTGTCGTTCGAGTGGGTCAGGCCAGCCATGAAGATAACGCCGGCATCCTGGCAGAGGCCCTGAACCGCGATCGCCACGCCGGAGGACGAGCCGCCAGTGATCATGATCGCGCCGTCTTTCTCGATCATGCGCTTGGCGCTGGCGCGGGCCGCGTCAGACTTTGTCTGGGTGTCGCCGGTGACGAAGGCGACCTTCTTGCCGTTGATGCCGCCCTTCAG
>JAYPXD010000005.1:5819-10312 GCA_038135395.1 Alphaproteobacteria bacterium | reverse complement strand
CCTTGGACGAGAAAGTGTCCAGCATGCCGCCGCCGCCGGCGTTGATGTGCTCAACGGCCAAATTGTAGGCGCGCAGCTCATCGGCGCCTTCATCGGCGTACGCGCCAGTCTGAGGCACGTTGAATCCGAAGGTGACCGTATCGCCCTTTGGCTCATTCAGGTAGCCCGCGGACCATGCGCTGGACGTGAAAATCGACGGCGTAGCAAGCGCCGCGCCCGAGATGCCAATGCCTTTCAGCACGCTGCGTCGACCGAAACCTTTTTTGAAATCAACCATCTGATGTTCTCCCAAGGACTTTGTTCCGGCCAGGCCCGAACGGCTTTGGCCGCAGGTGCGTCGCACCATATCCGGATAAAATTGTAAATTTAGCTTGAAATACTTTGCAACATTCCATTGTAATATTGAGAAAATTTTGTCAATTTCATGATGTATATGTGCATTGCAATGTCAATTTGTGACAAACGCCTCGTTGTCGGACCTCCCCTTTAGGAGCGCATTTATGGTTGCTGCCGCGCCAATCGGATTTCGCATCAAGCAACGCCGTCGCGACCTGGGACTCACCCAGGCTGGGATGGCACAGAATCTTGGGATTTCAGCCAGCTACCTGAACCTGATCGAGGCGAACAAGCGCACAATCGGTGGCCGTCTGTTGCAGCAGATTGCCCAACAACTGGACCTTGATTTCGACAGCCTCACCGGCGAAACCGAGCGCCGTCTGATGGCGGGATTGAGCGAAGCAGCGTCCGAGCCGTCAATGCGGCAGGCGGGCGTTGATCCAGCAAGCGTGCCGGATTTCGTCGGACGCCATCCGGCCTGGGCCGCCGCCTTGCTCGCCACCCTGCGCCTTGGCCGAGCGCAGGAGCAGACGGTGGCCGCGCTGTCCGATCGGTTGGCTCAGGACCCAGTACTATCGGACGCGCTGCATCGCGTAATCTCGCACGTCACCGCCATCCGGTCGACGGCGGAAATCATCGAAGGCGGCGATGCGTTGCCAACGGAAATGCGGGAGCGGTTCGATGCGATCATCGGAGAGGAGAGCGGCAAGCTTGCCGAAGCAGCCCAAGGAATTGTCCGCTATTTCGATGCGTCGGAGCCCGGGTCAACCAGCGGCATTCCGAGCGAGGAGGTTGATGACAATTTCATCGCCAATGCCAACCACTTCCCGGCCCTGGAGCTGGCTGGCGACGAGATGCGCAAAACTCTTGATAGCATTGCCGGCGGCTTGGATGCGGCCTTGGCCGACTATCTGCAGAACGCCCATGGCATCGCCGTTCGTGCAACCTCCACAAAGCGCGCGGACGGGATGCAATATCGGAACCAAGCCCGATTTGACCCGGCGAGCCGGACATTGGAGATATTGGACAACGCAAGCCCATCGACCCGGCGGTTTCAAATGGCGCACCTGGCTGCCCACCTTTTTGCCGCTGATGCAATTGCGGAGGCAGTGGCCGCGGGCCGGTACTCCAGTGATGCTGCGCGCGACTGGGCGAAAAGGGCTCTGGCCAGCTATACCGCAAGCGCCTGCCTTTTCCCCTACGAAGCGTTTTTGCAGGACGCGGAACACCTGCGGTACGACATCGAAATGCTGCGCCAGCGCTACGCCGCCAGCTTTGAACAGGTGGCGCACCGCTTGGTTACGTTGCGGCGAGCCGGCGCCTCGGGCGTGCCGTTTGGGTTCCTACGCGCCGATCCGGCTGGCTCCCTGTCAAAGCGGTTTCCCCTGCCAGGCTTACCCATCCCGCGCAGTGGAACCGGCTGTCCCCTGTGGGCTATCTACAACGCATTTCAGACGCCGGACCGACTGGTTCGGCAGGTCGCGCAGTTCCCGAACCGTGCCCGCTTCCTGTTCATTGCTCACACCGTTACCCGGCGCCCGACCCGCTTTTCCGAACCGCCTTTCCTGCGGTCAGTCATGCTGATTTGCGACACAATTTTCGCCGACCGGACGGTTTATGCCGACGGGCTGGACCTTTCGGCGCGTGGGGTGGAGACTCCTGTGGGGCCAACCTGTCGTCTGTGCCCACGCAAGGACTGCCAGCATCGCGCCGAAGCTGCTATTGTCCCACTGTAGTGCCGGCACAGAACCGGCGCCTCGGAGGTTAGTCTATTGGCGTCAAAAGTTTTAATAGCGGAAGACGAAGCGAATATAGCCGAATTGCTTCGGTTTCTCCTCGAACGAGTTGGCCATACCACCCGATGGGTTGCCGATGGCAAATCCGTTTTGGATGTTGCCCGGGAGTGGCAACCGGACGTATTGGTGCTCGACCTGATGTTACCCTCCCTCTCTGGATTCGAAGTCCTGAAAGCAGTCCGGTCTGACCCGGCGATAGCCGGCCTGCCCGTGCTGATGCTGACAGCGAAAGGGCAGGAAAAAGATCGCCGGCTTGCCGAGGACCTGGGCGCCAACGCCTTTGTCACCAAGCCCTTTTCCAACACCGATGTTTTATCGCGCGTGGCAGCGTTGGCCACAGGATAGGTTTGAGCGATGTCCACCGACCATCTGACCCAGCTTGGCCGTCACACGGTTGCGCCATCCAACCCGGACGAGGCGGAGCTGGAGCGAATTCCGAACCCGCATGCCGGCACGCTCTATGCCGTACGGTTCGTGCAACCGGAATTCACATCGCTATGCCCGGTGACCGGCCAGCCGGATTTCGCGCACCTGGTCATCGACTATGCGCCGGAGGCCTGGCTGGTAGAAAGCAAGTCGCTGAAGCTCTACCTCGGCTCGTTCCGCAACCACGGCGCGTTTCACGAGGCCTGCACCATCGACATCGCCAAGAAACTGGCGGCGACCCTTTCGCCGCGTTGGCTGCGCATTGGTGGCTATTGGTATCCGCGCGGCGGCATGCCGATCGACGTGTTCTGGCAGACCGGCGCTCCTCCCGATGGCTTGTGGCTACCGGACCAGGGCGTCGCGCCCTATCGCGGGCGCGGCTGAGGCGCGGCAGGCGCGGCAAGCGCAGAGATGAACAGGCAAAAACTCTACGCGGCTGCACTGGTGCTGCCAATCGTGGGCGCATTTCTGCTGCTGTCTCCCATGATCAGGCTGTTTGCGCCAGACCAGTCCGGCCCGGACGTGGCTGGCGCCGTGGTCTATGTGTTTGCGGTCTGGCTGGGCCTGATCATTTTGTCGGCATTGATCGCGGGACGCCTGGTCAAGGCCGAGCCGCTGGACGAGCCGGCAATCGACGAATCGGAGTCCGCACCTTGAGGCCGGCTGCGCCATGTTGAGAGTGGACGGCGTCCTCTTCATCGCGCTTGCCTATGTAGCGCTGTTGTTCGGGCTGGCTTTTCTGGCGGACCGGCTGGCGAAGGCTGGGCGGCTGGGTCTGGTTCAGGGGCCGGTGATCTATACCCTGTCGATCTCGGTCTATTGCACGTCCTGGACCTTCTACGGGGCCGTCGGTTCGGCCGTGCGCAACGGCATCGAGTTCGTTACCATCTACCTGGGGCCGACCCTGGTCTTTATCGGCTGGTGGTATTTGTTGCGCAAAATGGTGCGAATCGGGCGAACGCACCGCATTTCCTCTATCGCCGACCTGATTTCATCCCGCTTCGGCAAAAACAACACACTAGCGGTTCTGGTGACCTTGCTGGCCGTAGTCGGCACGACGCCCTATATTGCATTGCAGCTAAAAGCCGTAACCAGCAGCTTTCACATTGTGTCGAGCGCCCATCCGCAAGCGATGCTC
The DNA here is from genome assembly GCA_038135395.1 of Alphaproteobacteria bacterium. Taxonomy (GTDB): domain Bacteria; phylum Pseudomonadota; class Alphaproteobacteria; order Bin95; family Bin95; genus JACKII01. The sequence continues at coordinate 6,616 of JAYPXD010000005.1, read as the reverse complement.
GGAGAGGCCGGGACGGCTGGCGAGGGACAGACGGCGTTCTGGCTGGCGGTCGGCCTGGCGGCCTTCACGATCCTGTTCGGCACACGCAACGTCGACGCGAACGAGCGCCACCCCGGCGTCGTTGCTGCAATCGCATTCGAGGCGCTGGTGAAACTCGCTGCCCTGCTGGCGGTCGGCGCATTTGTCGTGTGGGGCTTGTCAGACGGGCTTCCCCAGGTGTTTTCCACGCCGGAGGCGCATGCCGAGCTGGCCCGCGAAGATCCCTTCGGCGCGCGGTGGGTAACGCTGACATTCCTCGCAGCCGCAGCCGTCATCTGCCTGCCGCGGCAGTTCCAGATCACGATCGTAGAGAACGCGCACGAGCCGCACCTGGCCACCGCATCATGGCTATTCCCGCTCTATTTGGTGCTGATGTGCCTGTTCACGTTGCCGATCGCCATTGTCGGCCTGGGTTACCTGCCGGCAGGAGCCAACCCGGATATGTTCGTGCTGACGCTCCCGATGGCGGCCGGCGTGGACTGGCTGGCGTTGCTCGCATTCATCGGCGGCTTTTCCTCGGCGACCAGCATGGTGATCGTGGCGTCGATTGCGCTTTCGATCATGATTTCCAACCATATCGTCATGCCGGTTGTCCTGCGATGGCCGCGTCGCAGGGTCGACGAAAGCGGCGATGTGCGAAGCCTGCTGCTGAATGCGCGCCGGGTCACACTTGCGGCGGTCGGCGGGCAGGGATATCGGACGGGACAAGTCCCCTGCGATCATCCGCAGGATGCGACGAGTGCGCTTGTGGGAGTAGA
>JAYPXD010000005.1:0-5809 GCA_038135395.1 Alphaproteobacteria bacterium | reverse complement strand
CGAGACGTGTCTCCATTGCGTCGTTTCTTATGCTGTGCTTTCTTTATCACCAACTCACCACCGATCAGCCGGCGCTTGCGGCGATGGGGCTGGTCGCATTTGCCGGCGTGGCGCAGTTTTTGCCCGCGATCGTGATTGGCCTGTATTGGCGGGGCGCCACGGCGAGCGCTGCCACTTCTGGCCTGTCCGCCGGGTTCCTATTGTGGGCTTATACCCTGTTGCTGCCGAATTTTGCGGTCGACGGTAATGTCGTCGCTCAATTGGTGGAGCATGGCCCTTTCGACTTGCACTGGCTGAAACCACAGGCGCTATTTGGGTTGGCGGGGCTCGATCCGCTGGTGCATGCGATCTACTGGAGCCTTTCGGCCAATGTTGGGCTGCTGGTCGGCGTATCGCTGGTTACGCACCGGGCGCCGCTGGAACGGCTACAAAGCGCGCTGTTCGTCGACGTCTTTCGCAACCCGGTTCGCAGAGAGAGCCGGGCGCTGGTCCGCATCGCCGCCATCGATGATCTGTTCGTGCTGGCGCAGCGCATCCTGGGCGCGGACGAGGCCTACCGGCTGTTTCAGGCCGCGGCCCGCCGGCAGGGCGTGCACGGTAACATGCCCCGGCCTGACGCCGCGTTCATCGGCGCCTTAGAGCGTCAGTTCGCCGGGTCCATCGGCGCGGCATCGGCGCGGACCATGATCGGACAGGTGACGTCCGCTGAAACGATCAGCATGAATGAAATCGTCCGCATGATCGACGAGACCCAGCAGGTGATCGAGTACAGCCATGAGTTGGAGATGAATTCGCGCGAGCTTGAGCGCACCGCCGCCCAATTGCGCAGCGCCAACGAGCGGCTGCGCCAGTTGGACCAGGAGAAAGATGAGTTTTTGAGCAAGGTCAGCCATGAACTGCGCACGCCCATGACGTCGATCCGGTCATTCGCGGACCTCCTGGTCAATGCCGACGGCATAGAGCCGGGACAGGTCAAGCGTTTCCTGACCATTATCCACGACGAAAGCCAACGCCTGACCCGCTTGCTGGACGAGATTTTGGACCTGAGCCATCTGGAACAGGGGGAACATCATCTGGAACTGGCGCCACTGAACCCGGAAGCCGCAATCCGCAGCGCCTTGGCGGCGTGCGAGGGACTGGCGGGCGAGGCCGGGGTGACCGTTTCCCATCGCCCGGCCGACACCGACGCGCAGGTGCTGGCGCATCAAGACCGGCTGGAGCAGGTGCTGGTCAACCTCGTTTCCAACGCCATCAAACACAACACCAACCCCCGCCCCACCGTCTGGGTAACCAGCCGAGCAAACGAGCGCGAATACCAAATTCTGGTGCAGGACAACGGCCCCGGGATCGCCGAGGCCGATCGCAGCCAGCTGTTCACCAAATTCGCCCGCGGACGGCGTCAGATCGGGCACGGCCGCGCCGGGGCCGGTTTGGGCCTGGCGATCAGCCTGGAGATCGCCAAACAGTTCGGCGGCAGGCTGGAGTTGCAGGCGACTTCGGATACCGGCTCGATCTTTGCCCTGACCCTGCCGATCGCGACTCGCTAGCCCCAGCCGCAGGCAGGACACCGACCGACGCAGCCATGACGCTGGCGCTGTAGCCGGGCCGATGCTACCACAGTCCCGACCATACCTTGCTCACTAGGAGTTTCCGAGATGGATGTGAAAGGCCTTGCCGCTGTCGTAACCGGCGGAGCATCCGGCCTGGGCCGGGCGACCGCGACCAAACTGGTCGAAGCCGGCGCGAAAGTGGCGTTGCTGGACCGCAATATCGACCTGGCGCGCCAGACGGCGGCGGAACTGGGCCACGGCACCGTCGCCATCGAAGTCGACGTGTCCAGCGCCGCCAGCGCCGAGGCCGCGTTCGAGCAGGCGAAAGCCGCCAATGGCCCGACCCGCATCTGCGTGAACTGCGCCGGCATCGGCGGCTCTGTCCGCATTGTCGACCGCCAGGGCAAGCCGATGGAACTGGATCACTTCCGCCGCATTATCGAAGTGAACCAGATCGGCACCTTCAACACGCTCCGCCTTGCCGCGGCCCAGATGGCGGCCGAAGAGCCGCTGAACGAACTCGGCTTGCGCGGCGCCATCGTCAACACCGCGTCGGTTGCCGGGTATGAGGGCCAGATCGGCCAAGCCGCCTATGCCTCGTCGAAAGGCGGCGTCATCGGCCTGACCATTTGCGCCGCCCGCGACCTGTCCAGTTTTGGCATCCGCGTCAACACCATCGCCCCCGGCATCATGCTGACGCCGCTGCTGAAGGGCCTGCCGGACGAGACCCTGGACATGCTGGGCAAGCAGGTGCCGTTCCCCAAGCGCACCGGCCACGACCACGAATACGCCTCCATGGCCATGGAACTGATCCGTAACGACTACATGAATGGCGAAACCGTCCGCGTCGACGGCGCCATCCGCATGGGACCGCGCTGATGCCGTTGTACGAACTGGACGGCCTGAAGCCGATCATTGACGATCCCGACGATTGCTGGATCGCGCCGACCGCCACCATCATCGGCAATGTGCGCATCTGCAAAGGCGCTTCGGTGTGGTGGGGCTGCACGATCCGCGGCGACAATGAATTGATCACCATTGGCGAAGGGGCGCAGGTGCAGGATGGCAGCGTGCTGCACACCGACCCGGGCTTTCCCCTGACGCTGGAGAAAAACTCCAGCGTCGGCCACATGGCCATGCTGCACGGCTGCACCGTCGGCGAAGGCTCGCTGGTCGGCATCGGCGCGGTGGTGCTGAATGGCGCGAAGATCGGCAAAAACTGCCTGGTCGGCGCCAAGGCCTTCGTCCGCGAAGGCATGGAAATCGAGGAAGGCTCCATGGTGCTGGGCATCCCGGGCAAGGTGGTGCGCAAGCTGGGTCCGGAGCAGATTGCCGGCATCAACCGGACAGCATTCCATTACCAGGAAAACTGGCGCCGGATGGTGGCCAAGGGCAAGCGCATCGACTAAATCGCCCGCCCTGATGAAACCGGGCTTGCCGGCGCAGGATGCGCCGACTCCAAGCCGGGCCGCCGCCGCGTGAACGGTTGCGGGGGGCGAGGCGTGACCTTGAGACCTATGGCAGGCGGTCGGGTGCGTTGACATATGGCAGAACACCGATGCCTACCAAGATGGTTCCGATGACTGCATACCAATTGCCACCCGACCACCCGCCGTTGCCCGCGCGCAAAGTTGGCGTGCTGCTGACCGCCCTCGGCACGCCGGACGGGCATGACCCGGCGTCGATGCGGCGTTATCTGAAGCAATTCCTCAGTGACCGGCGGGTGATCGACGTCAACCCGGTGCTGTGGTGGCTGATCCTCAATGGCATCATCCTGAACACCCGGCCGAAAAAATCGGGTGAGGCTTACGCTAAAATCTGGATCAAAGAGCGTAACGAATCGCCGCTGCGCACCATCACCCGCGCGCAGGCCGAAGGTGTAGCGGCGGAGATTGCCGAAACCGCCGACAATGTGATCGTGGATTGGGCCATGCGCTATGGCAATCCCTCGATCCCGTCGCGGCTGGAGGCGTTGCAGGCGGCAGGATGCGACCGGGTTTTGGTCGTTCCCCTCTATCCGCAATATGCCGCCGCCACGACTGCGACCGCCTGCGACGAGGCGTTTCGGGCGTTGATGCAGATGCGCTGGCAGCCGGCAGTGCGGACAATGCCGCCATGGCATGACGAGCCCGCCTATATCGAGGCGCTGGCGGCATCCGTACGCGCTCACCTTGCCGGACTGGATTGGGAACCGGAGGTGGTGTTGGCCTCGTTCCACGGCGTGCCGAAACGCTATCTGGAATTGGGTGATCCCTATCACTGCCAATGCGCCAAGACGGCCAGGCTGCTGAGGGAAGCGCTGGGCTGGCCGCAAGACCGGCTGATCTTGAGCTTTCAGTCGCGCTTTGGCCGGGAGGAATGGTTGCGGCCCTACACTGACGAAGAATTCGCGCGCCTGGGCAAGACCGGCGTCAAGCGGCTGGCCGTCATCACCCCAGGATTTACTGCGGATTGCCTGGAGACCCTGGAAGAAATCGCCATCACCGGCGAGGAACAGTTTAAGGCTGCCGGAGGCGCGCAATTCAGCTATATTCCCTGCCTCAATGACACACAGGATCATATTGCGCTTCTGGGCCAGTTGATCCGCCGGGAACTGGCTGGCTGGCTGTAGCGAAAGCAAACCAGCGGCAGGTTTGGAAGGCGCGTTTCGCTGCGGGCCCGGGTGCAGCAATGGACCACGAAAATTCGAGGCGACAGTCATGTCTGATACCGCGACCGCCCATCAATCCTGGGACAAACGATGGCAATCCGGGGAAGGCCGCGAGGAGTGGTTGAATCCCGATCCGCAGGTGTTGCGTTGGGCGCAGGCGCGGCGGCTGGCCGGCGGCGAAACCGCCTTGGACCTGGGCTGCGGTATTGGCCGGCACAGTCTGGCGCTGGCGCGCCTCGGCTATGTCACAACAGCGTTCGACGCCAGCCTCGCCGGCCTGGAATACACCAGGCAGGCCGCAGAGGAAGAGGGGCTGGCGCTGATTTTCGAGCGGGGGTCGATGACCGATCTCCCGTTTCCCGACGCCAGCTTTGACTATGTCCTGGCATTGAACGTGATTTACCATGGAGACGCCAGCGTTGTACGGCGCACCATTGCCGAAATCCGCCGGGTTTTGAAGCCGGGCGGCGTCTACCAGGGCACAATGTTGTCGAAGCGCAATGCCCGCTATGGCGAAGGCAGAGAAGTTGCACCAAACACATTCATCAAAGACGGGGCCGGCGGCGACAAGGACCATCCTCATTTTTATTGCAATGCCAGCGAACTGGTCGAATTGTTCTCAGGTTTTGAAATATTATCCCTGGAGGATATCGAACAAAAAGGGCCAGGAACCTGGCATTGGTATTTGGTGGTTGACCCAATCTGATCCTGTTCGCGGCGTGCATGCCGCATCGGATTGCAGTCCTCTCTCCGGTCTTGAACGGCGGCGACCGTGGCGCCGTCAAATTTGCCGTAATGCGCTCTCCTTGCTGGCGTCGCGGCAAATTCCACGGTAGAAAACAACCAGATTATTTTTCGTGTACAATGGGAGACGTTTCTCATGGCGATTACCGGCCAAGATACCCTCGGCACCCGCCGCAAATTGTCCGCTGGCGGCAAGACGTATGACTATTTTTCGCTGGAGGCGGCGTCGGCCAAAGTCGGCGACCTGTCCCGCCTGCCGAATTCGCTGAAAATTCTGGCGGAAAACCTGCTGCGCTATGAGGACGGCCGCTCGGTCACCGTCGATGACGTCAAGCAGTTCGCCAACTGGCTGGAAACCCGCAAGTCCACCGCCGAAATTGCCTATCGGCCCGCCCGCGTGCTGATGCAGGACTTCACCGGCGTGCCGGCGGTTGTCGACCTGGCCGCCATGCGCGATGCCATCACCGCGCTGGGCGGCGATGCCCAGAAGATCAACCCGCTTTCCCCGGTCGATCTGGTCATCGACCACTCTGTGATGATCGACCAGTTCGGCACAGCAGACGCCTTCAAAAAGAACGTCGACCTGGAATTCGACCGCAACCGCGAGCGGTATGAGTTCCTGCGTTGGGGCGCCAGCGCCTTCCGCAATTTCCGCGTCGTGCCGCCGGGCACCGGCATCTGCCATCAGGTGAACCTGGAATACCTGTCGCAGACGGTGTGGACCGCCGAGGATTCGGACGGCTCCACGGTCGCTTATCCGGATACGCTGGTCGGCCCCGACAGCCACACCACGAGGGTCAACGGCCGGGCCGTGCTCGGCTGGGGCGTCGGCGGCAGCGAGGCCGAGGCGGCGATGCTGGGCCAG
>JAYPXD010000004.1:0-31702 GCA_038135395.1 Alphaproteobacteria bacterium | reverse complement strand
ATTCATAGAGTTAGAGCAGATTCACCCGATCCTATCGGATCGGGATCTGCTCTAGCTGAGCGCTTGGCTTAGATCACCAATGATATCGTCGATGTGCTCGATGCCGATGGACAGGCGCACATAGCCGGGGGAAACGCCCGTGGCCTCCTGCTCCTCAGCCGACAATTGGCTGTGGGTGGTGGTGGCCGGATGGATCGCAAGGCTGCGGGCGTCGCCGATATTCGCTACGTGATAGAACATCTGCAGCTTGTCGATGAAGGCCTTGCCGGCATCCGCGCCGCCTTTCAGGACCATGCCCATCAGCGCGCCGTACTTGCCGCCCAGATAGCGGTCAGCCCGAGCCTTGGCTTCTCCGGTCATCAGGCCGGGGAAGATGACGCTTTCGACTGCCGGATGTTTCGACAGGAAGTCTGCGACTTTCACCGCGTTCTCGCAATGCCGCTCCATCCTCAGCGCCACGGTCTCCACGCCCTGGATGGTCAGGAAGGCGTTGAACGGGGACATGGCGGAGCCAAGATCGCGCAGCAGGGTGGTGCGGGCCTTAATGATATAGGCGACCGGCCCGATCGGCTTCACCGCTTCCGTCCAGACAGCGCCGTGGTAGGACGGGTCCGGCTGGTTCAGGTAGGGCTGGCGCGCCTTATGCGCTTCCCAGTCGAAATTGCCGCCATCGACAATCATGCCGCCGATAGAGGTGCCGTGGCCGCCCAGATACTTGGTGGTCGAATAGACGACCACTGCCGCGCCATGCTCGAACGGCCGGCAAATCACCGGGGCCGCCGTGTTGTCCATGATCAGCGGAATGCCCAGCGGCCGGCCGATGTCGGCGACTTCCTTGATCGGGAAGACCTTCAGCTTCGGGTTTGGCAAGGTCTCGGCGTAGTAGGCGCGCGTCTTGTCGTCGGTCGCGCGGGCGAAGGCCTGCGGGTCGGCCGGATCGACGAAGCGGACCTCGATGCCCATGTCCTTAAAGGTATTGGCAAACAGGTTCCATGTGCCGCCATACAGGTCGGTCGAGGTGACGATGTTGTCGCCGGCGTGCGCGATATTCTGGACCGCGAACGCGCTGGCTGCCTGGCCGGAACTGACCGCGAGGGCAGCAGCGCCGCCTTCCATCGCGGCGATCCGTTGTTCCAGCACATCGGCGGTCGGGCCGCCGATGCGGGTGTAGATCGGGCCCAATTCCTGCAACGAAAACAATGCCGCTGCGTGGGCGGTATCGCGGAATTGATAGGATGTTGTCTGGTGGATCGGCACCGCGACGGCCCCGGTTGCCGGGTCCGCCCGATAGCCGGCGTGAAGACCAAGTGTCTCTGGATTTTTTGAAGTGCTCATGCTGAGGCCGCTCCCGACGTTGGTGTGGAAAGAAGCGCCACGTAAGCACAAATCTGCGACGAAAGCGCTAAGAAAATTCCAGATTCGCCGATCTATATAACGATTGCATTATATGGATCGGCGAATTTGTCGACCCGCCAAAGGCAACCGAGCTTTGACTATAGGTTCGGATCGTGTCGGGGTGTGCGATGCAAGGGGGTAATGGTCAGGCCGGCCGTTTCATCCGCCTGGATCACAGCCTCTATGCCATAGGCCGTGCGGAGGCGTGTCGTCGTCAGCACGGCTTCCGGCGGACCATCCGCCAGAATCTGGCCGCGCTCCAGCAACAACAGCCGGTCGCACCAGCGCGCGGCCAGTCCCAGGTCGTGCATGGAGACCAGCACGCCGTTGCCGGCGTCCGCCAGGGTTCTGAGCGTTTGCATCAGGTCGATCTGATGGCCGGGATCGAGGCCGGCGGCAGGCTCGTCCGCCAGCAGAAGGGGCGCTTCCTGCGCCAGCGCTCTGGCCAGCAGCACCCGGGCGCGTTCCCCACCGGACAGCGCTGTGGCCGGACGGCTTGCCAAATGGGCCACGTTGGCCTGCTGCATTGCGCGTTCGACCGTGTGGCGGTCGCTTTGCCGGTTGCCATCGGAACCGCCGTGATGCGGCAACCGTCCGAGCGCCACCAACCGCCCGACCGCGATGGGCCATGCGATCTCCCGTTCCTGCGGCAACCAGGCGAGCTGGCGGGCGCGGTCCGCCGATGTCAGCCGTTCCAGATCGTGACCGGCCAGGGCGATGGTTCCGCTCTGCCGCGGCAGCAGCCCTTGAGCAGCCTTCATCAGGGTTGTCTTGCCTGCGCCGTTCGGCCCGATCAGGCCGACGATCTCTCCAGGCTCAACCGACAAGGACACGCCGCCGATCACCGTCTGCTTTGCCAGTACGACGTGCAGGTCGCGGACTTGGAGCAGGCTCATTCTGTGGCCCGCCTGTCGCTGAGCACCAGCCAGACAAAGAATGGTGCACCGATCAAAGCCGTAATCACGCCCAGTTTCAAATCGCGATCCGGCGCGACCAGGCGCACGGCCAGGTCTGCGGCAAGCAGCAGTGCGGCTCCACCCAGCGCGGAAGCAGGCAGCAGCTTTGATGGTTGTGCTCCAACCAGCGGCCGTAGCAGATGCGGGACCACCAATCCGACGAACCCGATGGCCCCCGCCACGGCGGTCGCAGCGCCAACCGCCAGAGCCGTCCCGACCATGGCCAGCAGGCGGACCCGCCCTAGGCGCACGCCGAGCGACACGGCAGCATCCTCCCCCAGTGTCAGCGCATCGAGACTGCGCGCCGTCAGCGCGAGCAATCCCCAACCGACCACCATAAACGGCGCTGCGATCGCCACATGGTCCATCGAACGGTCCGCCAACGAGCCGAGCAGCCAGAACATGATCTCATAGGCGGCGAACGGGTTGGGAGACAGGTTGAGCGTCAGCGACACCAACGCTCCGGCCAGACTGGAGACGGCGATTCCCGCCAGGATCACCCGCAAACAGCCCCCCTTAGGGCCGGCAATGGCGAATACCAGCAGTACGGCAATCAGAGCGCCGGCCAATGCCATAGCCGGCAGAGCCAGTGGGACCCATCCCGCCAACCCGGTGTAAAACGCCAGGACGGCGCCAAACGAAGCCGCGCCGGATACGCCGATCAACCCGGGCTCGGCCAGCGGATTGCGGAGATAGCCCTGCAACACCGCCCCCGCCAGACCCAGGGATAGTCCGGTGGCGAGGCCCAGAATGGCGCGGGGCAGCCGGATCTCACGCATGACCAGCGCGACCGCCTCCTCACCCGGGGCGGGATGGAACAACGCCGAGATGCCTTCGACGACGCCGATGCCCGAAACGCCCGTCAGTAAAGACGCAGCGAACAAGATGGCGACTATGGTGGCTAGTAGCGCCAACAAAAGGGGGTAGGACGCCGGCTCACTCATCGGCCATGCCTTGTCCCTTGGCGTAGGCGCGGCCGATGGCGGCAAGGTGCTCCGCGGTCGCAACGGTTGCTGGCGTCGCGCATACTGCGGCGGCGCCATTCACCTCGATGGCAGGTGGATGACCGATCAAGCCATGAACCGCGGGGTGATCGAGCACGGCTTCGCCTTGGGACGGTTGGCCGTACCGTTCGGGCACCAGCAACACCTGCGGCTTGCCCAAAACCAGGCGTTCCAGCGGTAAGCGGGCCGTATCGGTAAGCCTCAGGTCCGCAGCGATGTTGCGAAAGCCGGCTGCGGCGATCAGGCTGTCCATCAATGTACCCGCACCGGCAGTATAGCTGTTGGCGTCCAGGAAGATCGCCCGGACGGGAGGTGAGCCGGCAATTGCCGCCGCCAGGCGTTCGAGCCGCGCACTCATCGCAACCGCTAAAGCTTCTGCGGTCGCCTCCTGTCCCAAGACCCGCCCCATTCTGCGCAGGTCCGACGCGATGGCGTCGATGCTGGTAGCCGAAGCGAACCGTTCGACCCGTACGCCAAGCTGTTCCAACAGCCGCACGGTGACCGGCGTTGTATACGCTCCGGCCAATACGAGATCGGGTTTCAGGCGAAAGACGTCCTCGGCTGCGCCGGAGGTTACCGCAAACGCGGCTGCGTCCGTCGCCATCGCCGATGACTGCGGTTCCCGCGCCAGATGCGAAACGGCGACCAACTGCCCAGGAGCGGCGATCAGCATAGCCAGTTGATCGGTACAGACGTTGAGGGATACGACGCGGGCCGGAACCGCGGCGAAGCAAGGCTGGGCCAGCATCGCTGCTGCGACCGCGCCTGCTGCGCCCGGTCCGGCGATGGCCCGCCACGGACGCAGCGCGCGCCATGGACCGCGTCCGCTGAAAAGCGATCGTATCAACCGCCCGATGAATTTTGGCCTGTGGCGCAACACGCGTCTCCGAAGCAATCGGAGAGGAGATACCACGCCCAGACGACAGTTGTGGAAAAAGTATCGGCGCGTTTGGGCGTGACGGGCTAGAGTGGCGCCGGATCAGTATGATCGGGGGAAGCCGCTCTTAAGTTTATGGCAGTCGGGTAAATTTCGCCGTTCAAATGAACCCATTCGAACGGGAATTATCCTAGGCCGCCGCTTCTTCGGCCGCGCGTTCTGCCGTTCTCTTATCCAAATAGCGTTCCACCGTCTTTACCATCGGGTCGATGTGATTGCCGAAAGTATGGGTCGCGCCCGGAATCCGATCAAAATCGATTGAAATTCCGCGTTGTGCCCGCAGCTTCTCCACCAGCTTCTTGACCGCGTCTTCCTGCACGATCTCATCCTGGCCGGCATGCAGGAACAGGCCGGACGACGGGCATGGCGCCAGGAAGGAAAAGTCATAGAGATTCGCCGGCGCGCCAATGGACAGAAACCCGCCGATTTCCGGCCGGCGCATCAGCAGTTGCATGCCGATCCATGCGCCGAAGGAATAGCCGGCGACCCAGACATCCTTTGAATCCGGCTTCAATGACTGCATCCAGTCCAACGCTGCGGCGGCATCGGATAACTCGCCCTCGCCGCGGCCATACGTGCCCTGGCTGCGGCCGACGCCGCGGAAATTGAAGCGCAACACGGAATAACCGCGGCGTTTGAAAATTTGGAACAGTTCATAGACCACCCGATTGTTCATTGTCCCGCCATGCTGGGGATGCGGGTGCAAGATCACGGCCATTGGGCCATCGGTGTCTGTGTAATGGTGGTAGCGGCCTTCAAGGCGACCGTCGGGTCCGTTAAAGATGACCTCGGGCATAGGGCGGTGCTCGATTTCCTGTTATTGTGTTGGTCAGAACAAAAGGTACTCTCGTCAGCGATACTGCCCTACACGGAACATTTTGATTCGCTGTGCCTATCATTATATAGCATCGTACATTCGGAAATCATCTGAAATCGACGGTGTCGTCTTCGTGACTGGAATTGTGGCCGAATGACCAGAACGGCTGTTTATCTCGACTACAACGCCACTGCTCCTGCGGCCCCGGGCGTTGCACGGGCAATGGCGGATGCTGTCGCGCTTGGCGGCAACGCGTCCTCAGTCCATGCGAAAGGCCGCGCGGCGCGGCGATTGATTGAGGACGTTCGCGGCAAAGTCGCTCTGGCCGTGGGGTCGAAGCCAGCGAATGTCATCTTCACCAGCGGCGGGACGGAAGCCAACCGCTTGGCCCTGACCGCCTCCGGCAAGCCGCGGGTATTGGCAAGCGCAGTCGAACACCCGGCGGTGACGGTGTATTGCCCGCCGGGCAATCTGTTGCCCGTCGATGCCGACGGTCGGCTGGATCTTCAGGCGCTGCGGGCTGCGTTGGCTGAGGACGGCGCGGGCGCTATTGTCTCGTTGATGCTTGCCAACAATGAAACCGGTGTCCTGCAGCCAGTGGCAGAAGCTGCCGCCATTGCGCATGCGGCCGGCGCAATCCTGCACTGTGATGCGGTTCAGGGCTTTGGCAAAACCCCTGTCGACATGGCGGCGCTCGGCGTCGACCTGTTGAGCCTCTCTGCGCACAAGGTGGGTGGCCCGGCTGGAGTTGGCGCGTTGGTTCTGGCGAACGGCATGCTGTTGTCCAGCACCCGCGCCGCCGGCGGCCAGGAACAGGGCAGGCGGCCCGGCACCGAAAACTTGGCCGGCATAGCGGGTTTTGGTGCCGCGCTCGATTGTCTTGGGGACATGCTTGCGGATTGCGATCGCCAGTCCGTACTGCGCAAAGGGCTGGAAGCCGCGCTTCGACCGGATGCTGTGGTGTTTGGACAGGATGCGCCCCGGCTGGCCAACACGGTTTGCATCGCCATGCCGGGCGTCGCGGCGGAAACCCAGGTGATGGCCTTTGACCTTGCCGGATTTTGCGTCAGCGCCGGTGCTGCCTGCTCCAGCGGCAAGGTGCAGGCAAGCCCGGTGTTGCTGGCGATGGGCGTGGCGCCGGAGCTGGCTGCCACGGCGATCCGCGTCAGTTTTGGCTCTGGGACGACAGTCGAAGAGATCGACGCCTTTGCAGCCCAGTGGAAGCTGTTGTACGGACGCAGACAGGCGGCTTGAGAGGCGTGACAGACGCCCGGCCAGACCTTATGTGTTGGCCTATGAATATGCCGATCTATCTTGACTACCAGGCGACCACTCCCACCGATCCGCGTGTGCTGGAGGTGATGTTGCCGTATTTCGGCGAATTGTTCGCCAACCCCCATTCCGCGGAGCATGCTGCCGGGCGGGCCATAGAGGCTCGGGTCGAGGAAGCCCGCGGGGAGATTGCCGCGGTAATCGGCGCGGAGGCACGGGAAGTTGTGTTCACCTCCGGCGCGACCGAAGCGAACAATATGGCGCTCCTGGGCGCCGGCCGGTTCCGTGCCACGGCGCCGAAGCCACGCACCCATGTGATTACGCTGGCAAGCGAGCACAAATGCGTGCTGGAGAGCATGCGCCAGTTGGAGAGGGAGGGATTGCGGCTGGATATTCTGCCGGTCCAGGCGGACGGTTTGGCCGACCTCTCGCTATTGGAGCGGACGATCTGCGAGGATACCGCGTTGGTCTCGGTCATGGCCGCCAACAACGAAATCGGCGTGTTGCAGCCCATTGCCGAGATCGGGGCGCTCTGCCGGGCGAAGGGCGCGTGGTTCCATAGCGATGCCGCACAGGCGTTCGGCAAGGTGGCACTGGATGTTGCCGCCCAAAATATCGACCTGCTCAGCATCTCCGGACATAAGATTTATGGGCCGAAAGGCATCGGCGCGCTCTACGTCCGCCGCCGCCCGAGAATTCGTCTGCAACCGCTGTTCTTCGGCGGTGGACAAGAGCGCGGCCTGCGGTCCGGGACCTTGCCATCACCGCTCTGCATAGGCCTGGGCGAGGCGGCGCGTGTCGCCGCGGTGGACATGACAACTGACGCTGAACGCCTCGCCGGGTTACGCGACCGGTTGTTGCAGAGGCTCAAGGCTGGGTTTCCACAATTGCGGGTGAATGGATCGATGCAGCACCGATTGCCGCATAATCTGAACCTGACATTTCCCGGAATCGATGCGCAGGCGCTGTTGGCAGCCGTGCCGGACCTGTCGCTTTCGACGGGCTCAGCCTGCTCCTCTGCCGCAATCGATCCGTCCTATGTGTTAGCAGCGCTCGGCCTGAGTGACGCGGACGCGCGGTCCAGTATCCGTCTGGCGGTCGGTCGGCCTACGTCGGTTGAGGAGGTTGACCGCGCTGCCGACAGACTGGTGAGCGCCGCGCAATCGCTGGCCGCGGCTCGCCCTGCGGCTGAATAGCGGGTGCAAATCGCGCCTCACCCCTTGCCCCGACCGCCGGGAAACGGCTATGGAGGTTGCCATGCCGAAAGTTACTTTCATCTCCCCCAATGGCGAGCGCACCACGCTGGAGCCGCCTGCGGGACTGTCCTTGCTGGATATCGCCCGCAAGTACAACATCGATATCGAAGGCGCTTGCGAAGGTTCGCTTGCGTGCTCGACCTGTCACGTCATTGTCGATCCGGAATGGTTCGATAGTCTGGACGAGGCCAGCGAGGACGAGGAGGACATGCTCGACCTTGCATTTGGCCTGACCGAAACCTCGCGGCTTGGCTGTCAGATCATCATTACGGACGAATTGGACGGCATCACGGTGACCCTGCCTTCCGAAACCCGCAATATGCTTGGATAAGCACATGCTTTTTGCTGCCGACAGTCTGTTCGCCCGTCTGCGGACCGCGGCCAGGGACGATTGGCAAGCGTATGTGCGGCACGAGTTCGTGCGGAAACTCGGCGACGGAACACTGCCGCATGCGTGCTTCCAGCGCTATCTGGTGCAGGACTATCTGTTCCTGATTCATTTTGCTCGGGCCTATGCGTTGGCGGCCTACAAGTCGCGCGACTTGGAGGATATTCGCCAGGCCGCAGCCGGGCTGCATACCATTGCCGATACCGAAATGCGCCTGCATGTCGCCTATTGCGAAAGCTGGGGCCTGACCGAAGCGGACATGGCGGCGACGCCGGAAGCGCAGCAGACTATGGCCTACACGCGCTATGTGCTGGAAGCCGGCATGGCGGGCGATGTACTGGACCTGCATGTGGCGCTGGCGCCGTGCATAGTCGGCTATGCGGAAATCGGCTCGATGTTGGCCAGCGCCGGTCGGATCGATGGCAATCCCTACCGCGCATGGATCGAGATGTATGCCAGCGACGAGTACCAGAGCGCCGCCCGCCGCCAGATCAAGCACCTGGACGGCCTGATGCGCCGCCGCGGCGGCGAGGGCCGATTCAACAGCCTGGCCGGCATCTTTGGCGAGGCGACGCGGTTGGAGGCGGCCTTCTGGGACATGGGTTTAAGCCGATGACTCTGGTTCTGGAGCATCCATCCGCCTTTGACCTGGGCCTCGCCAAGCCGCGCAGCCAGACACGAGTGGTCGTCGCCATGTCCGGCGGCGTCGATAGTTCGGTTGCTGCGGCCTTGGTGGCCGCCGCCGGGTACGACACCATCGGCATTACGCTGCAACTCTACGACCATGGCGCTGCTGTCGAGCGCAAGGGCGCCTGCTGTGCCGGCCAGGATATCCACGACGCCCGCAATGTCTCGGACGCCCTGGGCATTCCGCACTACGTGCTGGACTATGAATCCCGGTTCCGCCAGAGCGTGATCGACGATTTTGCCGATGCTTATCTGCGTGGCGAGACGCCGATTCCCTGCGTGCGCTGCAACCAGACCGTCAAGTTCCGCGACCTGCTGGCGACCGCCCGCGACCTGGAGGCGGATGCGCTGGTCACCGGCCATTACGTGCAGCGCGTCGCCGGCCCGGCAGGTGCGGAACTGCATGCCGCGCTCGACCCGAGCCGTGACCAGTCCTATTTCCTGTTCGCCACCACGCGCGAGCAGTTGGATTTTCTGCGGTTTCCCCTGGGCGGCCTGCCGAAGACCGAAACACGCGCGCTGGCCGAGCGGTTCGGACTGCCGGTGGCGGCGAAGCCGGATAGCCAGGATATCTGCTTCGTGCCAGGTGGCCGTTATGCCGACGTGGTCGAAAAACTGCGCCCCGGCGCTGCCGAGCCGGGTGAGATCGTCGATCGCGACGGCCGGGTGCTGGGCGCGCACAAGGGCATTCTGCACTTCACCATCGGCCAGCGCCGCGGCCTTCATCTCGGCAATACCGATGGCGCTGGCGAGCCGCTCTATGTGCTGCGCCTGGACGCTGCTACCCGTCAGGTCGTGGTTGGCCCCAGGGCCGCGCTGGGTCGGCGCTATGTGCGGGTCAGCGAGGTCAACTGGCTGGGCGATGCGCCGCTGGAGCTGGAGCCGATCCGGTGCCAGGTCAAGCTGCGCTCGACCATGCCGCCGGTTGCCGCCTTGCTATGGCGTGGCGCCGACGATGGGGCGCATGTGGCGCTGGATGCGCCGGAGTTCGGTATTTCCCCCGGCCAGGCCTGTGTCGCTTTTGACGGCAGCCGGGTTCTGGGCGGCGGCTGGATCGCCGAAACGGCGGAGGAGCCGCCGGCGTGACGCGGCGCGACGCCCGCGAACATCTGCGCGCCCTGCAACGGGCGCTGCCGCCGGAATGGATCGCGGCAGCTTCGGCAAAGATTGCCCGCCGGCTGGACCAGGCGCTTCCCGGTCTGCGCTCCGCCAGCTTTGCCTTCACCTGGCCGCTGCCCGGCGAGCCCGATCTGCGGGAGGCGGCGTCCCGCTGGGTCGCGGCCGGTGCGTGCGCTGCCTTGCCCGACACGGTAAAGGGCCAGCCGCTGACCTTCCGCCCCTGGACGCCCGGCTGCGCGATGCGGGCGGGAGTATGGAATATACCGGTGCCCGATACGCCCCGGACCGCAGTGCCGACTGTCCTGCTGATCCCCTGTCTGGGCTACGACTGCGCCGGCTATCGTCTTGGCAATGGCGGCGGTTTTTATGACCGGACGCTGGCGGCATTGACGCCGCGGCCGCTTGCCGTCGGCGTTGGCTGGAGCCACGCCGTGCTGCCGTCCATCGGCCCGCAGCCGCACGACATCCCGATGGACTTGGTCGTGACCGAACGTGCGCTGATCTGGCACCGGCAAAAACCTGGACTGCAGCCGTTGACAGCGCCGCCGGCTGTCGGCATATAACGGCCTCTCGCGCTTGC
The DNA here is from genome assembly GCA_038135395.1 of Alphaproteobacteria bacterium. GTDB lineage: Bacteria > Pseudomonadota > Alphaproteobacteria > Bin95 > Bin95 > JACKII01. The sequence continues at coordinate 21,291 of JAYPXD010000004.1, read as the reverse complement.
CCGGTTTTCCGGACGATGCGCTTGGCCTCGGTTGGCGGGATAGCTCAGCGGTAGAGCAGGGGAATCATAATCCCTTGGTCGGGGGTTCAAATCCCTCTCCCGCTACCAACCGGCCTTTTGTTCTCCAGTTCAGTGCGAATGGCGTCGCGCCAAGGCTACTCAGCCGGGCGGCGAGCGGCTATCAATGCCTGCACGGTGCAGAACAGGAAGGACCGGTATCCCATGCTCCCCAAAATGCAATTCGGCGTTATGCAACGCGGCGTGTTCGAGTGGCACGACAACATGCACGCCCGGTTCAAGGAATTGATGGAGCAGGCGCGCGCCCTGAACGCGCTTGGCTATGACTCGCTGACCACCGGCAGCCATTTTGCGACCCGGCCACATCGCGAGTTCATGCAGATCCCCTATCTCAGCCGCGTCATGGCGGAGGCGCCGAACCTGCGCCTCAACGCCGGCATCGTGCTGCTGGCGCTGCATCAGCCGCTGGAGGTGGCCGAGTATTTCGCCACCATGGACTGCATGAGCAACGGCAAGATGATTTTCGGCTGCGCCCTTGGTTACCGCCCGGTGGAGTTCAACGGTTTCGGCGTGCCGGAGGGCAAGGGCCTTGCCCGCTTCATGGAGAACCTGGAGGCGGTGAAGCGCCTCTGGACCGAGGAGAGCGTGACCATGCAGGGCTCGCACTTCTCGCTGGAGGACGCAAGCATCTCCGTCCCCTTCGTGCAGCAGCCGCACCCGCCGATCTGGATGGGCGCCAACGTCGATGCCGCGGTGAAGCGCGCCGCCCGCGTCGCTGACTGCTGGTACCTGAACCCGCACCAAAAACTGCCGACCCTGAAGCGCCAGATGGCTTTGTATCGCGAGGAGCTGGACCGGCTCGGCAAGCCTTTCCCAGACGAAGTGCCGATCCGCCGCGAGGTCTTCTGCGCGCCGACGTATGAGGAAGCCGTGCGCATCGCCGGCCCCTACATGAAAGCCATGTACGATGCCTATATCGACTGGGGCCAAGACAAGCGGATGGCTGCCGACGACAACGACATCTCCATGGCCTACGACGAACTGGCGCGCGACCGCTTCATTGTCGGCGATCCGGACAGCGTGGCGGCGGAGATGCTGCGCTACAACGAGGAACTGGGCGTCAACCACATCATCATGAGCGTCCAGGGCGTCGGCATGCCCCAGACCCAGGTGCTGGAAACCTTCGACCTGCTGGCGAAGGAGGTATTTCCAAAGGTTCGGGCGGCGCTTTAGCGCCGGTCCGCGGCAGGAAATCCGCTGCATCGGTGCCGGACGCGGTTTACGCTCCAATCGGCGCGGGCTTAATGAACTGTTAACCATTCACCGCTTATCCCAGTGGCAGGCCTTTCCGTATCGTCAGCGCAAGTGAGGACCTGCGAATGCCTGTTTGCCCTGGCCGCCTGGTGCTGGGTCTCGTGGTGGGGATCGTCTGGGGATGCGGCGCTATGGCGGGCGTGCCACCCGCGGCCGATCCCGCCACATCCTACGTGACGGACTTTCACGGGCACACGGCACAGATAGAGGCCATGGCCAGTGCGCCGCGGCAAGGGGTTTTGGCGACGGGCGACGCCAATGGCGTTGTCTATATTTGGCGGTTGATGCCTGACGGCGGTCCGCTGGGCGCGAAACTGTCCCAGGACGGGTTGGCAATCGGCATCGTGGATGGCGAGGAACTGCCCGGGCCAGTGTCCGCGCTTGCGTTTGGCGAGGCGCGCTGCGACGGGCCCGACAACCCCCGACAGCCCGATTGCGGGTTGTATATCGCCGGCATTGGATCATCCGGGTTCAGTTGGCTGAGGGTGTACGATTGGCGGCGGCGCACGCTGTTGATTGAGAAAGAAAATTTGCTTGGCGAGTTCGCTCTGCTGACGGCGTCGCCCGCCGCGGACGAAGTGGCCGGGTGTATGGGCCCTGACGGTGTTCGGCGCTGGTCGCTGGATTATCACCGCCGGACGGCGGCGCCGGTCTCCGGCCCGGGCTATGGCGCGCCTTGCCGCTGGGCCGGATACGCGGGTGAAAATGCACTGCAAGTTATTACAGACAAGCAACTACGGCTCTATTCGGCGACCGGGGGTGAGGCAGTGCTCGACGTTCCACCACATGCGGCCGTGGCCTTTGGTGCGGCTGCATCGGCTGGATGGCAAATGGCGCTGGCCCATAGCGACACGATCTCGGTTTATGGGGATCTAAAACATCGCTCCGGCGGCGCGCAATTGGCCGGTGGACCGGCCGATCTAAAAGCAACGATACGCACCCGGGCCCGCTTCGGCGCCGATGGCGTCCGGGCGATGGCATGGCTGCATGAGGGCGGCGGCGATGATTTTTTGTTCGTGGGAGGCGTCGTGTCCGGCGCAAAATTCCCTGCGCAGGTGACGGACCAAGTGGAACGCTGGCGGGTGCCCGGCCCAGACGACCGATCAAAGGGCGCCCGATCGGTTGCGCTTCGCGGCAGCAACTTTACGGAACTGATTGGCCTGCGTGCCGAATTACGCGGAATTACCGTCATGCCGTCGCCTTGGCGCAGGGCATCAGACGGCGGCAACGAACAATACATCGTGACCCGGGATGGAGCGAGCCGGCTCCTGTTGGTGAAGGCCGGGCACGGCTATGAAAAGGGCCCCGCCGGCCAGATCGTAGCGAATGCCTTTTTTGCATTGGAGGCACGGCCGTATGCTACCGTGCAGCTGCGCATCGGAGCGACGGCAGAAACGGCCTGTTTGTGGCCGGGCGGAGGCGGGTTGCCGATGACCTTTGTCGCAGGGCGGCTCTCGGATTTGGGCTGCGTTTTGCCTCGGCCCGGCAGGGCGCAGGCGGCGCGGCTCTTAATCCATGGTGCGGACAACGCGATCACGATTGCACCGGCGACGGCGCCGCTGGATTTCGATGGCGGGCGGTTGCAAGCCTATGCGCTGTCGGCCGATGGAGTTAGCCTCTATGTCGCGTTAGCCCAGGCCGGGCATCAAGCGGGCGAGGGATCGGAGCTACGGAAGTACAGCTTGCGCGCGGATCGGTGGGCGCAGGTCGGGTCGCCGCAGCTTTTTGCGGCGCCTGTCGTAGCGCTGGCTTTGTCGCACAACCATCGGCTTGGCATCGCCACGCATAACGCCTCGGCGACCGGTGGCATGGCATACAGCCTAACGGTTCGCGATACTGCGGTGTTGCAGCCCGAACCGCCGCTCAAGGTTCGACGATTTGCGCCGCAGCAAGGCGATCCGCTTGAATTCGAACTGTGCGTTGATGTTCAGGACCCGTCTCGGCCCTTGGTGCTTGTCCCGGAAGACGGTCGGATTGTGCGGATCGGCGCGCCCGCGGGGTCAGCAGGCGTGTTTGCTCCGGCCGAAGCAGCACCGGAGCCGAGCGACCAGGCGCGAATTTTGAGCGCACAAAGCGATCCTGGCTGCGCCCCCGATGCGGTGCCAGTGGGATCGGTGCGCTATGCCATGGTCGTACGGTTGCCCCATGCCCTTGAGGGCTCGGCGCAATTGGCGCTTGCCGGCGAGCGCAGCCAATCTGCCACCGTTAATTTCTCGCGGCCCAACCTGCATGTGCTGGCGATTGGCATCAACAAGTACAAGGAAAACCGCTGGGAACTGGATTACGCGGTCGAGGATGCCGTCGTATTCGCCGACCTGGTAAAGTCAACCCAGAATCAGATTTATGATAAAATCGATGTGCAACTGATGACAGACAATCAGGCGACAAGATCCAATATTTTGATGGCGCTGGCTGATTTACAACGCAAGGTAAAGCCTGGAGACTGGTCGGTGATCTACTTTTCGGGGCATGCGCAGGCGGACAGGCTTTACAATTATTATTTCCTGCCTTGGGATTTCAACGATGCTTACCCGCATTCGGTTCATATTTCCGAAAGCGATCTGGAATCCCACCTGCGGGGCATTCGCGGAAAAAAGGTTCTGGTTATGGACACCTGTTATGCAGGCAACCTTGCCACCCGCACCGCCATGCGCTTGCGCGGCGCGGACGATCCGTCCGCAAAGGCCGATCACCCTCTGCCGCTTGCCGCTGTTCGCGCTTATGCCGAGCGCTTGATGGAGCTGGACGACGGGCTGGTGCTGTTGGCGGCATCCTCCGTTGATCAAACGGCGCGGGAATCCAGGGCTCTGGGCCATGGCGTATTCACCAGCGTGTTGCTGGAAGCCCTGCGGTCTCCGGGGAAGTTCAGCAATCGGCAATTTCAAGGCGCCCTCACTCTGGCCGAGCTTCGACCCTGGCTCGATGAAGAGGTCGTGCGTCGGTCCAGTGATCGCCAGCGGCCCGTGATTACCGGCCGTACCGATCTTCTGCGCGCGCCGTTTTGGCAGGTGCCGCCCGCATCGTTTGCTGGGGGCGGAGGCTGACTGCCGAAGCGCAAGCTGCAATGACGGCAATTCCGCGGTGTCCGGGCGGGCTATCCTTTGAAGCCATCCAGCCAAAACGCATGATATACCTCGGCCGGCCGGGTCGGCCGCTGCCGGCGGACCGGTGCGGCAGGCGCGATCGTCTCGAACCTGGCGGCAAGATCCTCTGGCACGCGGTCGCCTCCGCCCCAGCGGGAAAGGTACAACACGGGCTTCGACCCGATTTCCGTCGTTTTGCTGACCAACTCATAGTGGTCGCCGGCGGCATCGCTGTTGCCAAGCTTGACCCAGGCCGGAGGGCTGGGCTGTACGTAAAACAGCATGGCGGCCATGCCGGACCGGTCGCTGACCATCAACAGGGAATTGGGGCGTTCCGCCAACCTGGCAGCGACTTCCTCGCCCATCGCCCGCCATCCGCGCATGCGGTGCCATGGGTCCAGGCCGACCAATGGCGCCACCGCCGCGCCATACAGTATGGCGATTACCGCCAAACCGTGCAGCGCCAACGACCGACCGAGCCAGCGTTCCTGCTGATGCCGCAACAGCCAGCCGACCACTACGACGGTTGCAGCGATGTAGGTAACAGCAATTGGCATGTGCGCGCGACAGCAAAGCCTGTCCCAGCATCAAAACCAGCACCGGCAGGGAAAACGCCATCAACAGGCGCTCGCCCGGCGTCAGGCGGCGCCAGGTGAGGGCTGCCCAGCCGAACGCCGCCAGCAAGACCGGACCCATGATTCCGAATTGTGCACCGGCGAATTCCGCAAGCTTGCTTGGCTTGAACAACTGCCCATCCCAATGCGCGTTCGCCGCCGTGTGGTTGAACGATGCCAGCTGATGGGTCCAATTCCACCAAAGGTTCGGGGCGAACAGCAGCGCGCCGAGGGCAATGCCGAACCACAGGCCTTTGGTTCGCATCAGGCTGCGGGTTTCCGGCACCAACACCAGGGCGACCGTCAGGCAAAGCAGCAGATAGATCATTGCGTACTTGCTCATCAGCCCGCCGCCCAACGCCACGCCAAAGCCGATCCACCACCAACCGCCCTTTCGCCAGTATTGCACCAGGCACAGCAAGGCCGCCGCCCAAAACATTAGCAGCGGCACGTCGGTTGATGCCAGTTGCGCCGAGAGACTGACCGCCGGCAAGGTCGCGACCGTGATTGCGGCCCAGGCCGCGGCGGTCCGGCGGTAGGGCGCGTCGGCAAAGACCGACCAGGCGATGCCGGCGACCAGTGCCGCAGTAATGGCATAGCACAGCGGCGAGGTCATGCGCACGGCGAACTCGGTATGACCGAAGACGGCGGTCCCCAACCCGATTAGCCAAGCCACCATAGGTGGTTTGGAGAAATAACCGAAGTCCGGGTCCAGCGACCAGAACCAGTACTGGGCTTCGTCAAAAAACAATTCCAGGTTGCCGGTGGCCAATGCCGAAAGTCGCCAGAGCGTCAGGATAACGACAAACGCCGCGGCGATCACCAGCGGTCTGCGGCACCAAATGGCGGCCATGTTGGTTCAGGCTCTCTGCTTATGCATCGGGTTTGGGCGCATCCAGCAGTGCTGCGCCCCAGACCCGTTGTTGGCCGCGCTGTTGGACGATGACGGCGACGCCCCATGCCGCTTGACCGAGGGGCTGTACCGAAGTGCGGAGCGTCTGGGATTTTCCGTCGAATACGCCCAGGACCTTCTGGTCCCGGACAATCTGGTGGTAGTCCAGCCGCTTGCCGCCGTTCTCGCCGCGCAGGATGTCGGTTTGCTGTTTGCGGTCGTACTGCGCCAGCCAGATCGTGGCGCCCGCCGCCTCAGCAGCATCGGGAAGCGTCACCTGAAGGCTATGGTCCGGAAGCCATTGTAAGGTCGGTGCGGCCGGATGCGCTTGCCGTTGAGCCGCCCGGATCGCGGCTCGCACCCGCGTTTCGTTCGAGCCGACTTCGTGCGACTGGCCATCGATGACCAACTGCGGCGTGTACACGCTGCCGCTGCGGAAATTTTGCCCGTATCGGTACTGGCGCTTGGTTCCGGCCTCTGACCCGAAGGGATCCGGCCAGCCGAGCCGATCCCAATAGGTTACGTGAAACGCCAGCGCGACGACATTTCCTTCCGCGGCCAGCTGGCCCAACAGGCGATCCGCCGGCGGGCAGGAATAGCAGCCCTGCGAGGTGAACAATTCCACCAGAACCGGAGCATTGTCGGATTCAGCCTGAGCAGCCGGGGTGCCACCGAAGACTAGAGCCGCTAGGCAGTATATTGCTGCCGCCAGGGCTTTGGCTTGAACATAGGCAACTCGCATTCCGTCTAGGTACGGCGCAAGCGTCCGAGGCGCAAGCTCCATCGGACAAACCGGCATTTCACGATTGGGTCATCGCTGCCCGGCGTGGAGCTCGGCGGTTTCGACGGATGGGATACGGAATATTTGTCCCGGATAAATCAGGTCCGGATCGTCGATTATGTCCCTGTTGGCGTCGAATATTACGGGATAAAGCACGCCAGCGCCGTAAAAGCTCTTGGAGAGGCGCCACAAATTGTTGCCGGGTTGCACAACCCACCGGTCCTCGTTCGGCAGGTCCTGCAAATTTTTTGCCTGTTCGAAGGGCAGTTCGACCGATGAGATTGCCGTGTTGGCAGCGCCAAGGGCTTCAGCCTGCAGCGTATAACGGCCGACATTGATCCGTTTTTGCGGGATCAATTGCCATTGGCCCTCGGCATTAGATGTCACGACGCCCAACGCTTCGCCGCTGAGGGAAACACGCACCGGGCTGTTCGGTTCGGCGGAACCCCTGAGGACGACACGCCCCTCGCTGTCATAGTCGATCCGCATCACCGAAAGTTGCCCGGCGATTGGCCGGTGCGGATCGGGAGTCGCGGCTGCGACTTTGATGGCGGCCGCGACCGATTCTTTCGAGACGGGAACGATCGGCGCGGCGACGGGCTGAAGTTGCGCTTCCGCCGCAACAGGCGTCGTCTCACCGAAGCCGCTGCCATTCGTCTTGTCCATACCGTCTGCGCTTTGGTCCGTGCGCTTCGGCTCTGCATTCGCCACCGACGGATTGGTACCTGACTTGGTGTCCGCCAATCCTCCTTGTGTTTTTGGAATCGGCATGGGCTGCCCGTTTGCCTGCCGGTTCTGTTCTACTGCAGGGGCAGTGATGGATTTTGCTTGACGAGCCGGGGCCTTCGGAGCTTCCAGGGGTAGCGGCGTGGATTGGACCTCAACCCGTGCGATCTGGCCTTGAGGCACCGGGCGCCACTCGGGGTACCATTTGTTTAGCGCCGTCGCAGCGGCGGCCATTGTGGCAGCAACAACACCTACCGCGACAACTACTCGCACAGTCAGTCGGTCCTTTCGCAAATTTGCTGTGGTTATAGCAGAAGGTGAATGGTTCTCCGCAACTAGATACTGTCGTGGGGCGCGCCAAATGGTGATGGTGTTCTCTTGACCACGAAAGGATGTTTGATGACAGGCAGCGCTATCTGCGTATTTTGCGGGTCTCGCTTTGGCGGCTCGCCCGGCTATCGCGATCTTGCTGAAAGGGTTGGTCATCGGTTGGCGCAGCGGCGGATTGGGCTGGTGTATGGCGGCGGCGCTCTGGGATTGATGGGCTCGGTCAGCGACAGCGTCTTGGAGGCTGGCGGGCACGTTACCGGCGTTATCCCAGAGTTCCTGCGGCATGCAGAGCGCCAACACGACCGGCTCAGCCGATTGATCGTGACCGGCGACATGTTCGAACGGAAACAAACCATGTTCGATTTGTCGGACGGCTTCCTGGCCTTGCCCGGTGGATTGGGCACCCTGGATGAGATTTTAGAGGTGTTGACCTGGCGACAGCTCTGCCGGATCGACAAGCCGCTGGTTTTGTTAAGCGAGGACGATTTCTGGTCGTCGTTCACCGGCGCTCTGTCTCAAGCCATCCGGCAGGATTTTGCCGGGGAAAGCATCCGAGATTTGTATCGCGTCGAATCATCCATCGAATCGGCGTTCGCAGCGCTGGGACTCCAAGACTAGATCGGCTATCTAGTGCCGCAAGGCGGAGGTCCTGATTTCGCGCCTCTTCGGGACTGTGCCAGTTCGTTGCAGAAAGCCACTTTCGGTTATGGCCAAAATTCGTGTGAAATCCCCCATTGTCGAGCTCGATGGAGACGAGATGACTCGGGTCATGTGGGACTTCATCAAAAAGAAGTTAATCCTGCCCTATCTCGACATCGATCTGAAATATTTCGACCTTTCGATGGAAATGCGGGATCGCACCGACGACCAAATTACCGTGGACGCCGCGCACGCGATCCAGGAGTTTGGCGTGGGCGTCAAGTGCGCAACCATCACGCCGGATGAGGCCCGGGTCGCTGAATTCGGACTGAAGGAAATGTGGCGCTCGCCGAACGGAACGATCCGCAACATTCTGGGCGGTACCGTCTTTCGCGAGCCGATTATCTGCAAGAATGTGCCGCGGTTGGTGCCGGGCTGGACCAAGCCGATCATCATCGGCCGGCACGCGTTCGGGGATCAATACCGGGCGACCGATATGCTGGTGCCGGGGGCGGGCAAGCTGACGCTGAAATTTGAACCGGCAGACGGCGGTCCGGCGATTGAGCACGAAGTGTTCCAGTTCGAGGAAGCGGGCATTGCTCTGGCGATGTACAACATCGACGAGTCGATCCGCGGGTTTGCCCGCGCCTGCCTCAACTATGGATTGCAGCGTAAATTTCCCGTCTATTTGTCTACCAAGAACACCATCCTGAAAGGCTATGACGGCAGGTTCAAAGACCTGTTCCAGGAGGTGTTCGACCGGGAGTTCAAGGCCCAGTTCGACCAGCATGGCCTGACCTACCAGCATCGCCTGATCGACGACATGGTCGCCTGCTGCCTGAAATGGGAGGGCGGCTATGTTTGGGCCTGCAAGAATTACGATGGCGATGTGCAGTCGGATACGGTGGCGCAGGGATATGGGTCTCTGGGTCTGATGACCAGCGTGCTTCTGACGCCGGATGGCAATACGGTCGAAGCCGAAGCCGCCCATGGCACCGTCACGCGGCATTACCGCATGCACCAGCAGGGCCGGGTGACATCGACGAACCCGATCGCCTCGATCTTCGCCTGGACGCAGGCATTGAAATACCGCGCCAAGATGGACGATACGCCCGACCTCGAATTCTTCGCCGAGGCCTTGGAGCAGGTGTGCGTCCAATGCGTGGAACATGGCGCGATGACCAAAGATCTGGCGATTTTGGTTGGCCCTGAACAGGATTGGATGATGACCATGGAATTCCTGGACACGCTGGATCGGAACCTGGCGCGGGTGTTGGCCTGATACCCTGAAATCAGCCCAGTTCTGCATTGGGGGAGGCCATCGGGTCTCCCCCTTTGCGTTTGGCGACGGTATGGTGAGTCAAATCCCAAACGCGAGGAACCGCCAAAGCCATGACCAAATGCGTACACGACCACCGCCACTGGGCCGACAAATGGGGCGAGGGCGATCAACTCGGCGCCGGCCGGTTGCTGACGCCCGCAAATACACTGCAGGCGCTGCGCGAGGTGCAACGCGGCGAAGTCTGGGATCTGTCCTTTGAAACCCAGATGGGCGCGCCGGGCTTCAAACCGGCCCAGACCCCTTTCATCATGAGCGCCTCCTCGACGGCCCGGAACTCGGTCAAGCGCCGCCGCGCCATGGGCGCGACCAACGATGCCGGCTCGAACCTGGAACGCATCGAGATGACAACCCACACCGGCACGCACATGGACGCGCTGGGGCATTTCTCGAAGGGCGATTATCTCTATGGCGGCTTCAAGGTCGACGATACGGTCGACGACTGGGGCCTGCTGAACCTGGGTATCGAACACTGCCCGCCGATCATCACCCGCGGCGTCATGCTGGATGTCGCCGGCGCGGATGGCGGCGACTATTTGGAAAATGGCCGGTCTGTCGGGCCGGATGACCTGAAGCGGGCCTTAGACAAGGCCAGGTTGGCGCTTCGTCCCGGCGATGTGGTCTTCGTTCGCACGGGCTGGGGCCGGTTCTTCATGACGGACAACGAGAAATTCCTCTCCGGCGAACCGGGCTTGAACGAGGCTGCTGCGCATTGGCTGACAGGTCAGGACGTCGTCGCCATCGGCGCGGACAATATGGCGGTTGAAGTGTTGCCGGCTGAAAAACACGAGGCGCTGATGCCGGTCCATCAGCATTGCCTGGCGGAGGCCGGCGTCTATCTGGTCGAGAACTTGGCGCTGGATGCCTTGGCAAAGGCTGGCATCTACAGCTTCTGCCTCAATATGGTGCCGATCAAATTCAAGGGCGCGACCGGCTCGCCGGTGCGGCCGATTGCAATCGTTTAGCCGCTGCCTTTCTCTGTCTATCGCTTGTATTGCCTGAATAGGAGGAACCCTTATGCGCCTCGTTCGTTACGGTGAAGCCGGTGCCGAGAAGCCCGGCATGTTGGATGATGCCGGCCAGCTTCGCGACCTGTCTTATGTGATCGCCGACATCACCCCGGACCAGTTGGACCCGATTGCGCTGGATATCCTGCGCTCGATTGAGCCCAAGACCTTGCCGCTGGTCCCCGGCAATCCCCGGCTCGGCGCACCGGTGCGCGGCATCGGCAAGATGATCTGCATCGGTCTGAACTACAAAGACCATGCCGAGGAAGTGGGCAAGGCGCCGCCGCCGGAGCCGCAGATTTTCAACAAGGCGATCAACTCGCTCTGTGGCCCCTTCGACCCGATCATCCGGCCGAAGAACAGCAAGAAGCTGGACCACGAGATCGAGTTGGCGGTGATATTCGGCTCCACCTGCCGCTACGTTTCCGAGGCCGACGCGCTGAAGCATGTCGCCGGTTATGCGACCTTCAACGATATATCCGAGCGTGAATTCCAGATGGAGCATGGCGGCGGCTCGGTCAAAGGCAAGAGCGCCGACAATTTTGGGCCGCTCGGCCCCTGGCTGGTGACGGCGGATGCGGTGCCGAATCCGGATAACCTGAAAATCTGGTGCGAGGTGAATGGCGTGCGTTACCAGGATGGCACCACGGCCAATCTGGTGTTCAGCGTGGCGCGCTGCATCGCCGACCTGTCGCGCTTCATGACCTTCCTGCCGGGCGACGTGTTGGCGACCGGCACGCCCGCCGGCGTCGGCCATGGCGCCAAGCCGACCCCGCGTTATATGCAGCCGGGCGATATCATGCGCTGTGGGATCGAGGGTCTGGGCGACCAGGAGCACACGGTCGTGGACTATAGCGGCAACTGAGCCTGCGCCAGTCCGCAAGCAAAATCGCCGCCGCAATCGGGCTGATTGCGGCGGCGAAATTTTAATCGTCAGACCTCAGCGGTCAGCAGCGCGCTATTCGCGATTGCCGAACAGCGACAGCAGCATCATGAACATGTTGACGAAGTCCAAGTACAGCGTCACCGCGCCCATGATCGCCAGCTTGCCAACGGCGGCGCCATGTGCCCGATACTCCAGGAAATCGTTTTTGATGCGCTGGGTGTCATAGGCGGTCAGGCCGGTGAAGATCAGCACGCCCAGCACCGACACGGCGAACTGCACCGCGGTCGAGCCGACGAAGATGTTGACCACGCTCGCGATGATGATGCCGATCAGGCCCATGAACAGGAAGTGGCCCATGCCGGTCAGGTCACGCTTGGTGGTGTAGCCCCACAGCGACATGGCAGCGAACAGGCTGGCGGTAATGAAGAACACGCGCGCGATGCTGCCGGCGGTGAACGTTGCAAAGATGGTCGCCATGGAAACGCCCATGATCGCGGCAAACGCCCAGAACAACAGTTGCAGCGTGCCGAAGCTGAACTTATTCACGCCCATGCTGAGCGCCATGATAAAGCCCAGCGGCGCCAGCATAATCACCCACTTCAGCGGCGAACCATAGATCGCTGCGCCGAGAGACGTGACGCCGACGACGTTGCCGTCCTGGACAACGAAGGACATGGAGAACATGGCCCACGCCACCAGTCCCGTGACCAGCAGGCCGGAGCCCATGTAGTTGTAAACGCGCAGCATATGCTTGCGCAGGCCCTCGTCGATGTCGGCGGCATAAGCGCCAGCGCCAACATGCGCTTGGGTGCGAAGATTATCGAAAGCCATGGAATCTATGTCCCCTTCGGTTCATTTGGTGATTGCATCCCTGATCAACGGCGAAACCGTTTGAGCACCATATTGGTGTTTGTGGCGGAAGATGCAAGAGGGGCTAGGCGCTAAGTATCGGTTCCGGGTTGTTTCCCAGGTTTCGGATCCTGTGGCGCGCGCTTGGGGTCGGGCTCGGGCGGGATGCGGCGGATTATGATGTCGCCGTTCGGCAGCACCTCCGGCAGCTCGTATTGCGGAATGGCCCGCATCACCAGCCGCAACGCGCCCAATACATTTTCCAGCGCTTCGTCAACCTGTTCGCCGGTGGACTTGCCGACATCAATGCGGTCTTGCGCCAAGGCCGGAGCGGCGAGCGCGAGCCCCAGGCAAAAGGCGGCGATGAGTGTCTTCATGGTGTCACCTCGGCGTGTCGCGTCTTACGCTTCCGGATATAGGCTGCCTGGACGTCAGCGCCAGGGGAAATCCGCCGGGGGAAATCGCGGGCGGTCGTTGCCCGGCCACGCCCAAGGGCGGTTAGGCGGGCCCGTTCCCGAAGCCATCCATCAGCCAGCCGTTTTCGTCGTATTCGCTCATGCATTGATCGGCGAGCGCGATGCATTCGTCCATGACGCCGTTGTTCTGGCTTTGCGTCAGGGTCTGGCTGCGGGTCATTTCCCAGTTGCCGGCATAGTTGATCTCATAAAGTTCGTGCCGGCCGCCGAACTCGGTGCCGACGGCATCCCAGAGCAGCTTCAGCGTCTTGATCCGCTCCTTGTAGTCGATGCCGAAACTGCCGCGGACGTATTGCTTCAGGTAGGCGTCGACGGTCGGGTTGCTGAAGTCCTTGGACGATGACGGCAGGTAGATCAGGCCGCTCGCCAGGATCTTGTTCGCGATGTTCAGCACCTTCGGATAGATCTCCGGCGACATGACGCGGTAGGCAGCGCCGCTGCGCGCGTTCGGCAGCACGTGGCCGTTTTTCCAGGGCTGCGGCGTTGCCGCCATGCTTTCCGCCAGGCCCCACATCATGTTGCGGTAGGCCACAACCTCGCCCATCTGCACCTTTGCGCCGGGTGACTCGCTGGAGCCGGTGCAGCGCAGCGCCTTCCAGATCAAGCCAGAGAGAAAGTCCAGCTTGACCGCCATGCGGATGCAGGCCTGGAAGGTGAAACCGTTGAAGAAGCCCGAGAATGGGTAGAACTTCATCAGCATGTCCAGATCGCGGTGGACCAGCACGTTCTCCCAGGGGATGAAGGCGTTGTCGAAAATGATGATCGCGTCGTTCTCGTCGAACCGGCTCGACAGCGGGTAATCATAGGGCGTGCCCATCGTCTTTGCCGACAGTTCGTAGGACGGCCGGCAAATCAACTTGACGCCCGGCGTGTTCATCGGCGCGATGAACATGGTGGCCAGGTCGGTGTCGGTGATCTCCGCCGACAGGTTCTGGCCGAGGAAGTTATAGTTCGTCAGCGCCGAACCCGTCGCCACGACCTTCGCGCCGGAGACAAAAATGCCGGCGTCGTTCTCCTTGTCGATGGTGACATAGACGTCCTTCACATCGTCCGCCTTTTTGTGCCGGTCGATCGGCGGGTTGACGATGGCATGGTTCATGAACAGCACGTTCTCTTGCGCGCGCTTGTACCAGGCCCGCGCATTATCCGCCCACGGCCCATAGAACTCCGCATTCGGCCCAAGCGTAGAAAGAAAACTGGCCTTGTAGTCCGGGCTGCGGCCCATCCAGCCATAGGACAGTTGCGCCCATTTCTTGATCGCGTCCTTCTGGCCTTCCAGGTCCTCGCGCGATTGGGCTGCGCGGAAGAACTTATGGGTATAGCCGCCGGAGCCGGTATCGGTCTCGCGGGTCAGGATGTCCTTGGTCGCCGGATCGTGCAGCGCATCGTAGAGCCGGGCGAGCGAGCGGGCGGCGTTGGCGAAGGCCGGATGCGTGGTGACATCATCCACCCGCTCCCCATAAAGCCAGACCTCGCGCCCGTCCTTTAAACTTTCCAGAAACTCCGCGCCGGTAAAGGGACGGTTCTTGCCTTGGAGAATGTCTTCGGGGCGCATGGGGGAGGCTCACAATCCGGTCATCGTACAGTGGCCGGTAGCTTATCCGAGCCTAGCTGGCGTGCCTAGACCGACAGACTTGTTCACCCATCCCGCAACAGCGCCTCGCGCCACTTCACGGCAATCGTCACCGTCGCCGCTATGCCGATGCCGCAATACAACAGGACCATGTTGACATAGCCCAGGTTCTGCACCAGCCAGCCGCCGCAGGCGAGGCCGATGGGCAGGCCGTAGACCGCCAGCATGCGCACCCCCATGATGCGGCCGCGCATCACCGGACCGGCGGCGTCCAGCAGGGCGATGGACATGGTCAGCATCGAGATGCCTTGGCTGAAGCCGATCAGGAACAACAGGACATAGGCCTGCCAGACTTCGCTGGCGAAGCCAAAGCAGGTCAGCAACAGGTACCAGATCACGATATAGCCGACGATATTGCGGCCCCGCCGCTTCGGTCCGCCGGAAACGGCAATCACCAGCGACCCCAGCAGCGCGCCGAACCCGAACATGGCCATCATCTGGCCAAGCCCGGTCTCGGTCAGCCCGAACACCTCTTTCGCCGCGAACGGCAACACGCCCATGTTGATCGGGAAAGCGCAGAGATTGACCAGGAAGGCATAGAACATCAGCGCCTTGATGCGCGGCGTCCGCCAGGTGAAAGCCAGGCCGTCTTTCACCTCGCGCACGATCTTGAACGGCTGGCCGCCGCGGTCCGGCCTGACCCGGCTGGTACCCAGCGTCAACAGCAGGCTGAGGCCGTAGAACGCAACCACGCCCACATAGGCCGCGCCCAATCCCAGGGTTGCAAACAGGCCGGCGCCGGCCATTGCGCCGGCGATGCGGGCGGTGTCCATGGTCATGCGGCTGAGCCCCATGGCCGAGCCCAATACCTCCGGCGGCATGGTATCGCCGATCATCGAGTTGCGCATGACCAGGTCGGACGGCCGGATCAGGCCCACCACCATGGCGACGCCGAACACGACTTCCGGCGTCAGCGTGCCGGAAAGTCCGGTGACCATCAGCACGGCCGCGAGGCTGGCATAACAGGCGCGCAGGCAACAGAGCACTGCCCGTCGTCCGACGCGGTCGGCGACGCTGCCGATCACCGGCGCCAAAAGCGTGCCCAGATACTGCAGCGAGGCGAACAGGGTCAGCATCACGACCGAGCCGGTGGTGGTCAGGATGTACCAGTTCAGGATCAGCGTTTCCATTTCCTGCGCCCAGGAGGTCAGCAGATCGGCCGGCCATTGGAAGCGAAAGCTCCGCACGCGGAAGGGCGCGAGAAATGATCGCCGCACTGGCGCAGACGCAAGGGGAGCGGATGGGGGAGCGGACACGGCGGGTGTCAGGCTTTCTCTGGGCAAAGGCTGGGCAACAGCATAGGATGAAGCCAGTCTGTAGAGCGAGCCCAAAGCGGGTTTGCCGCCGGAAATTTTCGGAAAACCTTTTCGAGCACCCTTCAAGCACTCATCGAGCACTCATGGAAGACCTGATCGCGCTTGTCTGGAAAGCCGGCATCGCAACCAGCGTGCTGTTGCTGGTCGTTGCCGCCGGTCAGCGGGCGGGCCCATTGCTGGCCAGCATCGCCATGACCTATCCGTTCAACTCCGGCACCGGCTTTTCGCTGATGATGTGGGAGCGCTCGGACGCGTTCATGTCCGAGGCCGGCGTGGCGGCGTTCGCGCTGACCGGCGGAGTCTTCGCCTTCATGGTCGGCTATGCGCGCGCGTCGCCTCTGGGCGGGTTTTTTCTGCCGTGGAGCATCGGCATTACCTGCTGGCTGGGCATGGCGGTTGTGCTGGTGGTCTGGCCGATGACCTGGCCGCTGGCCATAGCGCTGGCGGCGGCGGGCGTGCTGGCGGCGGCCCTGTTCATGCGTCGGCCCGACGCGCCGCCGGTCGCCCGTGGCGCTGCGGTCGGTGGCTGGCGGGCAACGGTGGCGCGCGCCGTGATGGGCGGCGCCATCATCGGCACGGTGGCGGTCTATTCCAAGCTGCTGGGTCCCATCGTCTCCGGCATGGCGCTGGCCTTTCCGGTGATGATGAGCGCCTCGCTATGGATCCTGCACCGGCGCTTTGGCGAGGCGTTTGCAGTGGAGACCATCTACCGTTCGCGATGGGCACTGGCGTCCTATTCGAGCTTCGTCTTTTGTGTCGGGCTATTGTCCGCCGAAATTGGTGGAATCCCGGCGGTATTAACGGGTGCTACCGTCGCCGCGGCCGTATCCTATGGCGTATTCAGAGTGAACCGCCCGCCACGTGTCCGGAGGCTCAATCGCTGAGCGGGCCGAACACCGACCAGCCGGTGGCCCGGGCGAATTCCCGGAAGGCCAGGGTGGCCATCAGGGAGTTGCCTTTCGCGCTCAGGCCGGGGCTCCAGGCCGCGATTGATGCCCGGCCGGGAACGATCCCCAAAATGCCGCCGCCGACGCCGCTTTTCCCAGGGATTCCGACCTGAAAGGCGAATTCGCCGGACGCATCGTAGTGGCCGCAGGTCATCATCAGCGCGGTGATCCGCCGGACGCGGCGGGATGAGACGATGGGCGCGCCACCGTCCTGCATGGCATTGCCTTGCACCAGGAACCGCCCGGCCAGAGCCAACTGCCGGCAACTCATGGCGATGGCGCATTGGTTGAAATACACCTCCAGCACGTCTTCGACGTCGTGGGTGATATTGCCTTCCGCCTTCATGAAATTGGCGAGCGCGCGATTGCGGTCGCCGGTTCTGCGTTCCGATTCGGCAACGGCCTCGTCGATAGCGATGGTGTCGTCGCCCGTGGCCCGCCGCATGAAGTCCAGGATGTTGGCTATCGCCTCCGCCGGCGTGCGGCTGCCCAGCAGGA
Organism: Alphaproteobacteria bacterium; assembly: GCA_038135395.1. Lineage (GTDB taxonomy): Bacteria > Pseudomonadota > Alphaproteobacteria > Bin95 > Bin95 > JACKII01. The sequence continues at coordinate 3,943 of JAYPXD010000004.1, read as the reverse complement.
TATCGGCAACGACGATGGCCCCGGCGTTGATGAACGGATTGCGCGGCAGGCCGTGTTCGTGTTCCAGCTGAACGATGGAGTTAAATGCGTTGCCCGAGGCCTCCCGCCCGACCCGCCGCCATACCCGGGTGCCAATTTCCTGCAGCGCCAACGCCAATGTAAAAACTTTAGAAACGCTCTGGATCGAGAATGCGACATCGGCATCGCCGGCGACAACGGTGGGCCCGGCCGTCGGCACGACCGCCATGCCAAAGCTGTTCAGGTCAGCCTTGGCAAGCTCTGGGATATAGGTGGCCACATGGCCCCGCTCGGTCTCGTCAGCGATCCGGTCGACGATATCGTCGATGATCCTTTGCAAATCCAACGGCGGCGCGGACTGGTTGATGGTCAAACTGGTTGGCGCGTCGTCATTCATTGGAGCGTTCCCGGGTGACTCGTCCCGCCGGCGTGCTGCCTTGCGGGCGATTTTTGTGAATTTTGCCTGCGGCAGTCTAGCACCGGCCGACATTTGCTGGCGAGCGGACACTTGGAAAATTGTGGGCAATGCATCGTCCAGGGCTTAGGCTGGAGGCAATACCGCCTTCGCTAGGGAAACATGTCCAGATGCAAGCCGATTATGTCATCGTCGGCGCCGGCTCTGCCGGCTGCGTGCTCGCCAATCGCTTGAGCAAGGGCGGCGCCAGTGTCGTGCTGCTGGAGGCCGGGCCGCCGGACCGCAACCCGATGATCCATATTCCCGCGGGCGTGCTGAAATTGCTGGCCCATCCGGTGATCAACTGGAACTACCAGACAGAGCCGGAGGAAGCGACCGGCAACCGCTCGCTGCACTGGCCGCGCGGCAAGACGCTGGGCGGCTCGTCCTCGATCAACGGCATGCTGTTCGTACGCGGCAATCCCTCCGACTTTGACGGCTGGGCCCAGATGGGCGCGCGCGGCTGGAGCTATGACGAATGCCTGCCCTACTTCAAGTCCATGGAGAGCTATCCCATGGGCGACAGCAAATACCGCGGCAAGGGCGGGCCGCTGCAGATCGACGACTACCGCACCACGCTGCCGCTTACCCATATGTTTGTCGAGGCAGCCCAGCAGGCCGGGCATCCGAAGGTCAAGGACCTGTCCGGCGAAAAACCGGCGGAGGGCGTCGGCTACAGCCAGATGAGCCGCATCGGCCGCCGCCGTGGTTCCACCGCGCAAACCTTCCTGGCGGAGGCGAAAAAGCGCCAGAACCTGACGATTGAGACAGAGGCCTATGCGACGAGGCTGAGTTTCGAGGGCAAGCGCTGCACCGGCGTTTGGATCCGGCAAAAAGGCCGGGACCGGCACATCGGGGCGGCGCGCGAGGTGATCGTATCGGGCGGCACCATCAACTCGCCGCACCTGCTGCACGTCTCCGGTGTCGGCCCGGCGGACCATCTGCGTGGGATCGGCGTCGATCTGGTGCACGACCTGCCCGGCGTCGGCCGGAACCTGTCGGACCATTACACCGTCCGCGTGTCGCGGCGCGCCAAGAATACCCGCAGCATCAACGAACTCTCGCGGTTTCCCGGTGTTGTGCCGGAGGTGGTCAAGTGGGTGGTCAAGGGCAACGGTGCGCTGACCTTCGGCGTGTCATCGGCGCAATGCTACACCTACAGCCGCGAAGGCCTGGCGGCGCCGGATATCCAACTGCTGTTCACGCCCGCCAGCTATGACAACAATGTTTTCGGCGTGCTGGAAAAGAAACCCGGCGCCACCATCGCCATTTCCATCGCCCGGCCCGGCAGCCGCGGTGAGATTATGGCGGTCTCTAACGATCCGTTCGTGCGCCCGGCGATCCGCCCGAATTTCCTGTCGGACCCGGATGATATGCGCATCTCGAAAGAGGGGATCCGGCAGGCGCGCGAGATTTTTGCCCAGCCGGCGTTTGCCCAACACTTGGTCGAGGAAACCTCGCCCGGTCCGGACATTCAGTCCGAGGCGTCGCTGGAAAAGTTCATCCGCGAAACCGGGCGCACGATCTATCACTGCGTCGGCACCTGCAAGATGGGCGAGGACCCGATGGCCGTGGTCGATTCGCGTCTGCGCGTCCACGGCCTGCAGGGCCTGCGCGTCGTCGATGCCAGCATCATGCCGACGGTAACGACCGGCAACACCAACGCGCCCACCATCATGATCGCGGAGAAGGCCAGCGCGATGATCCTGGAAGATGCGGCCTAGGGGGCAGGGCCAGTGCTCGGCTGGCTGACGTTGATCTTTTGCTGCCAGCTGGCAGGCGAGTTGGCGGTGACCGGGCTGGGTCTGCCTGTGCCGGGGCCGGTCGTCGGCATGGCCCTGCTGTTTTGCGGCCTGCTGCTGCGCAAAGGCATTCCGGCCGATTTGGGCAAGGTCGGCGATGCGCTGATCGGCAATCTGTCGCTTTGCTTCGTACCGGCCGGTGTTGGCGTCATGCTGCACGCGGACCTGATCGGGGCCGACTGGCTGCCGATCTCTGTCGCTCTGCTGGTAAGCACGTTGCTGGCGGTCGCCGTCACGGGGCTGCTGATGCAGTATCTCAGCCGCGCCAAGCAGGCGGGGAAGGAGGGCGACTGATGGCTGACCTACGCGATATCTGGGTCTATCTAAGTGCCAGTCCGCTGCTGCATCTGACGCTGACGTTGGTGGCGTTCCAGGCCGGAGCCTGGCTTTACAAACGTGGCGGCCTGAACCCGCTGCTGAACCCTGTCATGATCGCCGTTGTATTGATCGTGGCGGTGCTGGTTCTGACCGCGACGCCCTATCCGACCTATTTCGACGGCGCGCAGTTCGTGCACTTTTTACTGGGCCCGGCGACGGTAGCGCTGGCGATTCCGCTGTATCGGCAGTTCGAGAAAGTGCGCCGTTCGGCCCTGGCGATTCTGGTGAGCCTGCTGTGCGGCTCGGCGACGGCGGCGGTCTCTGCAGTGGCGATCGGTTGGTTGTTGCAGGGCTCGAACGATGCGCTGATCGCGATTGCGCCGAAATCGGTGACCGCGCCGGTCGCCATGGGCATTACCGAGCAATTGGGCGGCCTGCCGTCGTTGACCGCCGTGCTGGTGATCGTTACCGGTATCACCGGCGCGATGCTGGGGCCGCATGTCTTGAAGTTGGTCGGAGTTAAGGACTGGGCGGCGCACGGCCTTGCCATTGGCACCGCCAGCCACGGCATCGGCACGGCCCGGGCGATGCAGGTGAACGAGACAGCGGGTGCATTTGCCGGTCTTGCCATGGGGCTGAATGCGCTGGCGACGGCGTTGCTGCTGCCATTGATCTGGCGGCTGGTATTCGGGGGCTGAGAAAAGTCCGGCCCGGCGGAAGACCACCGGGCCGGATTAAAGAATTAGTCCTTCTTCGGCCGTTCCTGCACTGGGCCGCCGGCTTTCTTCCAGCCGGTCAGGCCGCCTTCGATATGGGAGACATTTTCCATCCCCATCTCCGTCAGGCGGTCGGTGGCCAGCGCCGAGCGCCAGGCGCTGGCGCAATAGAGCAGATACTGCTTGCTCTCGTCGTTCAGGTTCGAGCGGAAATACGGGCTGTCCGGATCCACCCAGAACTCCAGCATGCCGCGCGGCGCATGGGTCGCGCCGGCAATCATGCCGTCGCGCTCCAATTCCCGCACGTCGCGGATATCGACGAAAACGACGTCGTCGCGACCATGCATCTTCATCGCCTCGTCGACCGACACGGTCTTGATGCGCTTGTTGGCTTCTTCAAGCAGTTGCTTGATGCCTTTTTTCATCGCCATCAGCGATACTCCTCAGTTGATACCCTAGCCATTGAACATCTGGTTTGGCAGCCAGAGCACAATACCCGGGAAGGCAACAAACAACGCAACCGTCAGCACGTCGCAGATGAAGAACCACCAGATGCCTTTGAATATGTCCAGCAGCGGAATGTCCGGACGCACGCCAGCCACAACGAAGCAGTTCAGGCCAATCGGTGGCGTAAT
>JAYPXD010000003.1:26835-34563 GCA_038135395.1 Alphaproteobacteria bacterium | reverse complement strand
GTCTATCATGGATTGACGGCCCTGCTGGCCGTATTGGAGAGCGAGGCCTGGCCCGCCGCCTATGTGGTGTGGGAGTTGGGCGTGCTGCGGGCCTTGGGCTATGGTCTGGCGCTGGACCGGTGCGCCCGGACAGGCGCAACCCAGGGTCTGGCCTATGTCTCGCCGCGGACGGGGGCTGCGGTGACGGCAGAGGGCGCTGGCGACCTGGCGCCCAGGCTGCTGCCGCTGCCGGGGTTCCTGGCGGGCGGCGGTGAATGGGACGATGCGGCGATCGCCGCCGGCCTGAAGCTGACTGCGCACTTCCTCAAGCGCGACGCATTCGGCGCGATCCACCGCGACTTACCCCCAGCCCGCTGGCGGCTGGCGGATTGCTTCGCGACAGAATCGCCCTTATCCGCAGAGTCCAACGTAGAGGATTCCGTGTGAGCACCGACGACACTTCACCCACCGCAGGCCGCGACCCGATCCGGCCGGTAGGCTTTGAAGAGGCGCTGTCCGAGCGCTATCTGGCCTATGCGCTGTCCACCATCATGGCGCGCTCGCTGCCGGACGTGCGGGATGGTCTGAAGCCAGTGCATCGGCGGTTGCTCTATGCCATGCGCGAGCTGGGCCTCAATCCCCGCGCCGGCTTCAAGAAATGCGCCCGCGTCGTCGGCGATGTCATGGGCAAGTTCCATCCGCACGGTGACCAGGCGATCTACGACGCCATGGTGAGGTTGGCGCAGGATTTCGCCCAGAGCTACCCGCTGGTCGAGGGCCAGGGCAATTTCGGCAATATCGACGGCGATAACGCCGCCGCCATGCGCTATACCGAGGCCCGCCTGACGGCGGTGGCCGAGGCGTTGCTGGACGGCATTGACCAGGACACCGTCGATTTCCGCGATACCTATGACGGCGAAGGCGCAGAGCCCATCGTCCTGCCCGCCGCCTTCCCGAACCTGCTGGCGAACGGCGCGCAGGGCATTGCGGTCGGCATGGCCACCAATATTCCGCCGCACAATGCCGATGAAATCTGTGCCGCGCTGTTGCTGTTGATCAAAAATCCGGATGCATCGCTGGAACAGGTGCTGAAGCGCCTGCCGGGACCGGATTTTCCGACGGGCGGCGTGCTGGCGGAGGATGCGGACAAGCTGGCCCAGGTTTACGCCACCGGCCGCGGGTCGCTGCGGCTGCGGGCGCGATGGGAGAAGGAGGACCTGGGCCGCGGCCAGTGGCAGGTGGTGGTCACCGAAATTCCCTACCAAGTGCAGAAAAGCCGCCTGATCGAGCGGGTCGCGGAGTTGCTGGAAAACCGCAAGCTGCCGCTGCTCGCCGATATCCGCGACGAGTCGGCAGAGGATTTGCGGGTCGTCGTCGTGCCGCGCACCCGCACCATTCCGCCCGAAGCCCTGATGGAATCGCTGTTCCAGCAGACCGAGTTGGAGACCCGCTTCGGCGTCAACATGAACGTGCTCGATGGCGGCACGGTGCCCCGGCTGATGGGGCTGATCGAGGTATTGAGGGCCTTTCTCGACCATCGGCTGGAGGTGTTGCAGCGGCGCACTCACCACCGGCTGGGCCAGATCGCGCACCGGCTGGAGGTGCTGGCGGGCTATCTGATCGTCTACGCCAATCTGGATGAGGTCATCCGCCTGATTCGCGAATCTGATGAGCCCAAGCCGGCCCTGATGAAACGCTGGGACCTGACAGAGGTGCAGGCTGACGCGATCCTGAACATGCGCCTGCGTGCGCTGGCCCGCTTGCAGGAAATCGAAATCCGGCAGGAACACGATGCGCTGTCCGCCGAACAGGCCGAATTGCAGGCGCTGCTGGCGGACGAAGCGCTGCAATGGCAGACCATCGCCGGCCAGATCGACGAGACCCGCGCCAAGTTCGGCAAGAAAACGCCGCTCGGCAAGCGCCGCACCTTGATTGCCAGCGCTCCCGATGCCGTCGATTTGTCGGTGGAAGCGTTTGTCGAGCGCGAACCGCTGACCGTTGTCGTGTCCGAGCAGGGCTGGGTGCGGGCGCTCAAGGGGCATCTGGCCCCGGATGCGGAGGTCAAATACAAGGATGGCGACGGCGAACGGTTCCGCCTGCCGTGTCAATCGACGGACAAGATTTTGTTGTTCACCGCCAGCGGGCGGGTGTTCACGCTCGCCGCCGACAAGCTGCCCGGCGGCCGCGGGCAGGGCGAGCCGCTGCGGTTGCTGGTGGATCTGGCGGCGGAGGACACGGCGGTGGCGTTCCGGGCGGTCACCAAGGATGAACGCCTGATCCTGGCCTCCAGCGATGGCCGCGGCTTCCGCATTGCGTCCGACGCCTGCGTGGCGCAGACCAAGACCGGGCGTCAGGTGATGAACCCGGCGGATGGCGCGCGTCTCGCCTTTGTCGTGCCGGAGATCGGCGACCATATCGCCATCATCGGCGAAAACCGCCGTCTGCTGATTTTCCCGATGCACCAATTGCCCGAAATGAGCCGCGGCCGGGGCGTCATGCTGCAGCGCTATAAGGACGGCGGCATCAGCGACCTGACCACGATTGTGCTGGAAGAGGGCCTGTCCTGGCAGGTGGGGGAACGCACGCGCCGGGAGACCGACCTGTTGCCCTGGCTTGGCAACCGCGCCGGCGCGGGGCGTCAGCCGCCGCACGGCTTCCCGCGCGACAACATGTTCGGCGGTTAGGGCCGGGCTATTGCGCTTCGATCAGAACCGGAAACTCCTCGCCGGCTAATGGCGAGCCGTCCGCCAGGGTAACGCCGGGGAACGGCGGCGAGGTGACAATGCCGGGCTTGCGCCGGAACTGTGCGCCTTCGCCGACCAGCCGTACCGAAAACGCCCGCCGCTGATCCGTCTTGCTGCGGTTTGCGGCGGCGCCGTGCAGGGTGCGGAAGTCGAAGGCGACCGCGTCGCCCGGCTCCAGCGGCCAACCACGAATATCGAATTGGCTGCGGTCGGCCTCGATGTCGGGGATGCTTTCCAATCCGTCGCCCTCATTGATCGGATTGCCGTTGAAGCGTTGCGGCTGGTAGGTCTTGCCCATGCGGTGCGATCCGGCGACGAACTCCAGCGTCCGTTCGCGCGGCACCGAATCGAGCGGCAGCCATAGGCTGACCGACATTGGTGCGGAAATACTGTAATAGGGTAGGTCATGATGCCAGGGCGTCGGCACGTCGGCGTCGGCCTCTTTTACCAAAACATGCTCATGGAACAGTTGCACCGAGCGGCTGGCCATCAGCTCGCGCGCGATCCCGGCCACGGGCGAGTTGAAGATGAAGTCGCGGTATTCGGGAATGCGTTGCCAGTTGCAATAGTCGGTCATGAAACGGCCAGCGCCGGCGTTGCCGGTGTAGAAGCGTCCGTCCGGGCCGGGGTTGGCGATGTTGAAATCGATGCCCCGCCGCAGCGTGCTGACCCATTCGGCAAACGCGCCGCGCAGCACCGTTACGCCGTCGCTCTGGAATTCCGCAATGGTTTCAGCCTTGAGTATCGGCATCATGGCTGGCACCTCAATCGCCGGTTCGTTTGGCATTGTCGGCGCGCAGCGCCGGCAGGCCGACGCCGGCGGCGCTGAACCCGCCGTCCGCAGCCAGGACCTGGCCGGTGATATAGCTGGCAGCGTCGCTGACGAGGAAAGCCACAGCCGCCGCAATCTCGCTCTCGCGACCGTACCGGTTCAGCGGGATGGCGTCATGATAAGCCGCCCGGATCTCTGGCGAGTGCACGGCCAGCGCCAGCTTGGTGTTGACCGGTCCCGGCGCGACTGCGTTGACCCGGATGCCCAGCTCGCAAAGCTCCACCGCCTGTTGCATGGTCAGATGGGCCAGGGCAGCCTTGGATGTGCCATAGGCGACGCGCAGCGTGCTGGCGCGTTGGCCTGAGATCGACGTGATGTTGACAACGCTGCCTTTGGCCTTGGCCAGCAGGTCGATAAAGGCCTGGGTCATCAGGAACGGGCCGTCGAGATTGGTGGCCATAACCCGGCGCCAACTCTCGTACGTGGCGTTCTGGATCGGGCCGAAGTCCGCGACGCCAGCATTGTTGACCAGGGCATCCAGGCTGCCGAAGGCATCGGCGACCCGTTGGCGCGCATCCTCGACCTGGGCTGGGTCGGAAACGTCGGCGGCAATCGGGACGACATTGTTGCGGCCGGCGCTGGCGGTCGCCAGTTCCGGACCATCGATGTCCAGCATGACCACCTGCCAGCCCTGAGCCAGCAGCGCTTCGGTCGTGGCCAAGCCTATGCCGCGTGCGGCGCCGGTCACCAGGGCGGTTTTGATCCGCCCGTTATGGGTATCATTCACTCGCAAATCGCTCCTTTGCGTCGGCGCGCAATTCCACCTTGCGAATTTTGCCGGACGCGGTCATCGGAAATTCGTCGATGAACACCACATAGCGCGGAATCTTGAAGCTGGCGACCTTGCCGCGGACAGAGTTGATGATTTCCGCTTCGGTGAGAGCAGAGCCCTCTGCCCGCTGTACATAGGCGACCGCGACTTCATTCAGAACAGGGTCCGGGGCTGCCACGACAGAGACCTCATGCACGCCCTTCAGTGCGCGGAGCATGCCTTCTATCTCCATCGGATCGACATTTTCGCCGCCCACTTTCAGCATGTCCTTGTGGCGGCCCAGGAAATGCATGGTGCCATCGGCCCGGCGCTTGGCAGCGTCGCCGGTCTTGAACCAGCCGTCGGCGGAATAGCTGGCGCGGGTCTCGTCCGGCTTTTTGTAATAGCCCAACATCAGATAGCGCCCGCGCACCTGAAGTTCGCCCTCGACCTCGTCCGCCACCGGCGCATCGGTCGCGGGATCGGCAATGCGGAAGGCATATCCCACCCCTTCCCAACCATTGGCCTCCAGGCGTTGCTCCATCGGATCGTCGAGGGAGTTCCAGGTCACGCCGATCCAAACCTCCGTCATGCCGAAGCCGGAGACGGAACGGCAAGGCGCCAGCACCGCCGCCCCTTTGTACATCACCGGCGTGGTGCTGAGCGGCCCTGCCCCCCAAACGCCCGTGCGCAAGGTGGCGATGTTGCGCGGACGGCGTTCCTGCTCCTCGTACAAGCCCTTGATGTGTGCGTCGAAGCCATGGGCGATGGTGACGCCCTCCGCCTCGATCAGGTCGAGTGCTTCGGCGGGATTGAAGGTCTCTGTCACCACATGCTTGGCGCCGTTGACCAGCGCCATCAGTAGGCATTCCGAAAAGCCGAACGCATGAAACAGCGGCAAATATCCGATAATCACATCCTGAGCCCGCATCCCCATGCGGCCGCCCCGCTCCTGCACATTTCGGATCAGGTTGTGACAGTGCATGGCGCCTTTCGGAAAGCCGGTGGTGCCGCTGGTGTATTTGATGAGCGCGAGATCTTGCGGCTGGACGGCGGCTGCCCGCGTGTCCAGGTCGGCTTGCGGGACCGTCGACGCCCCTGCAAGCGCATCCTCCCAGCCAAGCACGCCAGCATGGCCTGGCTTGCCGACAATCAGGACGCTACGGAGTTCCGGAAAGCTGGGGTCCTGGATATTTGAGCCTTGGTCCGGCAGTTTCACCACCTCGCGCACCATGGCGAGGTAGTCGATGGGGCCGGAGACATCGTGGGTGATGAGGAAGTTACTGTCGGATTGGCGCAGCACATAATCCAGGTCATGGGTGCGGAAGCGGGTGTTGATCGGCACCAGCACCGCCCCGGTTTTCAGGATCGCAAGCGCGATCACCACCCACCGGTCGGAGTTGTTCAGCCAGAGGGCGACGTGGTCCTTGCGTCTCACGCCTGCCGCCATCAGGGCTTTGGCGGCCTGGTCCACCTGGGCGGAGAGTTCCGCATAGGCGTCCTTGAAAGACGAGGGCTGTCCGCTCCCCCCAGCGGCGCGCGGCGTCGGAGGCTAGGTCACCGAAACAAAGCGGCTCGTGCCAGCCGTTGGTGTGGGGGGTCATGGGCGAGTCCTCCTCATTTTATCGGCGCAGGCGGTGCTGCTGTGCGCGCGGAACCCACATGCCCCGACCGACAAGTTGTACGCGCGGGTCTGGGTGCGCGAGGCAGATCGGCTGGGCTGCGAGCAGCATAGCACCTGCTGCGGTCTCCCCCCAAAACCAATCTGCCAGCGCTGCCGGGCTTGGCTTGCGCCCGGGTTGGGCGGTCATTGCTGCGGCGTACCAGCCACGGATGTCCTCCGCGGCGTTGCGCAAAGCGCGCGCCGCATCATCCGCCGATCCAGGAAAGCCGCCATTTTGCGCCACAAAAGTCGCCAGCAGGTCCATAGCCGCCGCAATGGGCATGCCGGAAATGCCGGGCGCTGTGCCGCCCAGGCTCTCCGCCAGCGCATGCCAGGGCGCCAGCGCGGCGCGTTCCTCGGCCAGGCGGGCGTGCCAACTTGAGGTCGGTTCGGCAAGCGGGGCCGGAAAGCTGACCGGGCAGACCAGCGCCCCGGTCTCGGCGCCATCGGCGCCGGCCGGCGCGTCTTCCGGGAAATCCTCCAGAACCGGCCCTTGAGTCCGCTCCAGCAGCCGCAGCACGGCCCGCAGCACCTCGCGCTGAAAGTCCGGCGCATGCGGCGCGCCGAACGGCCTGCCGAGCGGGAACGGCACCCAAAGCGCCCGCGGCGGGCGCATCGCGGCCGTGTTCTCCCGCACCAGGCTGATGCCCGCGGTTGGAATGCCGTGCGTCTCCAGGAAATGCCCGACCGCGCCCACGGCGCGGGTGCAATTCGGTCAGACCGGCGCCAGGACGGCGGCGTCGACCTTGTCCGCCGCCAGCATTGTTGCGAGTTCCGCCGCCGTCGGCTCGATCTCGTGCGGCTCCCATCCAGCGCCATTCAGGGCGTAGTGAAAGGCCGCGACGCTGCCGATCTCGCCGGCATCCGCCAGTTCGCGCAACCGATCCAGCGGGAAGACGACGTTGATATCCTGCTGAAAGCCGGAGCGGTCAAAATTCACGCTGGAATGGCTCATCGCCAGGTCGCGCCCGTCGATATCTCCGGGAATGACGCGGTAGCCGGTATCGCGCAGGTCGAAGTTCGGCTGGCCGGCGGGATGCAGGCCGGCGGTTGTGACGATTGCGACCCGGCGTTGCGCCAAGGGCGGGCCAAGCACGAACGGTTCGCCCGGCAATGGCGCGCAGTCCTTGCCCAACAAATGCGCCTGATCGACGGGTGGCAGGTCGACTAGCCGCACCACAGCTCAAGCCGCCGCCACGGGCGCGACGTCCTCCATGAAGGCGCGCAGAGCATCAAGCCGCCCGGGCACTCCGCCGCGGGCGACGGGGTCGAGCAGCAGGTGGCTGATGCCGATGTCCCGGCACGCCGCGATGGTTTCCAACATCTGGTCCTTGCTGCCGCCGATGGCTTTGGACGACTGCATCGCCTGCGCCGGATCGAGGTAGATGCGAAGCGACAGCGTCAGTTCCGAGGGGTCGCGCCCGATCGCCTCGCACTCGCGGCGAACCTGGGACCAGGCATCGACGATTTCGTGACGGGGTTGGAAGGCGGCATGGAAGGCGTGGCCAAAGCGGGCGACGCGCCGGAAGGCGACCGGAGTGGAGCCGCCGACCCAGATCGGCAACGGTTTCTGGACTGGCTTCGGCTCGAACCCGACTTTCGGAAAGCTGTAGAATTCGCCGTCGAACGAGGGTTCCTGGTCATTGAACAGGCGATGGAATATTTCCAGTTGCTCGTCCGAGCGTTTGCCCCGCCTGTCCCACGGCATGCCCAGAACCGCAGCTTCTTCCACCATCCAGCCGACGCCGACGCCCAGGAT
>JAYPXD010000003.1:14635-26825 GCA_038135395.1 Alphaproteobacteria bacterium | reverse complement strand
ATGGCGCGGCCATCCGACATCACGTCCAGGCTCGCGATCTGCTTCGCCGTCTGCACCGGCATGCGGTACGGCAGGATCAAGACTGTCGTACCCAGGCGCAGCTTTTCCGTGCAGCCAGCGACAAAGGTCAGCGTGCTGATCGGGTCGAGCCAGCCCATGTCCGGCGACGGCTGGAACGAGCCATCGTCGGTATAAGGATATTTCGACTCGATATCGGCCGGCCAACACACATGGTCGCTGACCCAACCGGAATGGCAGCCGAGCCGCTCTGCCTCCTGGGCAAATCCCATGAGTGTCTTGCGGTCGACCTGCCGCCCCAGATGCGGCAGGTGTATACCCCATTGCATGGCGTTATCCTCAACGATGGTTATCGGCTATTGCTGTCAGGATCGGCGATCCACGGTGCAAGTCAAGGGGATCGCCGGCACTATCGACCGGACCTGCGATTTGTGCGACATCATCCGGGAATTGATCCTGGCGTAGGGTGAAATGTCTTCTGTGTTATCCTGGCCCGCTTTGGCCCCGATCGTTTTGCTCTCCGTATCGAATGTCTTTATGACGTTCGCCTGGTATGGCCATCTGAAGTTTCCGAACCATGCGTTGTGGCTGGTCGTGGTGGCGAGTTGGGGGCTGGCCTTCTTTGAGTATTGCCTTGCGGTTCCCGCCAACCGCATCGGGCATCAGGTCTGGAGCACGGCCGAGTTGAAGACCATGCAGGAGGTGATCACGCTGATCGTGTTCTGCGGCTTCTCTGTATTGGTGCTGCACGAGGCACTGACCTGGAATCATCTGCTGGGCTTTGCGCTGGTTGCTGCCGGCGCAGCGGTCATTTTCCTTGGCCCGATTCGGTAAGGCGGCGGGCATGGCGACAGCGCCCCTTGCGACGCCCCGCGTTACGCCGACGGCTGGCGCCCCGTTCGTGCGGGTGAGCGGCGAGGTCTATCGGGCCGTGAACCCGCAGTTTTTGGCCGAGGCCCTGGACGGCTCGCGCGCAGCAGGGCGTTACTCGCGGCCGGAGCAACCGACCCTCTATACAAGCTCCAGTCCGGAGGGAGTGGCGGCGGCGATGGTTGCGCATTCCGGCGGCGGCGCACCGCAGCGGACTTTGGTGCGGCTGCAGGTCGATGCCGCGCGCATATTCGATCTGCGCGATCCGGCAGCCTGCCAGTTACTGGGTATCGACCTCGCCGATGCGACGGCGGCGTGGCAGGATGTTGCCGCGGCGGGCGGTACGCCCCGGTCCTGGCTGGTCGCTGACCGGCTGCGTGCTAGCGGCGCGTTCGGCCTGATCGACCCGTCCCGGACTGCGCCCGGACTTTGGCACCTGGTTTTGTTTGACTGGAACCGGCCCGGCCGTCCGGCGGTGTGGGTTCTGCCCTAGAGGGATTGCGTCCCGGTGCCACCGTGCAATACTCCCCGCCAGGGATCAGCCACTCAGTCGGAGGAATTGGCGATGCAATCGGGTCGGGTCGCGTTTGGACGGATGGATGCGGTCAGCTTCGGCAAGCCGATGGATCAGGCCATTGCCGAAGAAGTGTCGCGGATTGGCGCCGAACGGGTGTTCCTGATGGTCAGTGGCACGTTGAACCGCGAGACCGACGAAATCGAGAAGCTGCGCCGCGCGCTGGGCAACAAGGTGGTGGGCGAGTTCGACCGGATGCGCCCGCATACGCCGCGCGGCGACGTGATTGCGGCGGCCAAGATGGCGCGGGAGGTAAAGGCGGACCTGATCGTTACCTTCGGCGGAGGCTCGTTGACCGATGGCGCGAAGGCGGTGTCGCTCTGCCTCGCCAATGACATCACGACGCCGGAGGGCATGGATATGCTGCGCGCCCGGCCCGACGGCAGCCTGCCGGACGTCAAGCCGCCGACTGTCCGCCAGATCAGCATTCCCACCACGCTTTCCGGCGGGGAGTTCAGCCATGTCTCCGGCGTCACCGACGAGCGCACGCGGGTGAAGGAGTTGTTCCGGCATCCGGACATCATGCCGATGGCGGTGATCCTCGACCCGGCGCCGACTGTGCATACGCCGGAATGGTTGTTCCTTTCCACCGGCATCCGCGCCGTTGATCACTGCGCCGAGGGCGTGAGCGCGAACCAGGCCAATCCGTTCAGCGACGCGCAGGCGTTGCAGGGCCTGTCGCTGCTGACCAGCGGGCTTGGGCGGGTCAAGGCCAATCCGGACGATATCGAGGCCCGGCTCGATTGCCTCATGGGCACCTGGATGTCGATGGCGCCGCTGGCGGCGGGGGTGCCGATGGGGGCGAGCCATGGCATAGGCTATGTGCTGGGCGCCGTCCACGATGTGCCGCACGGCCATACCTCGTGCATCATGCTGCCCTATGTTATGCGCTGGAATAAGGGCGTGAACGCGGACAAGCAGGCCAAAGTCGCCCGCGCCATGGGGTGCGAAGGCGAGGATGCCGGCGACGCGCTCGACCGCTTCATCGGCGGCCTCGGCATGCCGCGCACCCTGGGCGCTGTTGGCGTGCGGGAAGAACACTTCGACCGCATCGCAAAGCAGGCCATGGGCACGCCATGGGTCCCGCGTAATCCGCGCAAAATTGAGGGGCCAGCCCAGGTGATGGAGATTCTGAAGATGGCGCAGTAGGCGCCAGCAGGCACGTCGGGTGACCGGAAAACGCAATGGAGGATGCACGATGAACCACGCCATTGACGGCAGAGCGCCGGCGGAGACGGCGCGGATCCCTGTGCTGGATGTTGCGCCCTTTCTTGCGGGCGAGCCCGGGGCGGCCGCGAAACTGGCGCAGGCGATCCGGCAGACCTGCGAGGACACCGGCTTTTTGGTTATCGCCAATCATGGGGTGCCACAGCCGCTCATCGACCGGGCGTTTGCAACCGCTGCGGATTTCTTCGCGCAGGATGACGGCCGCAAGATGGCGCTCCGCGTCGGCGACCAGAACATCGGATATCTGCCCTATGGCGGGCAGACGATGAAGACCTCAACGATTGAGGTGGCGAATAAGCCGAACTATAGCGAATCGTTCTACATCACCGTGCCGGACCCCGATCCGGCTGTGCAGGATGTCGGCGAAGATCTGAACAAATGGCCGCCGGGCATGGCGGACTTCAAGGCGGCGCAAATCGCCTATTTCCAGACCATGCGGGCGTTGGCTGCGCGGTTTCTGCCGGTGTTCGCCCTGGCGTTGGACCTGCCCGAGGATTACTTCACGGCGGATTTTCAGGGCGCGAACTGTACGGTGCGGTTGATCCAGTATGCGCCGCAGCCTGAGGATGCGGCCGGCCTGTATGGCTTTGCGCCGCACACCGATGGCAGTTTCATCACCTTTCTGCCGCGGTCGAAATTTCCGGGCCTTGAGGTCAAGGCAAAGGACGGCGTCTGGATCCGTCCGCCGGATGTGCCGGGCGCATTTGTCGTGAATACGGGTGAGATGCTGGCGCGCTATTCCAACGACCGTTTCGCGCCGACGCCGCACCGGGTGGTCAATCGAAGCGGCGCGATCCGGCACGCTATGCCGTTCTTCTATGGCCCGAACCGGCAAACGGTGGTTCATTGCGCGCCGACCTGCGTCAGCGCCGACAACCCGGCCCGCTATGAACCGATGAGTTCAGCGGCGTTGAACGCAATCAAGGACAAAACCAACTTTCCGCACCGCCAGGCGACGCGCTGACCCGCGGTCGCCGTACGCACCAGAAGGCATCCGTTCATGACCAATCTCTTTTCCGTCGAAGGCCGCGTCGCCGTCGTCACCGGCGGGCTCGGCCAGTTGGGCACAGAATTTACGCGGTCGCTGGCAGTGGCCGGAGCCAAAGTCGCGGTCTATAGCCGCCGCCCGTTCAGCCGGGCGCAGGTCGCGGAGAAATGGCCAGGACTGGAAGACAATATCCGCATCTACGTAGCCGACGTGACCGACAAGGCTGCCCTGGAGGCTGCAACAGCCGCGCTTGAGGCCGACTGGGGTGTGCCGCACATCCTGGTCAATAACGCCGGCATCGACAGCAAGCCCGACGGCGGGGCCGAGCAGAACGCGCCGTTCGAGGTCTATCCCCAGAAATTCTGGGACGAGATCATCAATGTGAACCTGACCGGCGTCATGCTGACCTCCCAGGTGATCGGCAGCCGTATGGCGGCGGAGGGCCGGGGCTCGATCATCATGGTTGGCTCGATGTACGGCATGGTTTCGCCGAACCAGGCGCTCTATGCCTATCGCGAGGAGAGGGACGGCAAACCCTTTGTCAAGGCGGTGTCATATGCCGCCTCGAAGTCGGGCCTGCTGAACCTGACCCGGTACCTGGCGACCTACTGGGCGAAAAAAGGCGTGCGGACCAATCTGGTGACGTTCGGCGGCGTCAAAACCGGTTCCTTCGACCAGGAGTTCATCGATAATTTCCTGCAACGGGTGCCCATGGGCCGGCAGGCGGATATCCAGGAGTTCAGTGGTGTCGTGCAGTTCCTGGGCTCGGACGCCTCCTCCTATATGACCGGCGCAAACCTGGTGCTGGATGGCGGCTTTACCGCCTGGTAACCGCTGTCCGGAGCGCTGGGAAGGCAGGCGGGCCTACCGGATGGCGGCTTGCCGGGCAGCCTCCAGGACATCGCGGCTGACGAGGCACCGATCGGTCAAATACGCATCGACCGCGCCATAGCGGCTCATGACCGTGTCGATCGCGGCGGTCAGATACTCGGCGCGTGCTTGCAGAATGGCCTCCTGCGCCGGCGCCGGCAAAAACGACATGCGCGAGGATTTCCGGTCCCACATGGTATTGGTCGCCAGATAGTCGGCCATGACCTGGTCGCCGTCGGCGCCAAAGGCCTTCAGCACGATGGCGGCGACGAAGCCGGTGCGGTCTTTGCCGGCCGTGCAGTGGAACAGCAGCGGCCGGCCCTCGCTGTGCGCTGCCGCCTCGAACACCGCTGCCAGCGCGGGAGCCATGCGGTCCGGATAGCTTTCGTAGCCCAGCCGCCCAGATCCCGAATGTTGCTGCCGCCGTCCAGGGCTATCTGGCGTTCGTGCATAAGCCTGTCTCCTGTGCTGCCGGGTGCGCCGTACCATCGGATTTGCATGACACTGCGTCGGGGCTGCGATAGGCTATTCTGCAGCAAATACCAAGAATAGGTGAGGATAGCCCATGCGGATCAATATCGGCGATATCGTCAGTAACCGCGCCCGTCGCGACCCGAACCTGGAGGCGGTGGTCGATGCCGCGTCCGGCGAGCGGTATACCTATGCCCAGGCGAATGCCAGGATCAACCGTACGGCGAACATGCTGCTGGGACTGGGGGTTAAACCCGGAGACCGCGTCGCCTTGTTGCTGATGAACAGCGTTTCGTTCTACGAGGCCTACTTGGGCTGCGCCAAGTTGGGTGCAGTGATCGTGCCGCTGAACTGGCGTCTGGTGCCGGACGAATTGGCCTACATCCTGGGCGATTCTGGTGCAGAGACGTTGATTTTCGATACCGATTTTGCCCGCCAGGCGCAGGCGCTTCAGAGCGGCGGCAAGACCAAAGTGCGCCATTGGCTCCAGGTTGCAAGCGATACGGCGCTGGAGCCGTTCGCGCAGGATTTCAAAGCGCTGGCCGCGCAGGGCGATGCCGCGGAACCGCCGCGTGGCGGGTTCGACGACGATAACCTCTACATCATGTACACCAGCGGGACGACCGGTCTGCCCAAAGGGGTGGTGCACACCCACATGACCACCTTCTGGGCGCTGTCGACGATGATCACGACCTGCGACATCCGTCTGGGCGACCGGTTTTCGGTGGTCTTGCCGCTGTTCCATGTCGGCGCGTTGGCGCCGCTGCTGCTGACCATCTATGGCGGCGGCTCGGTGGTGCTGATGCGCAGCTTCGACCCGGTCGCGATGTGGCGGATTACGGCGGAGGAAAAGATCACCGTAACGCTCGCGGTGCCGGCAATGCTGAGCTTCATGCTGCAGGTGCCGGGCGTCGATCCGGCCGGCTATGCGCAATTGCGCTGGATTATGAGCGGCGCAGCGCCGGTGCCGGTGGCGTTGATGGAGAAGTACCGCGACATCGGCATTGAAATCCACCAGGTCTACGGCCTGACCGAATGCTGCGGCCCAGGCTGCCTGATCGGGCCGGCGGACGCGATGCGCAAGATCGGCTCTACCGGCAAGGCGTTCTTCCATACGCAAGCGCGCCTGATCGATGCCGACGGCAACGACGTTGGGCCAGGCCAGCCGGGCGAGGTGCTGTTGCGTGGCGGCCATATCATGAAAGAGTACTGGAATAATCCGAAGGCGACGGTCGAGACCTTGCGCGACGGCTGGCTGCACACCGGCGATATCGCGGTGATGGACGACGAGGGCTTCTTTACGATCCATGACCGGATCAAGGACATGATCATCTCCGGCGGCGAGAACGTATATCCGGCGTAAATCGAAAACGTCGTGCTGTCGCTTGCGGGCATCAAGGAATGCGCAGTCATCGACCTGCCGTCGCAGCGCTGGGGTGAGTCGCCGCTGGTGATAGCCGTCAAGGGCAATGACGCGCTGACCGGCGATGATGTGCTGCGCCATTGCGATGGCAAGCTGGCGCGCTACAAGCTGCCGAAAGCCGTTGAATTCGTAGATGCGATCCCCCGGAACCCGTCGGGCAAGGCGCTGAAGTTCGAATTGCGCAAGCGGTTTCCCCGCCCGGCGCGGGAATAGTCAGAGCCAGCGGGCCATGACCAGCGCGTCGATGCGCTGGCCGCCGCGCCGGTAGTAGTCCGGCCGGCGGCCGACCCGCTTGAATCCTTCGGCGCGGTACAGCGTTTGCGCGGGCAGGTTGTCGATAGCGACTTCCAGCGTCAGCCGTTCGGCGCCCATGGCGGGCAGGACGGCAAAACATGCCGCCAGCAGCGCTTTGGCAATGCCTTGGCGGCGGTAGGCCGGATGCACGCCGATTGTCAGGATTTCGGCTTCCCCGGCCATGGCGCGCGCCATGACTATGCCGGCGTCCTCTACCATCCAGCCGACCGTGCCCGGGGTATTCAGCAGGCTGCGCAATGATGCGGCCCCCCAGGCTTCGCCTCCCAGGCCATCGGCCATTGCCGCAGCGTGGATCAGCGCGGCGTCCCTCGTTCGTTCGATCGTGAGCGGGATCAACTCGGTCATCGCGGGAGCCCTATCGAGCCCGCAACCGGCCGCCATCTCTGGGCGCGATAGCCCGAGGCGGCGCTAAGTATAGCGGTTGCGCCGGCAGGCCGGTCGTCCCTGCGGCCAACGCGCGCCGCGCGCAGGCTGCAACCGCCGGCGCGGTTACCTGGCTGCGGCCCGTGTCGCGAAGCGCAGCGCCGATCGAAAGTAATGCTGCGGCTCCGTCGCCGGCTACATGAGCGTCCTCTGGCCAGGGAGCGTCGGCAAAGCCCTCTGCCGCCCGGTTCCAGCCGTTGGCCGGCCAGTCAGCAGCAAGCTGGCCATCCGCGGCGAAGGCCTGAACGTAAAGGCTGCGGGCCCGGCTATCCATGGCCGCGACGACCGCCCTTTGTCCAAGCATGCCGGAGGCCTCGGCCAGGGCTTCGAACCGGCTGACGCCGACGACAGGCTTTTCGGCGCCGAGCGACAGGCCCTGCGCTGCCGCCAGCCCGGTCCGCAGTCCTGTAAACGAGCCTGGCCCGACCGTCGTCGCGATGGCGTCGCAGTCGGCAAGCGCCAACCCTGCAGCCCGCAACGCCCCGGCGACGGCCGGCAGCAGCAGTTCCGCATGGCCGCGCTCCAGCGGCAGGTGCAGGGCGCTGAGCACGCGCCGACCGTCGCAAACTGCAACGCTCAAGGCCGGTCCGGCGGTTTCGAAGGCGAGAATTTTCATGATGCGTTGCGGCCCAGCCCTTCATGCGCCGTCAGGCGTACACCAGAGCCAGAAGCAAAGCGCCCAGCGCCAGACGGTAGACGACAAACGGCAGGAAGGTGGCGCGCGCCAACCAGCGCATCATCAAAAGAATGGCCAGCCACGCGCATAGGAACGACAGGCTGACGCCGATCAGGGCGTCGGTCCCTAACTGCGCGTCCTTGGTTTGGTAGAGCTCGATCCCGGCCAGGGTCCCGGCGCCGACGATGGTCGGGATCGACAGCAACAGGGAAAAACGGGCCGAATCGACCCGGTTCATGCCGATAAAACGCCCGACCGTCATGCAAATGCCGGATCGGCTGACGCCTGGCACCAAAGCCAGCACCTGCGCTGCGCCGATCAGGATCGCGCGGCCATAGCCCAGTTTCGGCAATGTCAGCCGGGTCGCAGCCCGGTCGGCCAGCCAGAGTGCGACGCCGAAAATTATGGTCATCCAGGCGATGACCTCCATCGCCCGCAGCTTGTCGGTGATTAGGTCCTGCGCCAGCGCGCCCACCACCACGACCGGGATGGTTGCCAGCACCAGTTGCCAGGCCAGATGCCAGCCCTCGCCCCGATTGCCGCCCAGGCCCTGGATCACGCCTACCAGCATGCGCCACAGGTCGCGCCATGCATACAGCATGACCGCTGCCAAGGTGCCAACGTGCAGGGATACGTCCATGACCAACTCTGCGTTGGCGTTGGCGCCCATCGTATCCAGGCCGATGGCTGCGCCGAAATCGCGCATCAGGATCAGGTGCGCCGACGAGGAAATCGGCAAGAATTCCGTAATTCCTTGCACCAACGCGAGTAGAAGGATTGCGAGCAGGGACATGGCTGCGCTCCGAATATGGCTTTGCCGGGTTCCGTACCGGCATCCGTCACGCTTTTAGACCGAATGCGCGGCGGGGCAACGGGACCGGTGCGCGCATTGCCTCTCCCGATTCTGCAACACGTCGCTATAGTCTGGGCTATGGCCACATTATATCACCACCCGCTATCGCCGTTCTGCCGCAAAGTGCGGATCTTCGCGGCGGAAAAGAGACTCCCCGTTGCGCTCGAGATGGAGATGCCCTGGGCGCGCCGGGCCGAATTCCTACGCCTGAATGCCGCCGCGACTGTGCCGGTCTGGGTGGAGGACGATGGCACGACTATTCCGGAATCCGGCGCGATCTGCGAGTATCTGAACGAGATTGAGCCAATGCCGCCTCTGATCGGCGAGACCCCGCACCAGCGGGCGGAAACCCGAAGGTTGGCAGCCTGGTTCGACATCAAGTTTTTTGACGAAGTTACCCGCTATGTTCATGGCGAACGCCTGCTGAAGCGCCTGCGTCGCGACGGGGAGCCGAACTCCGCCGCAATCCGCGCAGGGCGCCAGAATCTGGTGACGCACCTTGCGTACATCGGGTGGTTGACCAACCAGCGGAACTGGCTGGCTGGCGACGATTTCAGCCTGGCGGATATTGCTGCCGCCGCCCAACTGTCGGTCTTGGACTATTTGGGTGAGGTGCAGTGGGAAGAAGCGCCGGAGGCCAAGGACTGGTACCAGCGCATCAAGTCGCGCCCGACCTTTCGGCCCATCCTGGCCGACGTGTTGCCAGGATTTACGCCGCCGGCCCATTACGCGGATTTGGATTTTTAGGAGGCTCTCCGGATGGCCCTTGTGACCGAACATCTGGTCAAAACCGGCACGCACCAGACATTTTACCTTGCGGCCGGTCCGGCGGATGGTCCGCCGGTCATTCTCTGCCATGGCTGGCCGGAGCTGTCGCTCAGTTGGCGGCATCAGCTGCAATGCCTGGGCGACCTGGGATTCCGGGCGATTGCACCGGATATGCGCGGCTATGGGCGCTCCAGCGTCTATGGCCGGCACGAGGACTATGCGCTGGAGTTGATCGTCGGCGATATGATTGATCTCGCCGACGCCTTGTCCATCGACAAGTGCGTTTGGGTTGGCCATGACTGGGGTGCGCCGGTGGTCTGGAGCATCGCCAGCCACCACCCCGACCGCTGTCATGGCGTCGCCAATCTGTGCGTGCCCTACGCGACCCTGGAATTCGGATACAAGGCTTGCCTGCCGTTGCTCGACCGGAAACTGTATCCGGAGGCCGAATATCCCTTCGGCCAGTGGGACTATCAGGCCTTCTATGAGGACGATTTCGACAAGGCGATCCGGCCGTTCGATGCCGACCCGGCTAAGGCGATCAAGGCGCTGTTCCGCAAGGGGCGGGCGGATATGCGCGGCAAGGTCTGGCGCAATGCTGTGATGCGCCGGGACGGCGGTTGGTTTGGCGGCGCCGATGTGCCGCCGGATGTGCCGCTCGACACGGACGTACTCAGCGAGGCCGATCTGTCGGTCTATGCCGCTTCGCTGGCCAGGACCGGGTTTTTCGGTGGCAGCTCCTGGTACATGAACCACGAGCGCAACGCCGCCTATTCAGCCGGCTGGCGCAACGACGGTCGCTTGCAGATGCCGGTGTTGTTCCTGATCGCAGAGTACGACTACACCTGCGAATGCATCGATTCGGCCTTGGCAGAGCCGATGCGCGGCCTATGTAGCAATCTAACCGAGCATACTATCGCCTCCGGTCACTGGATGGCGCAGGAAAAGCCGGTGCAGGTCAACGCCGCCCTGGTCAATTGGTTGGCGACCAGTGTTGGCGCAGTCTGGCCACGTTAATCGAAGATAAGGGGAAGTCCCGCATGCGAACGCTGCTGCTTGCCGCCCTCCTGATGTTTGTTGCCGCAATGCCGGCGCGGGCGCAGGATGGCTTGCCGCCCGCGGACCGGATCATTCTGACCGTCTCGGAGGAGGCCTGGGTCAAAACCGAGACTGCGCGTGTGATTGCGCAGATCAAGACGCTGATTACCAGCCAGTCCGCCAGCGAGGTTGCCGCCAATCCCGCCGCTATTCTGGAAAAGGTCGGCATCGGGCATTGGTACATCACCGGCTCGAATCGGCAGCAGACCGATACCGGATTCGAGCAATTGCTGGTCGTCGCTGAAACGCGGCTGGCGCAATCCAGCCTGGCCGGCATACACGATCGTGCGAAGGGCGTCAGCGAAAAGGGGCGCACGGTTCAAATCCTGGCGATTGACTATTCTCCGTCGCTGGCTGAGCGCGAAGTGACCGCTGCGCAATTGCGGCAGGCGATTTACGCGCGTGCGGCGGCCGAGGCGAAATCGGTGGCGGCGCAGTTCCCGGACCAGGGGTTCCGGGTGCATCAGGTGCAATTCCAGGATGGCGGCGTGCCAACGCCGATGCCGGCGCGTTCGGTTCGGGCCAGGACCATGATGGTCCAGGCCGATGCATCCGGCGCGGAAAGCGGCGACGGCCAGCAGGTGTCTGAGCGGATGACCATGATGGCGACGGTGGTCATCGCGGCGCCCGGGCAATAGCATCCAAGCGGCGACGGTATGCCCGGCTTGCCGCCGGCTGCCGACTGCGGCATATCAACAGTGAATAGCGTTGGCGCCCGACGGGCGTTCCGGCTTTGATGAGGTCTTCTGCAATGGCACTTGCGCGTGTGGTGGTATTTGGCGGCTCTGGTTTTATCGGCCGCTATGTGGTCAAGCGGTTGGCGGCGGCTGGGCATCCGGTGCGGGTTGCCTGCCGAGACGTCGAGCGCGCCAAGTTCCTGAAGCCGATGGGCGCCGTCGGGCAGGTTTCCACCGTTCTGACCAACGTGCGCTACCCCGAGACGGTCGCGGCGGCGTGCGAGGGCATGGACTGGGTGGTGAACCTGGTGGGCGTGCTTTTCGAAAGCGGCGCACAGACGTTCGACGCGGTGCAGGCCGAAGGTGCGGATTGCATTGCCAAGGCAGCGGCCGCCGCTGGGGCGTCGAAGCTGGTGCACCTTTCTGCCATCGGGGCCGACGCAGACGGCGATTCGCTCTACGCCCAAAGCAAGGCGCATGGGGAAGCTGCGGTTCGACAGGCATTCCCGAGCGCCACCGTGATCCGGCCCAGCGTCGTGTTCGGGCCGGAAGATCACTTTTTCAATCGCTTTGCCGAGTTGTCCCGTCTCTCTCCGGCGCTGCCGTTGATCGATGGCGGCCACACCCGTATGCAGCCGGTCTATGTCGGCGACGTGGCCGATGCGGTCTGCAAGGCGCTGGAGGATGCTGGTTGCGCTGGCCAGACCTATGAACTGGGCGGGCCGCGGGTGATGACCATGAAGGAAATCATGGCCTATACCCTGGCCGAGTCCGGCATGAAGCGCCTGTTGCTGCCGCTGCCGTCCTGCATCGCGGCGATCAAGGCGCGTTTCCTGGAATTGCTGCCGAAGCCACCGTTGACCCGCGATCAGGTCAAGCTGCTGGCGCACGATAATATGGTGGCCGAGGGTGCCAAGGGCTTGGCCGACCTGGGCATCA
>JAYPXD010000003.1:0-14625 GCA_038135395.1 Alphaproteobacteria bacterium | reverse complement strand
TACCCCGCTATCTGGGGCGTTTCCAGGGCCTGCAACCGGGGGCGTCCCGCGCAAACGCAGACGCCTGACGATCACCGTCACCGCGACCGCAAGGCCGCCGACCGCCGCGATGGCGCCGCTGCCACTGGTTTCCAGCTGGGCGGCGCTGTTGTAGCCGATGACGGCGATGACCGCAGCAAACAGGACGCTGAGGCCGATATGCGCGCCCAATCGGTCTGTGCAGAGCCGGGCGATAGCCGCAGGGCAGGTCAGCAGCGCAATCACCAGGATCGAGCCGATGGCTTCGAACGCCGCCACCGCCGCCAGCGTCGTCGCCGCTGTCAAAGCAAAGTCGATGAGGCGGGGACGAAACCCCTGCAGGGTCGCATAGTCCGGGTCAAAGCTGGCAATTCGCAACTCCTTATAGGCCAGCACCAGCAGTACGCCCAGCGCCAACGCTACGGGAACCAGCATCAGCAAGGGCCGGGGCGCCGTCAGCCATATCGAAGGCGCAGCCAGATCGCTCCAGGTGCGGGGCTCCAGCCACAGCGCGGCTTCCAGATGGCCATAGAGTGCGTGGCTTAAGTCCAGGTCGACCTTTCGCGCCGCCTCGGTCTCCAGCAGCACGACGCCCAATGCGAACAACACCGTAAAAACCAGGCCCATGGCGGCGCTCGGCTCCAGCTTGGCGGCACGTCGCACCAGGGCGATCAGGCCGGCGCCGACCAGCCCGGCGGCGAGCGCGCCCAGCAGCATGGGCCCGCTGGCGATGCGTCCGGTCGCCAGAAAGGCGACGACGATGCCGGGCAGAACCATATGGCTCAGCGCGTCGCCCAGCAGCGCCTGGCCGCGCAATACCAGCAGCGAGCCGGGCAGAGCGCAGGCGACGCTGGCGGCTATGGCGATCAGCAGCGCTGGCAGGTCTATGGCCAGGAACGGGTTCATACGGGCGGCTCCAGCGCCGTCGGCGCGCGCTTCGGCCGGGACAGCGGGGCGATGGGCAGGCTGACGGCGAACAGCGCCGCTGCGGCCAGTACGATCGTGGCGCCGGTCGGCAAATGGTGGATGCCGGCGGACGCTGCGGCTCCCAAATAGGCGGATACGCCGCCGAATGCCGCGGCCAGCAGCGCCATGCGGCCCAATTTTTGCGTCCACAGCCGGGCTGTCACTGCGGGAATGATCAGCATGGCGACGATCAAGACCAGGCCGACGCTGGTCAGGCCGACAACAACCGTCGCCAGCAACAGCCCGTTCGCCAACAGGTCCAGCCGCTGCACCGGCCAGCCGGCCGCGGCGGCGAATTCGGGATCGAAGGCGATCAGGCGCAACTCTTTGAACAACAGCGCTATGACGATCACCAGCACGGCGGCAACGCCGGCGATCAGATAGGCATCGGCCAGACGCATGCCGGCGGTTTGCCCGACCAGGAATTGGTCAAGTCCGGCCTGCCCGGCAACCGGCAGGGTCTGAACATAGGACAGGCCCATGACGCCGAGGCCGAATGCGCCGCTGAGCACCACGGCAATCGCCGTCGGGCCAGACAGGCGGGAATTGGCCTGCAGCGCCTGCACCGCCAGCACGCCCAAGGCCGCGGCGGCTCCGGCTCCGACCAGCAGCACCGGCAGCGATCGACCTTCCCCCGTCAGCCAAAGATTTACGAGGAAGGCCAGAACAATACCGGGCAGGGTCGCATGGCTGGCTGCATCGGCCAGCAGGGCGCGCCGCCGCAATAGCATGAACACGCCGACCGGCCCGGCAGCAATGCCGAGCAATGTTGCGCCGATCATGGCGACAGCGGCGTTATAGCCGGAGGACAGGAGAAGCGCGTCCAGCATTCGGACTAATGGCTCCCGACAGGGAGGAACGCGGGAAAAACGGTAGGCTCGCCCATGGAGCGGCTATACCGCCAGGGCGGCCAACTGGCTGGGGGCAAGGCGGCCGCCATAGGCCTCCTGCAAGGTTTCGGCCGTGAACACGTCGGCCATCGGGCCGCTGGCCACGGCGCGGGTCGCCAGAATCAGCGCATGGTCGAAATAATCGGGCGCCGTCTGCAGGTCATGGTGGACCACCAACACGGTCTTGCCGTCGGCCTGCAAGTCGCGCAGGGCCGAAATCAACACTTGCTCGCTGGCGGCGTCCACACCGGCGAACGGTTCGTCCATCAGGTACAGGTCGGCGTCCTGCGCCAGGGCCCGCGCCAGGAACACCCGTTGTTGCTGGCCGCCGGACAACTGGCCGATGGGCCGGTCGGCGAAGTCGGCCATGCCGACACGCTCCAGACTCGCCCGCGCCTGGTCCTTGCTCCGCCGGTTGACCGGGCGCAGCCAGCCCAGTTTGCGGTACAGGCCCATGGCGACCACGTCCAGCGCGCTGGCGGGAAAATCCCAGTCAACGCTGGCCCGTTGTGGCACATAGCCGACGCGCGCCCGGCTTTTGCTGGGTGCTTCGCCCAGCAGGGTGGCCCAGCCGCTGGCCCATGGCACCAGGCCCAGCGCCGCCTTGATGAAAGAGCTTTTGCCGGCGCCATTCGGGCCGATCACCCCGACCAGCGCTCCTGCCGGCGCCGCAAAATCGACGTTCCAGAGTGCTGGCTTGCCGTCATAGACGACCGAAAGACCATGTGCGACCAGCGGGCCTTGCGCCGGTATCGGAGCGCGGTCGACCAGGTGGATTTGCGGGCTCATACGATCAATTCCCTGCCAGTCATGTTCTTTGCCCTTCAGTTTCGGGCCAGGTCCGGCGCAAAGCCGGCGGCCTGCCCGCCGAGGGCGCGCGCGATTGTCGTTGCGTTGTGGTCCAGCATCCCGACATAGGTGCCGCGATAGCTGCCGGGCGCGCCCATGGCGTCGGAAAACAGCGTGCCGCCGATCCGCACGGTCTGGCCTGCCGCCGCTGCGCCCTCGATCAAGGCCTTGACCAGGCGATCCGATACGGACGTCTCGACGAACACAGCCGGAACGCGGCGGTCGACCAGGGCTTGGACCAATTGCTGGATTCGGGCGAGGCCGGCTTCGCTTTCGGTTGAGATGCCCTGCACGCCCTGAAGTTCCAATTGGTAGCGCCGGCCGAAATAGGAAAACGCGTCATGCGCCGTCACCAGCACCCGACGCTCCGCCGGGATCGAAGCGATTGCCGCCGCGATGTAATGGTCCAGCGCGTCGAGCCGGCTCATATAGCCGTGCATCCGCTCGGTCATCGGCGCGGCGCAAGCCGGGACCAGCGCGGCGACCTTGGCGACGCCGACCGTCAGCGCATCGCGCCACATTTGCGGGTCCATCCAGACGTGCGGATCGGCGTGATGGTCGCTCCAGGGCAACAGGCGCGCCCGGTCGAGAGATTCGGTCAGATAGGCGACCTTGCCCTGCTCTGCCAGGGCATCGAGCGCGCGGCGCAGCCCGGCTTCCAGGTTTTGCCCGTTGGCCAGCACCAGGTCGGCGGCCAGCAGCCGTTTCATATCGGCGCGGGTCGGTTGGTAGAGGTGCGGGTCGACCCCCTCTCCCAGCAGCGATTCAACGTGTGCGCAGGTCCCGGCGATCTCGCCTAAGGGTTGACCAATTTGGGCGATGGTGGCGACGACGGTCGGCGCAGCCTGGGCGCGCACTGGCAAGGCACTGAAAAGCGCCAGAAAAATTGCCAGCCCAATCGCACGGCCCAGCCGCATTTGCTACCCTCGCCAAGGTTTGTCGCGCCAGCCATAATGTATAGCATTGCGTACATTATCTAATCAGCGATGATAAATTTAGCCTAGGCTACACTTGAGTCAAGGGCTAAGCAGCCGTTCGCGACAAGTCTTGTCATCCGCTGCAGAACGCGGCAAACCTGAGTATTCCCATTCGTCTGAGAAACCGTTGCCTCGCCCGTATGACGCAGTCCCGCCGCCTTCGCGATGCCGGCCGCCAGGCCGCAAGCTTCGACAGAATCCGTCAGGCTCACCAGACGGAGATGGCGGAGGACTATGTCGAGCTGATCAGCGACCTGATCGCCGTGAACGGCGAAGCCCGGGCCGTCGATCTGGCTGAGCGCTTTGGCGTCAGCCATGCAACGGTCAACAAAACGCTGGCCCGCCTGCAACGCGACGGGCTGGTTGTGACCCGTCCCTATCGCAGTATCTTTCTGACCGAGGACGGCGAGGCGATGGCGGTTGAATCACGCCGCAGGCATCGGATTGTGCTGGAGTTTCTGCGCGTCATCGGCGTCAGCGCCAGCACTGCGGAAAGCGATGCGGAAGGGATGGAGCATCACGTTTCGGACGAAACCCTGGCGGTGTTCGAAGCGATGACCAAAAAGGAGATGGGCAAGAGTTGAACTCTCTCCTGCTCACCGGTCTGATCGCCATGCTGGTGCAGCAGGCGTTCGCCACGGTCGCCAAAATGACCTTGCCCGTATTGGGCCCGTTGGTTGCTGAAGATTTAAAGCTGGACCCCGCCTATATCGGCGTATTTGTCAGCATGACCGCCGCTTTTGGGCTGTTTGCGACGCTTTCGTGCGGCAATTTCATCCGGCGCTATGGCGCCATGCGCATGAGCCAATTGACGCTTGGGGTGGTCGGACTGGGCCTTTGCGCGCTCAGTTTTGGCGTCCTGCCGACCATGGTGCTGGGCGCGGCGCTGCTGGGGCTGGGCGCGACCGTGGCAACGCCGGCTTCCAGCCATATCCTGGCCAAGCACTCGCCGCCGAAATACGCGCCGATCGTGTTTTCGATCAAGCAGACCGGCGTGCCCGTCGGCGTCATGCTCACCGGCCTGACCCTGCCGGCTATCGCCGTTGCACATGGCTGGCACGTCGCTGCTCTGGCGGCTGCGGCTGCCTGCGTGACGCTGGGTCTGCTGTTGCAGCCGATCCGCGCCAGGTTCGACGCCGACCGGGTGCCGACGCAGGAATTGCACTGGAACGATGCGTTCGGCACCTTGCGCCTGGTTTTGACCAATCCGGCGACCCGGCCGTTGGCCGCCGCCGGCTTCGCCTTTATCGGCCTGCAGGCGGTGTTCACCACCTTTACCGTCACCTATCTGGTGCATGTGGTCGGCCAGACGGTGGAGACCGCCGGCAGCGTTTTCGGCCTGGCGATGACGGTCGCCATTCCTGCGCGGATCGTCTGGGGTTGGGTGGCCAGCGGCTTTGTTCCGGCCAAGCTGCTGCTCTCCGGGTTTGGCATATCGATGTTCGTGGCGGTAGCGGCGATGGGTCTGATGACCGACCAGTGGCCTATGGTCGGCATCGCGGCGGTCGTCGTGGCCTGTTCGGCAACGGCGGTCAGCTGGCACGGCGTGCTTTTGGCGGAAGCGGCCCGGCTTGCGCCGGAAGGCCAGGTGGGCAGCATGACCGGCGGCGTGCTGGCCTTCGGCAACATGGGGCAGATCCTGCTGCCGAGCGCATTCAGCCTGCTGCTGCTGGTCAGCGACAGCTACCTGCTGGCCTTCACCCTCTGCGGCCTGCCGGCGGCGGTGGCGGGGGTATGGCTGTTGGGTGGGCCAAAGGCGGTTGCCGCTACTTCTTGATTTTGTAGCCGGTCTTGAAAATCCACCAGGTCGCCAGCAGGCAGAGCCCCAGGAACAGGGTGACCGCCGCCATGCTGAGCCAGACATTCACGTCGGCCGAGCCATAAAAGCTCCAGCGGAAACCGCTGATCAGGTAGAGCACCGGGTTGAACAGGCTGACGGTCTGCCAGAATTCCGGCAGCATATCGATCGAATAGAAACTGCCGCCCAGGAACACCATCGGCGTGACGACCAACAACGGAATGACCTGCAATTTCTCGAAATTGTCGGCCCAGATGCCGATCAGAAAGCCGAACAGGCTGAAGGTGACCGCGGTCAAAGTCAGGAACAGCAGCATCACGACCGGATATTCTATGCGCAGCGGCACAAAGCACCAGGCTGTCAGCAGGATAATCGCGCCGAGGATCATGGACTTGGTCGCCGCCGCGCCGACATAGCCGATGACGATCTCGTAAAAGGAAACCGGCGCCGACAGCATCTCGAAAATCGTACCGATGAACTTCGGAAAATAGATCGCGAAGCTGGCGTTGGAGAGGCTTTGCATCATCAGGGTCAGCATCAGGAGGCCGGGCACGATGAAAGCGCCGTACGGAACGCCGTCGATCTGTTCGATGCGGCTGCCGATGGCGCTGCCGAAGACGACGAAGTAGAGCGAGGTCGAGACAACGGGCGAGACAACGCTTTGCAGCACTGTCCGCTTGGTGCGGGCCATCTCGTAGCGATAGATCGCCAAAATCCCCTGTAAATTCATCAGGCGCGGCCCTGCTGCACCAGGGAGACGAAAATCTCCTCCAGCGAGCTTTGCTTGGTGGTCAGGTCGCGGAAGCGGATGCCTTCGTCGCGCAGATCATTGAGCAGGCTGGTGATGCCGGTGCGTTCGGCCTGGGTGTCGTAGGTGTAGACCAGCTGCCCGCCATCCGCCACCAACTCCAGGCCAAGTCCGGCGAACCGGGACGGGATCGCGGCCAGGGGGTCCGCCAAGTCCAATACCATGCGCTTTTGCCCCATTTTCTGCATCAGCGCGGTTTTCTCCTCCACCAAAATCAGGTCGCCGTGATTGATGACGCCGACGCGGTCGGCCATGGCTTCGGCTTCCTCGATGTAATGGGTGGTCAGGATGATGGTGACGCCGTTCCGGCGCAATTCCTCCACCAGCGCCCACATATCCTTGCGCAGTTCGACATCGACGCCGGCGGTCGGTTCGTCCAGGAACAGGATGCGCGGCTCATGGCTCAGGGCCTTGGCGATCATCAGGCGACGCTTCATGCCGCCGGACAATGCCATGATCATGCCGTTCCGCTTGTCCCATAGCGACAGCTGTTTCAGGGTTTTTTCGATGTGCGCCGGGTTCGGCTTGCGGCCGAACAGTCCGCGCGAATAGCGACAGGTGGCGAGTGGCGTCTCAAAGGCATCCGTCGCCAGTTCCTGGGGCACCAGGCCGATCATGGCGCGGGTCTTGCGGTAGTCGCGGACGATGTCAAAGCCGGCGACGGTGACGTTGCCTGCCGATGCGGTGACGATGCCGCAGATGATCGAGATCAGCGTGGTCTTGCCGGCGCCATTCGGCCCAAGCAGCGCGAAAATCTCGCCCTCACGGATATCCAGATCGATGCCCTTCAGCGCTTGAAAGCCGGACGCGTAGGTTTTGGTCAGGCCCTGAATGGAAATAATGGGGTCTGTCACAGCGGAATATGCACTCAAGCTAGGCAGGAGAAGCTTACACATTGGCGGTTTGGCCGATCCGATCAACCCCTAACCGCGGATAGCCTTGGCATGGGCCCGCGACGGTGCGAACATCCGGGCGATCCGCTCTGCATAGGGAGGCAGCAAATGGCCTTGAAGCTTTATTCCAATTTCGTGAATTCCGCCGGCGAGCGGGTGCGGATCGCCCTGGCGCTCAAGCAAGTGCCATATGAGTATGTGTCGGTCCGGACTATTGGCATGGAAGCCTATCGCAAGATCAACCCGCAGGGACTGATGCCAACCTTGGATGTCGATGGACGGGTGTTCGCGCAGGCGACCGCCATTCTGGAATACCTCGAAGAGACCTATCCGGACCGTCCGCTACTGCCCGCCGACCCGATCCGCCGGGGGCAGGCGCGGGCGTTCAGCCAGCATATCACCAGCGAGATGCACGCCATCGACGTCATCCGCATTCGGCGTTTTCTCTATCAGCATTTGAAGGTCGATCTGGACGGCGTGGATCGGTGGCAACGGCATTGGTTCGACGTCGGCTTCAACACGCTGGAGGAGGAATTGCGCAGGAGGGACAAACCTTGGCCGTTCTGCTTCAGCGAGACGCCGGGCTGGGCCGACCTGCATCTGGTGCCGCAGGTGCGCAAAGGCATTACCCGCTTCAACATCGATATGACGCCATTCCCCCTGATCGCCGGGGTCTTCGAACGGTGCCGGGTCATGCCGGAATTCATCGCCGCCTCACCGCCGAAACAGCCGGATTATCAAGGCGCCTGGACCGAACCCTCAATTGAGCAGGGCGATGGGTTGGTCTAGACGACGCCCGCTTCCATGATCTGCGGCACCGGCATGGTTTCACGGAACGAGGCGCGCTGGTGCAGGCGCTCGAACCGCTCGGACAATGCCGGGTACAGAGGACGCCAGTTCAGGACCGGATAGCGGCCATCCAGATAGCCCAGCATGGTGCCGATGGCGATATCGCCGAGTCCGAAGGCGTCGCCGACGCTGAATTGGGCATCGCTCGGCAAAAGCCGCGCCATTTCGGCTAGCCCGCCTTCGATCTTGCGGGCCTGACGTGCCTGCCAGGGCAGGCTGCGTTGCGCTTCGGGTCGCAGGCTTTCCATTAGCCAGAGCACGATGGCGTCGCAAACGCCGTCGCACAGCACCTCCAGCCGCCGCGCCGCCAGTCGCTGCTCCGGATCGGCGGGGAACAGGGCGGGGGAGGGGTGGCGCACCTCCAGCCATTCCAGGATATAGGCCGAATCGTAGACGGTGCCGCCGTCCGCCAGGATCAGCACCGGCAGCTTGCCCAGCGGATTGTATCCGGGCGTGGAGGCGTCGGAGTTCCAGGGATTTTCCGTCGCCAGCTCGAACGGCACGCCTTTTTCCTTAAGGGCGATGCGCACCTTGCGGGCATAGGGGCTGGGGGTGGCGCTGAGGAGCTTGTACATCGAAACGGTCGTGCCTTTTGACGGTCCGGAATTAGGCGGCTTTCGCGACGCGGTTCTGCGCTGCCATAGCAGCGTCGCTAAGGACCGGCGACAGGCGGCGGATCGCTTCGCGCTCCGAGACGCCGGTCTGCGCTGCATAGTGCAGTAACTGATCGCGCTCGACCCGGCCGACGCCGAAATACTCCGCCTGCGGATGCGCGAAATACCAGCCACTGACCGCGGCGGTCGGCAACATGGCATAGTTCTCGGTCAGTTCGATGCCGGCCTCGGCTTCGGCATTAAGCAGGCGGAACAGGGTCGGCTTCTGGCTGTGGTCCGGGCAGGCCGGATAGCCGGGGGCCGGGCGGATGCCGCGGTATCGCTCCCGGATCAGGTCCTCGTTCGCAAGCGCCTCCTCCGGCGCGTAGGCCCAGAATTCCCGGCGCACCCGCTCGTGCATGCGCTCGGCGAAGGCCTCGGCCAGGCGGTCGGCCAGGGCCTTCAGCAGGATGGCGTTGTAGTCGTCGTGCTTGCGCTCGAACTCGGCCAGCGGGCCTTCGATGCCATGGCCGGCGGTGACGGCGAAGCCGCCCAGATAGTCGGTCTTGCCGCTGTCCTGGGGCGCGACGAAGTCGGCCAGGCAGAAATGCGCCCGGCCCTCCGACTTGTTCACCTGCTGGCGCAGGAACGCCAGCGTGGCGAGCGGTTCATTGTGGCCGGACGGGTGGCGGAGGATGACACCCTCCGTCCCATCGCTGTTCGCCGGCCAGAAGCCGATGACGCCGCGCGCCTCCAGCCATTTCTCATCGATGATGCGGCGAAGCATCTGTTCCGCGTCCTGAAACAGGGCGCGGGCGTGCTCGCCGACGACTGGGTCGTCTATGATTTTTGGGAAGGTTCCGGCCAGTTCCCAGGTGCGGAAGAATGGGGTCCAGTCGATGCGCTCGACCAGTTCGTCCAGCGGGTATTGCACGAAGGTCTTGGTGCCGAGAAACGCCGGCTCCGGCGGGGCATACGCGCTCCAGTCCAGCTTCACCTTGTTGGCTCGGGCATCGTCCAGCGTGATAGCCTGGTGGGTCGGGCCGCCGGCGCGGCGGCGACGCAGGGTGTCGTATTCGTCGGCGATGCCCTTGGTGTAGTCGCCGTAGGTCTCTGCCGACAGCAACTGGCCGGCGACGCCGACGGCGCGGGAGGCATCCAGCACATGCACCACCGGCCCCTTGTAGGCCGGGTCGATCTTCAGCGCGGTGTGCAGCTTGGACGTTGTCGCGCCGCCGATCAGCAACGGCAGTTTCAGGCCGCGGCGCTGCATGTCGCCCGCCACCTGCACCATCTCGTCCAGGGACGGCGTGATCAGGCCGGAGAGGCCGATGATATCGACGTCCTCCTTGACCGCGGTCTCCAGGATCTTCGAGGACGGCACCATCACGCCCAGGTCGATGACCTCGTAGTTGTTGCACTGCAGGACGACGCCGACGATGTTCTTGCCGATGTCGTGCACGTCGCCCTTGACCGTGGCGAGCAGGATCTTGCCCTTCTTCTGGGCCGCCTCGCCGCTGGCCTCCGCCTCCGCCTCGATGAAGGGCACGAGGTGGGCGACCGCTTGTTTCATCACGCGGGCGGACTTCACCACCTGCGGCAGGAACATCTTGCCAGCGCCGAACAGATCGCCGACGCGGTTCATGCCGTCCATCAGCGGGCCTTCGATCACATGCAGCGGCTTCTCTGCCTGCTGGCGCGCCTCTTCGGTGTCTTCGACAATATGGGCGTTGATGCCGTGCACCAGGGCGTGCTCGATCCGCTTTACCACCGGCAGTTCGCGCCAGGAATCGTCCTGCTCGCGCTTCTGACCGGCCTGGCCGCGGTATTGCTCCGCCAGTTCCACCAGGTTCTCGGTCGCTTCGTCCGAGCGGTTCAGGATGACGTCCTCGACCCGCTCGCGCAGTTCCGCCGGAATATCGTCATAGACCGCCAGCTGGCCGGCGTTGACGATGCCCATGTCCATGCCGGCCTGGATCGCGTGATACAGAAAGACCGAGTGCATCGCTTCGCGCACCGGCTCGTTGCCGCGGAAGCTGAAGGAGAGGTTGGAGACGCCGCCCGACACCTTGCAATGCGGCAGCGTTCGCTTGATCTCCCGCGTCGCCTCGATGAAGTCGACGCCGTAATTGTTGTGTTCTTCGATACCGGTTGCGACCGCGAAAATGTTCGGGTCGAAGATGATGTCTTCCGGCGGGAAGCCGTCTTCGGTCAGCAGCTTGTAGGCGCGGGTGCAGATATCGACCTTGCGCTCTTTCGTGTCGGCCTGGCCTTTTTCATCGAAAGCCATGACGACGGTGGCGGCGCCATAGCGGCGGATCAGGCGGGCCTTGGCGAGAAAATCGGCCTCGCCTTCCTTCATGCTGATGGAGTTGACGATGGCCTTGCCGGCGACGCATTGCAGGCCGGCCTCGATCACGTCCCACTTGGAAGAGTCGATCATGATCGGCACACGGGCGATATCCGGCTCGGCGGCGATCAGGTTCAGGAAGGTGACCATGGCCGCCTTGGCGTCCAGCAGGCCCTCGTCCATGTTGATGTCGATGATCTGCGCGCCGTTTTCAACCTGCTGGCGGGCAACCTCCAGCGCGGCGTCATAGTCGCCGCCCATGATGAGCTTTTTGAAGCGGGCGGAGCCGGTGACGTTGGTGCGCTCGCCGATATTGATGAACGTGGCTTGGGCTTGTTGCATAACGATTTGTTACTCTAGCTCGCGTCAGGCGGCGGTCGAAAAAGCGTCGAGGCCAGAGAGGCGCAGGCGTGGCCGGTCGGTGGGCACCGGGCGCGGCGGCAGGCCGTCGACCGCCTTGGCGATGGCTTCAATGTGCGCCGGCGTCGTGCCGCAACAGCCGCCGACGATGTTGACCCACCCGGCTTCCGCCCACTCGCGGATCAGGCGGGCGGTCATGGCCGGCGCCTCGTCATAGCCGCCTAGTTCGTTCGGCAGGCCGGCATTGGGGTAGACTACCAGCGGCACTTCGCACTCGCGCGCCAATTCTTCAACGAAGGGCCGCAATTGTTCGGCTCCAAAGCCGCAATTCAGGCCAAAGGCAATGGGGTTGGCATGGCGCACCGCATACCAGAACGCGGTCACGGTCTGGCCCGAGAGATTGCGGCCGGTCAGGTCGGTGACCGTGCCGGTAACCATCACCGGCAATTTGACCCCCGTCTCATCCGCCAACTGCTCCAGCGCAAACAGCGCTGCCTTACAGTTCAACGTGTCGAACACGGTTTCGACGGCGAAGCAATCGATGCCGCCTTCCATCAGGCCTTGGGCCTGGTGGTGATAGGCTTTGCGCATTTCCTCGAACGTCACGGCGCGGAAGCCGGGGCGGTTAACGTCCGGCGAGATGGAGCAGGTGCGGTTGGTCGGCCCCAGATTACCGACGACGTAGCGCGGCTTGTCCGGCGTCTTTTCCGTCCAGCGGTCGGCGACGCGCCGCGCAATCCGGGCGCCTTCCACGTTGATATTGTGCACAAAATATTCAGTATTGTAGTCAGATTGGCTGATGGTCGTGGCGTTGAACGTATTGGTTTCGATGAAATCCGACCCCGCGGCGCAATAGGTGTCGTGGATCGCCTCGATAATCCGCGGTTGCGTCAGGTTCAACAGGTCGTTGTTGCCGCGCAGGTCGTGGCTGTGATCCGGAAATTCGCCGCCGCGATACCCCGCTTCGTCCAGTTTTTCCGCCTGGATCATCGTGCCCATCGCGCCTTCCAGGACCAGGATGCGCTGGGCCATTAGATCGGAAATCGCTGGCTTTTCGGCCGCGCTCATGCGGAATCTTTCTGAATGGAAGGTGCGAATGATATAATTATATAAAGATATAGTTATATCGTCCACCCCTTCACAGCGTCGCAGGCGGCACCGCTGGCGTTGACGGCGGAGCGCCCTATAATGCCTATCGTTCGCAAAGCGTGAAGGAACCTCGATGGCCGCCGCCAGTCCCGAAGATCAAGTCGTCACCGCAGCCATTGCTGTGATTGGCAATGAAATTTTGTCCGGCAGCGTCCAGGACGAAAACATCGCATATATCGCCCGAGGCCTGACCGAAATCGGGATCCAATTGCGCGAAGTCCGCGTTGTGCCGGATATCCACCAGGAGATCGCCGACGCGGTCAACGCGCTGCGCGGCCGTTGGGACTATGTGTTTACCACGGGTGGCATCGGCCCGACCCATGACGACATTACGGCCGAATCGATCGGCCTCGCCTTTGACCGCAAGGTCGCCTACCACCCGGAGGCGTTCGCCCGCCTAGAGGCCTTCTATGCCAGCCGCGGGCAGGAATTCACCGAGGGGCGCAAGCGCATGACCCTGGCCCCGGAAGGTGCGGAACTGGTCAGCAACGAAGCGATGATCGCGCCGGGCCTGAAGGTAGAGAACGTGTTCGTGCTGGCTGGCGTGCCACGGATAGCGCAGGCGATGTTCGAGGCGGCGAAGCCGCTGCTGCGCCGTGGCAGCGTCGTGCAATCGCGCTCGATCAGCACGCATCTGGTTGAAGGCGAACTGGCCGGGCCGTTGGAGGCTCCTACCCATTCTACAACACCCCGCGCGGCAATGGCGTAAAGCTGGTGGCGCGAGCGACAAGCACCGACCTGTTGCTGAAAATCGGCGACGAAATCCGGGCCATGATCACGGACCTGGGCGGTGAAGTAATCGAAGATGATCGTAGCTGGTAACAGAAAGCTCTAGGATTCATGCGCGCTTTTTACTCCAACGCCCATCTGGGCCACCAACCGCCGGAAATCGTCAGCCGGGGCCAGGCTGTGCCGCACTGGGAGGTGGCGCGCCGTGCCGACGCCCTGCACCAGGCCTTGGTCAAGGGCGGGCACAAGGTCGAAGCGCCGGAACCGTTCGGTCTCAGTCCAGTTGCGGCAGTGCACGACCCTGGCTACCTGGAATTCCTGGAAACCGCCTGGCAACGCTGGCAGGAATTGCCGAACCCGACGCCCGCGGTGCAACCGAATGCGCATCCGGGCCGGCACATGACCGGCAAGCCCAATGATGTCGTGGGGCAGGCCGGCTACTACATGGCAACCAATTCCGCGCCGATCGTCGCCGGCACCTGGAATGCGGCGCTTGCGGCGGCGGATACGGCCCTGTCAGCGGCGCGGGCGGTGCTGGATGGCGATGACGTCGCCTATGCGCTCTGCCGGCCGCCGGGCCATCATGCGTTCGCCGATACTGCCGGCGGGTTCTGCTATCTCAACAACGTCGCCATTGCCGCGACCGAAATGCTGCAGGAATTGGGCCGGGTCGCGATCCTGGATTTCGACGTGCATCACGGCAATGGTACGCAGCACATTTTCTATCGCCGCAAGGATTGCCTGTTCGTGTCGCTGCATGGCGACCCTGCGGAATATTTCCCGTTCTTCTCCGGCTACGCGCATGAGCGTGGCGAGGGGGAGGGCCTTGGTTATACGGTGAACCTGCCCCAGGCGCAGGGAACCGGCGACGAGGATTATCTGACCTCGTTGGAGGATGGCCTTGCCATGATCCGGCGCTTTGCACCGGAAGCGCTGTTGGTATCGACCGGCTTCGATGCGTTTGAGGACGATCCGATCGGCTTTCTGTCGATCAGCACCGAGGGGTTCGGCCGGATCGGCGAGGCGATCAGCCGATTGGGCCTGCCGACCGTGCTGGTGCAGGAGGGCGGCTACAACGTCGAGGCGCTGGGCGCAAACCTCTCCAGTTTCCTGAAGGGGTTCGAAAGCCTCCGCTGAGGCGGTGCGACCTCACCCGCCGTAAACGCCCCTGATCCTGCCTTTCAGCTTGGTCAGCGCCAGCAGCGTGTCCACGGTCGGGGTGGGGACGCCGGCGGCGGCGCTCATCTCGGCGACGGAGTCGGCCAGCACGTCGATCTCGATGGGGCGGCCGCGCTGCAGGTCCTGCAGCATGCTCATGGTGTGGTCGGTGGCGTTGACAGTCATGGTGATGCGCTTTTCCATCGGCACTGGGATGGTCGCGCCGAGGGCTTTGGCC
>JAYPXD010000002.1:32175-43272 GCA_038135395.1 Alphaproteobacteria bacterium | reverse complement strand
CATGGGCGGTGGTTTTACGTGGGGAGCGGGGTTAGTACGCTGGTAAAAATCAAATTTTGGGAACCGTTGTTTTAGCAGTGCTTGATAATTGCCACTTGACGCTTTGTTCAGAGAGTAAGTAACCTTTCCAAAGCAGAGCTCGGAAGGGGGTTGGAGAGAAATTATGACTGCTAGAACAATTACCAGGGCCGACTTAAGCGAAGCAATTTGCCACGAGGTTGGATTGTCCCGCGTTGATGCGGCGGAACTGGTCGAGGCGGTGTTGGATGAAGTTTCGGATGCGCTGGCGCGCGGCGAAACGGTGAAAATCTCATCGTTCGGAAGTTTCTCGATCCGCGAAAAGGCGGAGCGGTGGGGGCGCAATCCCAAAACCGGAGAACCAGCCCGTATCGATCCGCGCCGGGTCCTGGTGTTTCGGGCCTCGCATGTTTTGAAAGACCGGATGAACGGCATTCAAAGCAACGGTATCGACGATCTCGAATGACCGCGGAAGGTACCCACGGCAAGGGGCCAAACGCCTTCCGCACGATCGGAGAGGCGGCTGAAGAGCTTGAAGTGGCGCCGCATGTCCTGCGCTTTTGGGAAGGTAAGTTCCGGGCCCTGCGGCCGTTGAAGCGCGCCGGCAACCGCCGCTACTATCGCCCAACCGATATGGAGTTGCTGCGCCGTATCAAAAGCCTGCTGCACGACGAAGGCTTCACGATCAAGGGCGCGCAAAAGGTGTTGCGCGCGCCGATAGGTGCGGATGATCGGGTCGCCGAAGACAGCGCCGCCCCGACATTGTTTGCGACCACGTCGGCGACAGCCGCCGAGATTGCATCCGACGCTGTCGGACCGGTGCAGGAAATCGTCGCGGCATTGGATGCCTTGGCCGAGGAGTGCGCCATTGTGGCCGCCGGAAATCCGCCGCCGACGGGCAAGGATTGATTGCCAGCGGCTGGGTAGCCGTCTATGGTGCCGGCCTTCGTCGGAGCGTGGCGCAGCTTGGTAGCGCGCTTGTCTGGGGGACAAGAGGTCGTGGGTTCGAATCCCGCCGCTCCGACCACTCCTCCTCATTTCCAATATAGATAGAAGCGCGCTGGAATTCCGGCGTTGCCTTGCGTGGCCGCGGCGCTTGTACAGGGCTGGGTCGTTCGGTGAGGTATTCGCCATTTCGCTGGCTCTGACCACGCCGCTTGTGACCTCGACTATGCACTGGCTCTGTCCGTAAGCAGCCGGATTAAAGCGCAAAAAAAAGGAGCCCCGATTGCTCGGAGCTCCTTCGAAGAGCGGATCAACAATCCGTCGCGTCTAGAGCAGATCCCGATCCGATTGGATCGGGCGTTGCTCTAGTGCGCCAGCATAGCCAGCAGCAACAGC
The DNA here is from genome assembly GCA_038135395.1 of Alphaproteobacteria bacterium. Taxonomy (GTDB): domain Bacteria; phylum Pseudomonadota; class Alphaproteobacteria; order Bin95; family Bin95; genus JACKII01. The sequence continues at coordinate 41,913 of JAYPXD010000002.1, read as the reverse complement.
GCCACGATGTTGGTGATCTTGATCATCGGGTTCACGGCCGGGCCGGCGGTGTCCTTGTAGGGGTCGCCGACGGTGTCGCCCGTGACGGCTGCCTTATGGGCCTCAGAGCCCTTGCCGCCATGGTTGCCGTCTTCGATGTACTTCTTGGCGTTGTCCCACGCGCCGCCGCCGGCGGTCATGGAGAGCGCCAGGAACAGGCCGGTGATGATCACGCCCATCAGCAGCGCGCCCAGGGCGGAGAACGCCGCGGACTTGCCGCCAATCGCCCAGATCGCAAAGAACACGACCAGAGGGGCCAGAACCGGCAGCAGCGACGGCACGATCATCTCTTTGATTGCGGCGCGGGTCAGCATGTCGACGCAGGAGCCATACTCCGGCTTCGCCGTGCCTTCCATGATGCCGGGGATCGAGCGGAACTGACGGCGGACCTCTTCGACAACGCTGCCGGCCGCGCGACCGACGGCGGTCATGCTCATCGCGCCGAACAGGTAGGGCAGCAGGCCGCCGAGGAACAGGCCAACCACGACATACGGGTTGGACAGGCCGAAGTTCAGCTTGACGCCTTCGAAGAACGGATACGAAGCCGCATCGCTCATGAAGTAGTCGAGGTCATAGAAATAGGCGGCGAACAGGATCAGCGCACCCAGGCCAGCGGAACCAATGGCATAGCCCTTGGTCACAGCCTTAGTGGTGTTGCCGACCGCGTCCAGCGCGTCCGTCGTGACACGCACGCTTTCTTCCATTTCCGACATTTCGGCGATGCCGCCGGCGTTGTCCGTAACGGGGCCATAAGCGTCGAGCGCGACGACCATGCCGGCCAGCGCCAGCATGGCGGTGGTGGCGATGGCGATGCCGAACAGGCCGGCGAGGCCGTAGGAGACGATGATCGCGCCACAGATGATGATCGCCGGGCCGGCGGTCGCTTCCATGGAGATCGCCAGACCCTGGATCACGTTGGTGCCGTGGCCAGTGGTCGAGGACTGGGCGACGCTGCGCACCGGACGGTACTGCGTGCCGGTGTAGTACTCGGTCACCCATATGATCAGGCCCGTTACCGCAACGCCAACCAGGGCGCAGAGGAACAGGCTGAAGCCGCTGAACGAGCCGTCCTTGGCGACATAGGTCTCGCCAAAGCCCATCAGGAACCAGGTGACGAAGAAAATGCCGACCAGGGAGAAGATCGCGCTGGCGATGAAGCCTTTATAGAGCGCGCCCATGATGTTGTTGGTCGAGCCCAGCTTCACGAAATAGGTGCCGGCGATCGAGCCCAGGATGCTGACGCCGCCGATGGCGAGCGGGTACATCATGGCGGAAGCCAGGTGGGCGGCTTCGCTGGCGAAGAAGATCGAGCCCAGAACCATGGTGGCGACCATCGTCACCGCATAGGTTTCGAACAGGTCGGCCGCCATGCCGGCGCAGTCGCCGACGTTGTCGCCGACGTTATCCGCGATCACGGCCGGGTTGCGGGGATCGTCTTCCGGAATGTCGTTTTCGACCTTGCCGACCAGGTCAGCGCCGACGTCCGCACCCTTGGTGAAGATGCCGCCGCCCAGGCGGGCGAAGATAGAGATCAGCGACGCGCCGAAGCCCAAGGCTACCAGTGGGAAGACCAGCGCGCGGCCGGAGTAGCCGAAGGCCTGCAACAGCATATAGTAGACGATCACGCCCAGCAGCGCCAAACCGGCGACCAGCATGCCGGTGACGGCGCCAGAGCGGAACGAGACGTCGAGGCCGGCAGCCAGGCTGGTACGGGCGGCTTCAGCCGTGCGCACGTTGGCGCGAACCGAAACCAGCATGCCGATATAGCCGGCGGCGCCAGATAGAACCGCGCCCAGCAGGAAACCAACCGCGGCCGCGAAGCCGAGGAAGATGACGATGACAACGAACATCACCGCACCGACAATGCCGATGGTGGTGTACTGGCGCTTCAGGTAGGCGCTGGCGCCCTCTTGAATAGCGGCGGCGATTTCTTGCATGCGCGCGTTACCGGCAGACGCCGACAACACTTTCTTGGAGGCGACGATGCCGTACAGCACCGCGGCGATTCCGCATGCGAGAACGAAGAGATACGCGAACCACATCGGTTGTGCTCCCTGGTGTTAACGCGGGTGAAAATGACGTGAGCGGATTTGCTCACAAGAATACAGGACGCCCCCCCCCTCAACCCGATCAGGGCTGGCGGAAGAGCATCCAATGTGGCGCGGACCATAGTGAGGAGAAGTGCTCACGCCAAGTTGTGCGGTATGGGTACGCGCTTTTAGGCCGCAGAAGTTTTGTTATGCGGCGAGCGCACCAGCCATAGGACCAGCAGCAAAACCGCGACCAGGAATGGCAGTACCCCATAGTTGACGATCTGCCAGCCAAAGAAGTGCAGCAGATTCCCAGAACTGACGGCGGCCATCGTGATCGTGCCGAAAATCAGGAAGTCGTTGAAACCCTGGATCTTTGCGCGTTCGCTGGGCGAATGCACCTCGGTCAGCAGGGTCGTCGCGCCGATAAACATGAAATTCCAGCCGACGCCCAACAGGAACAGCCCGATGGCGAAGTTGGCGATATGCACGCCGGCGAGATCGACGCCAACGCATATCACATTGATAATGACGCCGATCAGGATGATCTTGAGCGGCCCATGACGGCTGATCAGGTTGCCGGTGAAGAAGCTCGGCGCGAACATGCCGATGACATGGGCCGAGATGACCATTGCCGAATCGGAGAATTGAAAGCCGCAGGCTATCATCGCGAGCGGCGTCGACGTCATCAGCAGGCTCATGACGCCATAGCTGACGAAGGCGGTGATCATCGCGACAAAGCATTTCGGTTGCGCCAGAATTTGCAGCAGCGGCCGGCCGCTGGTCGACCGCTCGGCTGCAGTCAGCCTGGGAATGCGAACAAAGCTCACCAGGATCAGGTTGGTGACGTAGAGGCCGATCATTGCGAAATAACTGCCGGCGTAGAGCACCGGCGACAGCAGGTCTTTCGTCACGTTCGCCAGTTGCGGCCCCAGCAGCGCCGCAAACAGGCCGCCGGTCAGGACCCAGCTAATCGCTTTCGGCCGGAACTCCGGCGTGGAAATGTCCGCAGCCGCAAAACGATAGAAAACGGCAAAGCCGTTGAACCAGCCAACGACGAATACGCCCAGACAGAACACCCAGAACCATGCGTGAAGAATGGCGCTGCCGGCAATTGCGGCTCCCACCATGCCAAATAGCGTCGCCATCATGAAGCCGTTGCGCCGGCCGATGAAACGCATGATCTGTGACGCCGGGATGGTCGCCGCCATAACGCCGCAATGGTGCGCCGCCAACGGCACCGTTGCCCATTGCGGGTCGGGTGCCAATTGCTGACCGATCAGCGGGCTGGTGCTGATCATCAGCGTCGTGCCGCTCATATAGAGCGTCTGGCAGGCCGCCAGAATCAGCACATTGCGTTTTGCGGCGTCCATTAGGGCGTGTCCTTGCCAGCGGGATGGCAGAAACGGCGAATGCCGTGGTCCCCAACCTAACGACGTTGGTGTTGGCGATCGGGTAGGAGTGGGTTGATCAGGTGCCGAAGAAATCGTTGCCTTTGTCGTCGGTCACGATAAACGCCGGGAAGTTCTCGACTTCAATGCGCCAGACTGCCTCCATGCCGAATTCGGGGAAGTCCAGGCATTCGACCTTGCGGATATGGTCTTTCGCCAACCGCGCTGCGCTGCCGCCGATCGAGCCCAGATAAAAGCCCTTGTGCTTGCTGCAGGCATCGACCACTTGGCGCGAGCGGTTGCCCTTGGCCAGCATGACCATGCTGCCGCCCAACGCCTGGAACTCATCGACAAAGCTGTCCATGCGGCCGGCGGTGGTCGGCCCGAACGAGCCGGATGCATAGCCGGTCGGGGTTTTGGCCGGGCCGGCGTAGTAGACCGGGTGGTTCTTGAAATACTCAGGCATCGGCTTGCCCTCGGCCATCTCCCGCTGGATGCGGGCGTGGGCCAGATCGCGGGCAACGATCATCGGGCCGGTCAGCGCCAGCCGGGTCTTAATCGGATGGGCGCTCAGTTGCGCGCGGATCCGGTCCATCGGCTGGGTCAGGTCGATGGCGACGACCTCGCCGCCCAATTCATGCTGCGACGGATCGGGCAGGTTTTGCGCCGGTTTTTTCTCCAATTGAACCAGGAACACGCATTCGCGAGTGATCTTGCCCAGGGCCTGCCGGTCGGCGGAGCAGGAAACGCCCAGGCCGATCGGCAGCGATGCGCCATGCCGCGGCAGGCGGATCACGCGGATATCATGGCAGAAATACTTGCCGCCGAACTGCGCGCCGATGCCCATTTGCTGGGTCAGGTGCAGCAGTTTCTGTTCCATCTCCACATCACGGATGGCTTGGCCATGCAATCCGCCGACCGTCGGCAGATGGTCGTAGTAGCGGGCGGAGGCGAGCTTGACCGTCTTGAGGTTCATCTCTGCCGAAGTGCCGCCGATAACGATGGCCAGGTGATAAGGCGGGCACGCAGCAGTGCCGAGGGTGCGGATTTTCTCGTCGAGGAACTTGACCAGCCGCTCCGGATGCAACTGCGAGGGCGTCGCCTGGAACAGGAACGCCTTGTTGGCCGATCCGCCGCCCTTGGCCATGAACAGAAACTCGTACTCGTCGCCCTTGGTGGCATAGAGGTCCATCTGCACCGGCAGGTTGGTGCCGGTGTTTTTCTCCTCGAACATCGAGATTGGAGACAATTGGCTGAAGCGCAGGTTTTCCTGGTCGTAGGTGCGGTAGACGCCTTTGGAGAGCGCTTCCTCGTCATTGCCGCCGGTCCAGACCTGCGCGCCTTTCTTACCCATGATGATGGCGGTGCCGGTGTCCTGGCACATCGGCAGCACGCCGCCGGCGGCGATGTTCAGGTTTTTCAGCATGTCGAGCGCTACGAACCGGTCGTTGCCGCTGGCCTCGGGATCATCGAGAATCGCCCGCAATTGTGCGACGTGACCGGGGCGCAAATAGAAGCTGATGTCTTTGAAGGCCTCTTTCGTCAAGTCGGTCAGGGCCTCTGGCTTGACGGCGACCACCTCCTGGCCACGGAATTTTTCGACCGCTACATAATCGCCTTCCAGCTTGCGCCAGGGCGTATCGTCGTGCGGTGCATCGAACATGGGGTGGTAGGCAAAATCGGCCATGACATCGGCGCTCCGATAAATGTTCGGTGAATGGTGCTTCGGTAATGATCAGCTTTTCTTGCGAAATGCGTCCAGGCTGATGACCTGGCCAGCCGGCTCGCTGCCGTCCGGGGTGTCATCTGGCGTTTCCGGGGCGTCGTCATCGTCTTGTGGCGCCGTCGTCCCAATGGGGGCGGGTTCCCCGGACGGTTGGAACTGCAAGCCGAAGCCAACCGACGGATCGGCGAAACTGACGACGGCGTCAAATGGAATGAACAGCCGTTCCAGTTTTTTGTTGAAACTGAGCGTGACCTCGAAATGATCCGCGTCGACCTCAAGGTTGTAGAACTGGTGCTGCAACACGATCGTCATCTGCTCGGCATATTGCGCGCGCAGCACGTCCGCGATCATCACGCCCGGATAGTTGGTCAGAAACGAGATGTAGAAATGCTGATCGCCGAGAAAGCCTTTTTCCGCCACTTCGCGCAGGGAATCCGTCACGACGCTTTTCAGCGCGCGCTCGACCAGGTGATCGTAGTGTTCGCGGGAATGTTGTTCTGGCGGGCCGGACATTAGGCGCTATCTCATCAGCAGCAGGTCATAAAGTCTAGACCTACACCATAGCGCGTCCGATGCAAAACCGATAGTGGGAGGGCTTCTGTTGCCCGGTGCCCTCCCGAACCGCGCTTGCCTAAATCTTAAGCAGCGAGTGCGATTTCGTTATCGTTCGCACATAGAGATTGGCCCGATATCGGTGGTACCATGCCGAGCAAAAGATACGTCTTTACCACGCACGTCGATCCTATTTCGCCCCCATTTCGACAAGCTGATTCGCCAGCCTGAATATTTGGTGGAGGCGCCGGGTACCGCCCCCGGGTCCGAAACGCTTATTCCACGCACCGTTTATCGCCATAGTCAGGTGCGACCTGACATAGCGTATATAGGTCAAGGGTATCCAAAATGAAAGAGGCAGAAATTCTCGGGCAGGTCGCAGAGAAGCAACGAACACCGCAACAGTCCATGGGAATATTGAAGCCTCCGTTTCGGCAGAATAGCTTGCATAGGGTCTGGGCCCTTGAAATATTGGATCCCAGCAAACGCCAGGGTGAGACTAATCTCCTTCTAACAGAAGCGTATCAAGACGAAAAAGGTACAGAAGATGGCGAAACCCACTGCAACTTCCCTTAACCATTCACTTGGCGCCAAGCTATCCTTGGTTACCGGCGCGGGCGCCGTTGCAGCGGCAATGGTCGTTGCGCCCACCGTGGCCAGCGCTGCAATCATCGCTTCAACCGGTTTGCCGTTGGGCCCTCCAGGTACTGACGGTGAGAACAACTGGGATGTCGACGGTGACGGCACGCCGGATTTTGAACTTCGCAACAGCAGCACTGAGGCCATGTTCAACGATCTCAACGGCGGGCGCCTGGTCGTTCCGGGTGGTGTAAGCTCCGGCGGGGTCGCGAGGCTCGCGTCGGGCATCACGGTCGGAGCGACTCTTGCAACGGGCTACAAGTTCCACGCCGGAGCCCAGAATAATAACACCATCACTAGCAGCAGTGCTGTTGAAGTTGCTGGCTGGAATATCGGCGACGTAGGATTCTTCGGCTTCAAGTTCACCAACGTCTCGGGCACCCACTACGGTTGGGGCGAGCTGGACATCTTCGGCGATACGGATGCCTCGGGTTTCAGCATCCTGCGCGCTTATTACGAGAACGAGGCGGATGTCGCCATTGTCGTGGGCGATGAGGGTTCGACTGCGACTCCGGAGCCTGCCTCCACCATCCCTGCGATCGTCTTGCTGGCCGCGGGCGCTGCAGGCGTGCGGGCCTGGCGGCGGCGCAAGGCTGCGTAGCGCCCGGGCTATCCGTGCCTCCCGGTTGCTGGATCGTGCTGTCGATAAGCTTCCCCCCATTCGACTCGCGCCGACTCGTGTTATAGCCATGGCCTCCTGATCCACACGCCCTCACAAAAGCTCAGGCCCATGCCACTGACACCCGACCAACAAGCCGAACTCGCCGAAGCCCGCACCGCCGCCGCCGAGACGCGCCGCGCCACCGTGCCGGCTCTGGAGGCGATCCTGTTCGAGGCCGTACCGGTGCTGGACCACGGCTTCGTGCGCGTCGTCGACTACATGGGCGACGACGCCGCTATCGTGCAGGCAGCGCGCGTTTCGTACGGCCGCGGCACCAAACGGGTCAGCGAAGACGAAGGGTTGATCCGCTATCTGATGCGGCACCGCCATTCGACCCCGTTCGAGATGTGCGAGATCAAGTTCCACGTCAAACTGCCGATCTTCGTTGCCCGCCAGTGGATTCGCCATCGCACCGCCAACGTCAACGAGTACTCCGCCCGCTACAGCGTGCTGGACCGGGAATTCTACGTGCCCGCGCCGGAGCATCTGGCCGCGCAGTCGTCCAGCAACCGCCAGGGCCGCGGCGACGTGCTGGAGGGGGCGGAGGCTGCCCGGGTGCTGCGCTGGTTGCGTGACGACGCGACGCAGGCGTTCGACCATTACGAGGCCATGCTGAACGAGGACGAAACCGCGGCTGGCCACGACCCAGAAGGCCAGGGCCTGGCCCGCGAACTGGCGCGGATGAACCTGCCGCTCTCCACCTATACGCAATGGTACTGGAAGTGCGACCTGCACAACCTGTTCCATTTCCTGTCGCTGCGCGCCGACCCGCACGCCCAGTATGAGATCCGGGTTTTCGCCGACGCCATGCTGGACATGGTCCGCCGCTGGGTCCCGTTGGCCTGCCGTGCGTTTGAGGACTACCGGCTGGGGGCAGTAGAAGTGTCTGCGCCCGGCCTCGCGGTGGTAAAGCGCATGATTGCCGGTGAGGCGGTCGAGCAAAAGGGCAGCGGTCTCAGCCCGCGGGAGTGGCGGGAACTGATGGCGGTGTTGGGGCGGTAGCCACGCATCGCTTGCAACAGCTAAGCGATTGCCGGCATCATCCGGCACGATTCAGACATATTGCTTCCAGGGAGCCTTACCCCATGCCCTTCATCACCACCGACGACGGCGTCAAGCTCGCCTATGAGGAGACTGGCAGCGGCACGCCGGTCGTGTTTGTGCACGAATTCGCCGGCGACATGACCAGCTGGGAGCCGCAGCTGCGGACCTTTGGCATGCGCTACCGCGCCATTGCCTACAATGCCCGCGGCTATCCGCCGTCCGACGTGCCGCCGACGCCGGCGAGTTACTCCCAGGATCGGGCACGGCTGGACATTCTTGCCATTCTCGATGGGCTTGGCATCGACAAGGCCCACATTGTCGGCCTCTCCATGGGCGGTTTCGCGACACTGCATTTCGGCATTCACCATGCCGACCGCGCTTTGTCGATCACCGTCGCCGGCTGCGGCTATGGCGCGGAGCCGGACAAGCGCGCCCAGTTCAAGGCCGAGGCGAACGCGACCGCCGACCTGATCCAGAATGCCGGCATTGAATCGTTCGCCGACACCTATTCCCTTGGTCCGACGCGGGTGCAGTTCCAGAACAAGAACCGGCGCGGCTGGCAGGAATTCCGCGACCAGCTGGCGACGCATTCGGCCCTCGGCTCGGCCAATACCATGCGGGGCGTCCAGGCTGAGCGGCCATCGCTGTTCGACCTGAAAGACGCTATGGCGGGCATCACTGTGCCGACGCTGGTGCTGACCGGCGACGAGGACTGGCCCTGCCTGCTGCCCGGCCTGCTGATGAAGGAGGCGATTCCCAGCGCTGCGCTGGTGGTCATGGCCAATTGCGGCCATACCATCAACATCGAGGAGCCGGACGAGTTCAACCGCATCGTCGCCGACTTCATCACCCATGTGGATGCCGGGCGCTGGCCGACGCGCGATCCGCGCGCCATGAGCAAGTCCATCCTGGGCGTGCAAAAATAAGAGAACGGGCGCTGCCGCGACGGCCGCGCCCGTTCTTTTTGGCGGCGGTTTATTCCGCCGCGGCCCCGACTGCGGCGCTTGGGCCCTGCACAAGGAAGCCTGTATAGCCGGCGGCGGCGATGGCATCGCATTTGTCGCGATATACGCCGACGCCGCCGATATAGGGCATGAACACCCGCGGCTTCCCCTCGACATTCGCGCCCATGTACCAGCTGGCCGCCTTCGGATAGAGCGTCTTGTAGGCGACCTCGTTGACATGGGCGACCCAGGCGTCTTCGGCGGCCAGGTCCGCTTCAATCACATCGGAGCCCTGTTCGGTCAGGTTGGCAAGGCAGTCGCTGACCCAATCCACATGCTGTTCGATCGACACTATCATATTGGAAAGCACCGACGGGCTGCCGGGGCCGGTGATCATGAACATGTTCGGGAAGCCAGCGGTCATCAGGCCAAGATAGGTCCGGGGCCCGGCTTCCCATTTGTCGTTCAGGGTCTGGCCATTGCGGCCCTTGATGGCGATCCGCAGCAGCGTGCCGGTCATGGCGTCGAAGCCGGTGGCATAGACCAGGGCGTCGAACTCGTGGGTTTCCGCCCCGGCCACCACTCCGGTCGGGGTGATCCGGTGGATCGGCTCCTCGGTTATGTCGACGAGGCGGACATTGTCGCGGTTATAGGCCTCGAAATAATGGCTGTCGGCGCAGATGCGCTTGGTGCCGATGGGATAGTCCTTGGC
>JAYPXD010000002.1:29171-32165 GCA_038135395.1 Alphaproteobacteria bacterium | reverse complement strand
GCGCTCTGCCGTGGCCTTGTCCTTGACGATCTCGCGGATCTTGCCGCGCACGAATTCCGCCGCAGCCTCGTTCGACTCGGCATTGGTGGCTAGGTCGTTGAAGGCGGTCATGAAGCGGGTGCCGCCAATGGCCCAACGCTCCTCGAAGATGCGCTGCCGTTCTGCCGGCGTCACGTCCTGAGCGGAAATAGCGGCGCGCTCATAGAAATTGCCGACCGCGGTGTGACGCATGATTTCACGCCGCTCGGCATAGTTATCCTTCCACTCACGCTCATAGGCGTCGTTCATCGGCGTGGTGCGGGCAGGAATGGAATAGTTCGGCGTGCGCTGGAACACGGTCAGGTGGCCGGCCTGGGCGGCGATGACCGGGATAGCCTGGATGGCGGACGAGCCGGTGCCGATGATGCCGACCCGCTTGCCGGAAAAATCGACGCCTTCATGCGGCCACTGGCCAGTATGGTAGGTCGGGCCGGCGAAGCTCTCGACGCCTTCGATCTCCGGCGCGCGGGGCGCGGACAGGCAGCCGGTCGCCATGATGCAGAACCGGGCGGAGACCGTCTCCCTCTGGCTGGTTTTGATCGACCAGCGGTTGGTCGCCTCGTCGAACTCCGCGGCCTCGACCAGCGTGTTGAATTCGATGTGCGGGCGCATGTCGTGCCGGTCGGCGACATGGTTGGCGTATTTCAGGATTTCCGGCTGCGGCGCGAACGTCTCGCTCCAGCGCCATTCTTCCTGCAACTGCGGGTCCCAGGAATAGGAATACTGCATGCTTTCCACGTCGCAGCGCGCGCCGGGATAGCGGTTCCAGTACCAGGTGCCGCCGACGCCGCTGCCGGCCTCGAATACCCGGAACGACAGGCCGAGGCCGCGCAGCTTATGGATCAGGTAAAGGCCGGAAAAACCGGCGCCGACGACGACGACCTCGACGGCGGCCGGTTTGGATTCTGACTTGCTCATGCGTTACGAACTCCCGCGAATGACTGCCCGGGTGAGGGCCTGTTGGCGGAAACTTTAACGTAGGCGCCGTCGCGGCTCCAGGCTGTTGCGACGCTCTCATAATGAGATTTAGAGCAGATTCGCCCGATCCAGTCGGATCGGGATCTAGTCGTCTCTCGTCACGGTGAAATCCGGCGATCCCATGTAGCCGCGGTTCCACAGGGGCGAGACGTGGATTTCATTGACGCACACGTGCCGCGGCATGCGGGCGACGAACAGGATGGTCTCGCCGCAGTCTTCCTCCTGCACCATGCGCGCGCGCTCTTCCGGGCTGGGCGGTTTTGGCCGCTTGTCCAGGATTTCGGTCGCGACCTCGCCAGGGCAAAAGGCGCAGGCGCGCACACCCATATGCGCATGTTCGTCGTTGATGCTCTCGGTCATCACGTTCATGCCATGCTTTGCCGCCGCGTAGGGGAAGCCCGATACGCCGCCGCTGCGGCCCTGGCTTGCCATGGAGGAGACATTGATGATGAGGCCGTCCCGTTGCGGGCGCATCACTTTGATGGCGGCGTGGCAGACGTTGAATGCGCCTTTCAGGTCGACATCGACGACGATGTGAAAGCTTTCCTGGTCGATATCCTTCCACCGCCGTTTCGGCCGGTTCAGGCCGGCGCTGTTCACCACGATATCCAGCCTGCCCTGTTCCTTCATGATGCGGTCGACCACGCCATAGCAGGCAGCGCCATCGACAATGTCCAGCGGCGCGACTTCCGCCTTGCCGCCCGCGGCGGTGATCCTGGCTTTGACCGCCTCCAATTCCGGCACGCGCCGGCCGGAGAGGTAGACGGTCACGCCCGCCGCCGCCAATGCGAACGCGCCGGCGCGGCCGATGCCTGTGCCGGCGCCCGTGACCCAGGCGATTTTACCGTCGATCGATTGCATGGAGTTTCTCCCTGATTTCTCGCGCGGGCCTGCGCGAAGGTTTGGCATTTCGCTGGGGTCACGATAGCTTTTCTGGCGTGAATGAGTACCCGAATTTCCGAAATGGGAGGAAGGCTATGCGCTTGGACGGCAAAACGGCGGTGATCATCGGTGCGGGCCAGGGGCCGACGACCGGGGATATCATCGGCAACGGGCGCGCGACGGCGCTGACGTTTGCAAGAGAAGGCGCACGGGTCCTGTGCGTCGACCGGCATTTGGCGTCGGCGGAGGAAACCGCAGCCATGATCCGCGACAAGGGCGGCGTGGCGGAAGCCGCAGCAGCGGACGTCACCGACGAAGCTTCGCTCAAGGCCGCGGTCCAGTCTTGCGGCCAGCGCTGGGGTCGCTTGGATATTCTGGACAACAATGTTGGCGTCAGCGTCGAGTTCGGCGATGCGCCAATGGACAGCGTCACGGCCGAAGCCTTTGGCAAGATCATGGAGATCAACCTGTTCGGCTGCATTCTGGCCTGTCGCCACGCTCTGCCGATCATGCGGGCGCAAGGCGCGGGCTCGATCATCAACATTTCGTCGGCCTCGGCCTATTGGACCGGGCATCCGACCGTAACTTATCCTGCCAGCAAATTGGCGATGGTCGGCTTTACCCGCCAGCTTGCCATTCAGAACGCGGACCGGGGCGTCCGGGCGAATGCAATCCTACCAGGGCTGATGAACACGCCGATGGCGGTTGACCGACGGATGCAGTTTACCGGCCGCAGCCGTGAGGATATCGAGGCGGAACGGCACGCGAAGGTGCCGCTCAACAACCGGATGGGCGACGCCTGGGACGTCGCCAACGCGGCCTTGTTCCTGGCCTCCGACGAGGCGCGGTTTGTTTCCGGCATTGAATTGCCGGTAGACGGAGCGTCGATGGCACGAGTCGGCTGAGGCCGGGGCTGCCTCAGTCCGCGAACGGGTCGCGGACCAGGATGGTGTCGTCCCGTTCCGGGCTGGTGGACAGCAGCGCCACCGGCGCCTGGATCAGTTCCTCGATGCGGCGCACGTATTTGACCGCGGTCGCCGGCAGGTCGGCCCAGGAGCGCGCGCCGTAGGTGGTTTGGCTCCAGCCTTCCAGCGT
>JAYPXD010000002.1:20320-29161 GCA_038135395.1 Alphaproteobacteria bacterium | reverse complement strand
GTATACCGGCGTTAACTCTGCCTGCAGCTTCATCGACGACGGTAGGTAGTCATAGCGTTTGCCCGAGGCGTCTTCATAAGCGACGCAGACTTTAAGTTCCGGCATCTCGTCCAGGATATCGAGCTTGGTCAACGCAATGCCGTCGATGCCGCCGACCTGAATGGCCTGGCGCACCATGACGGCGTCGAACCAGCCGCAACGGCGGGCGCGGCCCGTGACCGTGCCGAATTCCCGCCCGCGCTCGCCCAGGCGCTGGCCGATGGCGTTGTTCTGTTCGGTCGGGAAGGGGCCGCCGCCGACGCGGGTGGTATAGGCCTTGGTGATGCCCAGCACATAGCCGACGGCATCCGCCGCCGCGCCGGAGCCGCTGGAGGCGGCAGCCGCAACGGTGTTCGACGAGGTGACATAGGGAAAGGTGCCGTGGTCGATATCCAGCATCGCGCCTTGCGCGCCCTCAAACAGCAGCCGCTTGCCAGCCTTGCGGGCGTCATGCAGGCGTCGCCAGGTGGGCTCGGCGTAAGGCGCGAGCTTCGGCGCAACTTCGGCCAACTTTGCCAGCAGTTCGCCGGCATCGACCTCCGGCTCGCCAAGGCCGCGCAGGAAGGCGTTGTGATGATCGAGCAGGGTCGGGACCTTGAGCGCCAAGGTTTCCGGTTCGGACAGGTCGCACATGCGGATGGCGCGGCGGGCGGCCTTGTCCTCATAGGCGATGCCGATGCCCCGGCCGGTGGTGCCGATGGCGCCCTTGCCTCGGGCTTTCTCGCGCGCCTGGTCGATAGCGCCGTAGAACGGCAGGATCACCGTGGCGTTCTCGGCGACGCGCAGGATGTCGGGCGTAATCTTGAGCCCCTGGCCGCGCACGCGGTCGATCTCCGCCAGCAGCGCCCAGGGGTCGATGACGACGCCATTGCCGATCACCGACAACTTGCCGCGCGCCAGGCCGGATGGCAGCAGCGACAGCTTGTAGGTGGCGTCGCCGATCTGCAGCGTATGGCCGGCGTTATGGCCACCCTGGAAGCGGACGACGATGTCCGCGCGGACGGATAGCCAATCGACTATTTTGCCTTTGCCTTCGTCGCCCCATTGGGCGCCGACGACGGTCACATTACCCATAACCCGCAAACCTCTGCTGCGCAAAACTGGTGAACCGCAGCGGTATAGCCGAGCTTAGCCGGAATGATAAGGGCAAGATGCGAGGCCGAATGTCGGCCCCCGGCCAGCGGCTCGCCGCCGGGGGTGGATGGAGCGTTTCTGCCTCAGGCGTCGGACATCACATGGATGACGCGGTCTGCCAGCATATCCTTGGTTTTGGCGCCATAGGCCTTCATGTGCGGCGAGGCGGCGTGGGCGCCCAGGGCAGCCAGGCTGGCCCATTTCTCGACGACGACAAAGGTATCGGCGCCGTATTTGGTGGCAAAGCCGGCGTCGGCGCAATCGACGGTCGCGCCATATTCGATGCAGCCGTCCTCGGCCAGCACGGCGGGAACGTTGGCGCGGAACAGCGCCAGCACCTCGTCCCGTTTGCCGGGCTTGGTGGTGATGACGGCGATGACGTGAACGCGAGACATGATGATGTTTCCTCCTGATTGGGTCGCCACAATGGCAAGGGGCGAACGTCGGTGTCAACGGTGCGCACTTTGCCTGGGTTGCACGGGCGATACAGGGACGCCTAGCATAAACGCCAATTGGCCCAAGGCACCCTTTTACAGGTAATGATTTCGATGAGCGACGGTACGAGTCCGCAAACCAATACCCGGCGGGACTGGCGCAATGTGGCGGTGCTGGCCACTTGCCAGATGTTTTACAACTCCGGCCGCTCCCTGTTGGTGGCGACGAGCCCGCTGATCGCCTACCAGATCGCGCCCGACAAATCCTTGTCGACGGTGCCGATTTTCCTGGCGGTTGTCGGAACGGCGGCGGCCAGCATTCCCGCATCCTTGCTGATGCGCCGGATCGGCCGTGGGCCGGGATTTGCGGCGGGGTCCGCCATCGGCGTGGCCGGCGGGATCGCTTGTGTCTGGGGCATTGAGACCGCGGGATTTTTCATGTTCTGCCTGGGTGCGCTGCTGTTTGGATTTTTCTCCGGCTTTGCCCAGTTGTACCGGTTTGCCGCCGCCGACGTGGCGTCGGATGACTTTAAGAGCCGGGCCATCTCCTTGGTGTTGACCGGGGGGCTGGTGGCGGCCTTTGTCGGGCCGGAACTGGCGAAGCTGGGCGAGACCATGGTTGCCGACCGGCCGTTCATGGCTTCGTACATGTTCCTGATCGGCCTGACGATCATGAGCGGGCTGGTCGTCATGGCCGTCGATATTCCCAAGCTTTCCAAGGAAGAAGCCAAGGATAGCGGCCGCCCCATCGGCCAGATCATGCGCCAGCCGGTGTTCGTCGTCGCGACGCTCTGCGCCACGGTCGGGCAAGCGGTGATGAATCTGCTGATGACCTCAACCCCATTGGCGATGCATCATGCCCATCATGCATTCTCGTCAACGGCGCTGGTGATCGAGTGGCATATCTTTTTTATGTACGCGCCGGGGTTCGTGACAGGCTCGATCATCAAACGGCTGGGGGTGACAAGGGTCATCGCCATGGGGATCGGGCTTCAGGCCGTGTGCGTGTTCATCGCGTTGCTCGGCGAGCAGGTGCTGAACTTCTGGGCGGCAATGGCTTTGTTGGGGTTAGGCTGGAATTTTGCGTTTACCGCCTCAACCAACCTTCTGACCGAAGCGCACCGTCCGGCGGAACGGGCCAAAACGCAGGCAGCAACCAACTTCATCATCTTTTCGGTTGTCGCTATGGGGGCCGTATCGTCCGGCGCCCTGATGGACGCGTTCGGCTGGACCTGGGTCAATCTTGGCGCCCTGCCATTGCTGCTGCTTTCGATGGCGGCGGCGCTTTGGCTGCGCCAATGGCGGCGCAGGATGGCGGCTGTTCCGGCGCAATAGGCCGGGGCCAGGCGATGCCGTGCAGGCAGCCATTGGCATCGGGCTTGCCGTGGCGCTAGGCTGTTGCCGAAGGTGGCCTTGGCCATCCGCTGACAACCACGGGGTCGCGTCATGAATATAGCACTGGAGCCTAAGGTAGCCGAAACCGCCTGCGATCCCGTCAGCCTGGAGGTGATCCGCGGCGCGCTGCAATCCTCGCAGAAGGAGATGGAGGCGCTGATCGAGCGCACGGCCATGTCCGGCTTTATCCGCGAGAAGAAAGACTTCTTCGTCGCCTTGTTCGACCACAACGGCGACCTGATCGTCGGCGCCTACCGCCCCTCCTTCGGCGACCCGGTCCGCCCGGTGTTCGAGCATTACCCGATCGAGACCATGCGGCCGGGCGACCTCTACTGGTACAACGACTGCTACGGCTCCAAGGGCGCGGTCTCGCACTCGCCGGACCAGGTGTTTGTGCAGCCGATCTTCGTCGATGGCGAGATTCTGGCCGTCGCGCAAAGCTGGGCGCATTTCGCCGACATTGGCGGCATGCGGCCCGGCTCGATCTCGCCCGACTGCACCGACATCTTTCAGGAAGGCGTCATCATCCCGCCCGTCCGCCTCGCCCGCGACGGCGTGGTGAACGAGGAACTGATGCGCATCTTCCAGCGCAACACCCGATTTCCGGAGATGGTGCGCGGCGACATGCGCGCCTGCATCGCTGCCGTCCGCCTTGGTGAAAAGCGCATGCTGGAACTGGCGGAGCGCTTCCCCCGCGCCGTCATCGCCGACGCCTTCGTGCAACTGGCTGACCGTTCGGAGCAAGCCGCGCGCAAGCGCTTGGCCGAGACCTTTCCTCCCGGCACCTACAGCTTCGCCGACGCGCTCGACCATGACGGACACGGCAACGGCCCGTTCTGGATGCGGATGCAGTTGCAAGTGTCTGAGAACGGCCGCGCCGTGCTCGACTTCTCCGCCAGCGACGACCAGGCGCCGGGGCCGATCAACTACCTCGTCAACCCTGCGGTGCCGCGGGCGATGATGGGCATGTACCTGCTGGGCGGCGACCGCACGCTGCTGCTGAACTGGGGCTCCGGCAAGGCGATTGACGAGATCGTGCTGCGCCCCGGCAGCCTTCTCCAGCCGAAATGGCCGGCGCCGTTGGGCCAGCGCGGGCTCACCATGATGCGGCTTCTGTCCTCCACCATGGGGCTGGTGAACGCGGCGGGCGGCGAGTCGATGGCGGCGAACTGCGCCTATGTGATCTATTTCGCGCGTGGGGTGGACAAGGACGGCAACACCTTCCTGATGTCGGACGGGCTCGGCGTCGGCTATGGCGCCAGGCCCTACGCCGACGGCATCGACAGCGTCTACTACATCGCGCAGGAGAACTTCCCGGCGGAGATGCTCGAACTCGACTATCCCGTCCGCGTGCGCGCCTATGGCGTGAACAGGGACTCGGGCGGGCCGGGCCGCTGGCGCGGCGGCGCGGGCGTGGTGCGGGAGGTGGAGGTGCTGGCGGATCAGGCGACCTTCGCGCTCCGCATTGACGGCGTCGCCATGCCGTCCTGGGGCGTCAAGGGCGGACGGAACGGCGGCAGCGGCCGCGTCGTCGTCAACCCCGGCACTGCGCAGGAACGGGAACTCAACCCCTTCAGCGACGGCAACGTGCTGAAGCGTGGCGAGGTGCTGCGGTTGGAGACTGGCGGCGGCGGCGGCTGGGGCCACCCCTTCGACCGCGAGCCGGAGCGGGTGCTGGCCGACGTGCTGAACGGCTATGTCAGCCCCGAAGCCGCCGCCCGCGACTATGGCGTCGTCCTCAGCGCCGATGGCCGCTCGGTCGATGCCGCCGCCACGGAAGCTCGTCGCAGCGACCGGCCGCCGGTCACCGGCCTGTTCCACCGCAGAGGCTATCGCGACTCGCTGGAGACGCTGGAGGCAGCGGAATGAGCGACGCCCCCGGCCTCCGCTACGCCGTTGCCATCGACACCGGCGGCACCTTCACCGACGTCACCCTGCTGGACCGCGACACCGGCCAATCCTGGACCGCCAAGACCCCCTCGACGCCGGACGACCCCTCCCGCGGATTCATGACCGGCATCGGCCTTGCCGTGGAGCAGGCGGGAATCAGTCCTGCAGACCTCGGCCAGGTGTTCCATGGCACCACAGTCGCGACCAACCTGATCCTGGAGGGAAAGGGGGCCGAGGCCGGCCTGTTGACGACCGCCGGCTTCCGGCACGTGCTGGAGATCGGGCGGCAGGAAATCCCTCGCCGCGCCAACCTGTTCTCCTGGATCAAGCCGACCCGCCCGGTTCCCGCCGACCGCATTTTCGAGGTGACGGAACGCACCGCCGCCGACGGCTCGGTCCTGACGCCGCTCGACCCCGAAACCGTCCGCCTCGCCGCCCGCGAGTTGAAACACCGCGGCATCACCGCCATCGCTGTCTGCTTCCTGCACAGCTTCGCCAACCCGGCGCACGAGCAGCAGGCCCGCGACCTGATCCTGGCCGAGCACCCGGAGGCCCTGGTCTCGATCTCCTCCGACGTGCTGCCGCTGGTGCGCGAATACGAGCGCAGCATGGCAACCGTCCTCAACGTCTACGTCATGCCTGCTGTCTCCCGCTATGTCGCCCGGCTGGAGGAGCGGCTGGCGGCGGAGAAGGTGGTCGCCCCCCTCCTGATCATGAAATCCAACGGCGGCGTCGTCAGCGCGCCGGAGGTGCGCACGGCCCCCGCCTACACCGCGCTTTCCGGCCCGGCAGCGGGCGTGGTCGGCGCGGGCTTCGTCGGCGAGTCGGCGGGCTTCCAGAACGTCATCGGCATCGACATCGGCGGCACCTCCGCCGACATCAGCATGATCAAGGACGGCCAGTTCCGCCTTTCCGAAAGCGGCCAGATCGGCGAGTGGCCGCTGGCCCTCCCCATGATCGACATCAACACGGTCGGCACTGGTGGCGGCTCCATTGCCAGCCTGACCCAGACGGGCGCGCATCCCGGCCCTGCCTGTTATGGTCAGGGCGGCGAGCGCGCTACCGTCACCGACGCGCATCTGGTGTTGGGCCGCCTGCCGCCCTCGCTGCTCGGCGGCGGCATGAGCCTGGACGTGGACGCCGCCCGCGCCGCCGTGGAGCACGACGTGGCCCGCCCCCTCGGCCTCTCGATAGAGGACGCGGCCAAGGGCATTCTCGCGATCTCCAACAACGACATGGTCGGCGCGATCCGCGTCATCTCTGTCGAGCGCGGCGAGGACCCGCGCCAGTTCGCTCTTATCCCCTTTGGCGGCGCAGGCCCCTTGCACGGCAGCGAGATGGCCCGCCTGCTGGGGATGAAGACCATCGTCGTGCCGCCCTCGCCCGGCGTGCTCTCCGCCATCGGCCTGCTGGTCTCGACCCTGCGTGCCGACTATGCCCAGACCTGCGTCGAGGCCCCGCCCTACGATTGCGCCCGCATCGCATCGGTCTTCGCCCACCTGGACCGGGAGGCCGACGCCTGGTTCGCCCGCGAGAACGCCCCCGCCGCCGCCCGCCGCAAGAGCCGCTCCGCCAGCCTGCGCTACCGCCACCAGGGCTTCGAACTGACGGTGGACTGGCCGGAGGGGGCCGTCACCGAAGCCAGTGCGGCTGAGGCGGTGGAGCGGTTCCACAATCTGCACGAGCAGCTCTACACCTTCGCCCAGCGCGACACGGTGGTGGAGATCGTCAACCTCCGCGTCTCCGCCGCCTGCGACCTCGCCCGGCCGGGGCTGGTCGAAAAGCAGGACGGCGGTTCGCTAGCCGAGGCGTTGACCGACCGCAGCAATGTTTGGTTCGACGAAGGACCGGTGGCGACGCCGATCTACGAGCGCGGCAAGCTTTCCGCCGGCGTCCGTATCCAAGGCCCTGCCATCCTGACTCAGTTGGACGCGACCACCGTCATTTTGCCCGGCGAGACGGCGACGGTCGATCGCTACGGTAATGTCATTGTCCGCATCGCCGGCTGAGCGGAAGGAATCTCCATGCCCAAAAAACTGACCGAAGCCCAGGCCCGCCAATACCGGAGTGACGGCTTCACCGGCCCCGTGCCCGTGCTTACGCCCAAAGAAGTCGCCCGCTTCCGGGCCGGCCTGGAAGATTTTGAGCGCCGCGACGGCAAGCGGCTGACCTTCCCTGAGCGCTCCAAGTCGCATCTGCTGTTCGACTGGGCCGACGCCATCGTCCACCACCCTGCCGTGCTGGACGCGGTGGAGGACCTGATCGGGCCGGATATCCTCTGTTACCACCTGACCATGCACATCAAGGAGCCTGACACCGACGCTGTCATCATCTGGCACCAGGACGACGACTATTTTCACCTCTCGCCAGCGGAGCACGTCACCGCCTGGGTCGCCCTCTCCGACGCAACCGAGGCCGCCGGCTGCATGCGGATGGTCCCCGGCGTCTACAGGGAAGGCGCGCTGCCGCATATCGAGGACCCGCAGCCGAACCACCTGATCCGCCGCGGCAAGGGCATCTTCGGGCGTTTCAACGACGATGACGGCGTGCTGGTGCCGGTGCCGGCCGGAGCCATGTCACTGCACCATACCCACACGCCCCATTGCTCGGGTCCGAACCGGAGCAACGACCGGCGCATTGGCGTCGGCGTCAGCTATATTCCGGCGCATGTGAAGCCAATGACGGAACCGGTGAATAGCGCTCTGCTGGTGCGGGGCCAGGATCGCTACGGCTACTATCATCGGGAGGAACGGCTCGCCTCTGCGTCGGAGTCAGTGGTGGCCCGCGCCGCGCATGCGCAGGCGTACAAGCACTATATGGCGGCAACCATCGACCGATAGCGCCGGATTGCTCTAATGCCGAAGCCCTTCTTCCCGCAATGGGCGGGATAGCAGGTTGGCCATTTCGCGGTCTATGTCGCTGCCTTCGTGCAGCACGTTCGCGACGGCGGCGCAGATCGGCAGGTCCACGGCCATGGCTTGCGCCAGTCGGGGAATGGCACGCGCCGTGTGCACGCCCTCGACGATGATATCCGGGCGGGCCAGGGCTTCGGCGACCGGCATTCCCTCGCCAATGAGCTTGCCGAACGCAAAGTTGCGCGATTGGGTGGAGGCGCACGAGAGCATTAGGTCGCCGACGCCGCCCAGCCCCATGACGGTGGCCGCACGGCCGCCCTTGGCAACGGCCAGGCGCTGAATTTCCACCAATCCGCGCGTGATGAGCGAAGCTCTGGCATTCTCGCCCAAGCCGCGGCCCACCAATATGCCGCACGCGATGGCGATAACGTTCTTCAACGCGCCGGCGATTTCAACGCCAATGACATCGTCGCTGAAGTACGGGCGAAAGGTCGGCGTCGCCAAGCTCTCCGTCAGGCGCTCGGCGACATCTATCTGGGCGCAGGCCAGGGTTACGGCGGTCGGCAGGCCGCGCGCAACCTCGCCGGCGAACGTGGGGCCGGAAAGCACGGCGATGCAGCGGCCAGGCATGACCTCAGCGACAACTTCGCTCATCGACGCGCCGGAGCCGAACTCAATGCCCTTCGCGCAAATGACGGCCGGGCAGGTCTTGGCAGGAATGTTAGCGAACAAGCCGGCAATCGATCGGATCGTTTGGGCCGGCGTTGCCAGCAAAATCACGTCGGCGTCGCGCAGGGCGTTTGGCTCGCAGGTCGGCGTGATCGCTGGCGGCAGCGTCAATCCGGACAGATGCCGGGTGTTGGCATGCGTGATTGCCATATCTGCAGCATGGGTAGGGTCGCGGGCCCAAAGACTGACTTTGCGGCCTGCCTGCGCCGCGACAAGAGCCAAGGCTGTGCCCCAGGAGCCAGCGCCGATAATGCCAAAATGATGGAATGTCATGGGCGGGACCCGCATTTCAGGCGGATGGAGCCGTCTGTCGCTGTCTCAGGTACTGCGATGGCTCTGAAGCGATCAGCGTCTAGGCGTTCGTT
>JAYPXD010000002.1:16461-20310 GCA_038135395.1 Alphaproteobacteria bacterium | reverse complement strand
TGAGGTGCCTAGCTTAAACTGCCACGCTTGTCGCATCAGTCTAACCAATTGTTTTCGTTGGTGGGTGCTGTAGGGCTCGAACCTACGACCCGCTGATTAAGAGTCAGCTGCTCTACCGACTGAGCTAAGCACCCGAACGAGGGGCGTTTGCTACCAGTCCGCTTGACTTTTGTCGAGGTAAAATTCTTGCAAAGGCATCAAACTTTTCTAGTTCGTTGCTTTGGCGTTAGGTTTGAGAGCGTTGCATCGCCGCGCTCTGCACCAAGCCAAATCCGATCATGAGGGTCAACATCGCTGTGCCGCCATAGGAGATCATCGGCAATGGAACGCCGACGACTGGCATCAGCCCCATAACCATCGCCATATTGATGAACGCATAGAAGAAGAAGTTCAGTGATAGGCCGAGTATGACGATTCTCGCAAAAATACTTTCAGTCCTGTAAGCAGAAATAAAGAAAAATGTTGAAATTCCGATCATGACCGACAGCATAAAAATAGAACCCGCAAAACCAAATTCCTCGGCCATCATAGTAAAAATAAAATCTGTGTGTTTTTCCGGGAGGAAATTTAGTTGCGATTGGGTTCCGCCAATAAACCCTTTGCCGAACAGACCGCCTGAACCCAAAGCGATTTTGCTTTGTAGGATGTGATATCCGGCACCCTGCGGGTCCCGGCCAGGGTCGATGAAGGTCAGGACGCGGTCGCGTTGGTAGTCGTGCAACATGCTCCATGTGATTGGCGCAGCGGCCGCCAGCGCCAGCGCACCCACCGCAAATTTCCACAAGGCCAGTCCGGCCAGGAATGCGACGCCGATAGCCAGGGCGACCAAAATCGAGGCGGTGCCCAGGTCCGGTTGCCGTAATACCAATGCTGCCGGGATGCAGGTCAGCAGCACCGGCGGCAGCATTACGACAAGCCGGTCTACCTGATTCTCGTCCAGGTCACCAAAATAGCGCGCTAGCGACAGCACGAGCGCGACCTTCATTACCTCGGACGGCTGCAGGTTCAGTATCCCGAGCGCGATCCAGCGGTGCGATCCCTCGCCGACCCCGATCAGCTCCACCAAAATCAGCAGGCAGAGCGATAGGCCGTAGATCGGATAGGCAAGGCGCCACCATAGCCGCAAGTCGATAACCGATATGATCATCATCAGCATGAAGCCCAGGCCGAAACGGACCATCTGGCGCGATGCCCACGGCTGCCAATTGCCATCGGCCGCTGAATACAGCACCGTAAAGCCGATCGTAGCGGCGATAATGATCAGAGCGTTCAGAACCCAGTCTATATTTGCCAACCGGCGCCACAGCGTATCGCTCTCCCCGGGACCGATGCGAGGCTGGAGTAGGGAGCGTTGTGAGGACCAAGGTCGCCGCATCAGCTGGATGCCTTGCCATGTGCGGGCGGCGCTGAGCGTTGGGCTGTCAACAGAATGTCGCTGGCAATCGGCGCTGCCACCGCCGAGCCGCCTCCGCCATGCTCGACGATCACACAGGTCGCGTACCGGGGTGCATCAAGCGGTGCGAACCCGACGAAAAGCGCGTGATCGCGCTCTTCTCGCGGTCGTTCGCTGTTTTGTAACACTCCGGTACGGCGTTCTCTCTGGCTGATTCTACGCACCTGGCTTGTGCCGGTCTTGCCACCCATACGCAGATGCGGGTCCTTGATCTGGGCGGACAGCGCAGTACCCTTGGGATCGGAGGTCACTCCAGCCATCGCTGCTTGGATGATCGAGAGTGCGGCTGGGTCAATGCCGGTGGCCGGGTGCGTGTGTCCCTGGTCCGATGGCGCCATCAGGCGTGGCGCGACGAACTTGCCGCCGTTGACCAATTGCGCGGTCATTGCCGTCAACTGCAACGGCGTTGCCAGCACATAGCCCTGGCCGATGCCGGCGACCAATGACTCGCCAATCTGCCATGGCCGGTCGAACCGGCGGCGTTTCCAGTCTTTGTCCGGGATAAGCCCTGGCAGTTCGCCCGGCAGATCGATGCCGACCTGGTCGCCGAGCCCAAACTTGCGAGCCATGGCGGCGATCCGCTCAATCCCAATCCGTCGCGCTACTTCATAAAAATAGATGTCGCACGATTGAATAATCGCAGCGGACAGATTGACCCGGCCATGCCCGCCGCGATGCCAGCAATGGAATTTGCCCTTGCCCAATTCCATCACGCCGGCGCAATTGAACGCCGAATTTGTCTTTATCAGACCGGACTCCAATGCCGCCAATGCGACGATCATCTTGAATGTCGATCCCGGAGAGTATTGGCCGGCAATCGCTTTGTTCACCAAAGGCGCGTCCGGTGCATCGCGTAGACGGTTCCAATCTGCGTGGCTGATCCCTTCGGGAAACAGTCCGGGGTCGAACGACGGCAGGCTGACCATTGCGCGGATTTCACCGCTGTGGATATCCATCACGACCGCTGCGCCGGTATCGCCTCCAAAGCGGCTGGCGGCAAACCGTTGTAACTCTGCATCGATAGTCAACTTCAGGGTTTCGCCCGGTTTTGCCGGCTCTCGGTGCAAGTCGCGGATCACCCGGCCTACGGCATTGACCTCTACCTGCCGGCGCGCCGCCTGCCCGCGCAAGACCTTGTCATATTGCTTTTCAATCCCGGATTTGCCGACGCGAAGGTCAGGCAGAGACAGGACGGGATTACCGGTGAGTTCGCTCTTTGACACAGCGCCGACATAGCCGACCACATGGGCCGTCAAGTCAGCCAAAGGGTAGATCCGCTGGTTACTGGCGGCGATTTCGACACCTGGCAGGTCGGCGTTGTGCGCCGCAATCCGCGCGATCTCATCCCATGTCAAATTGTCAAATGCGGTGATCGGCACGAAGGCCCGCTGCCGAGTTGCCAGGTGCCGGACCCGCTGCCGCTCGTCGGCGGAAAGAGGTACCAATCGGTCGAGGCGATCCAGCAAATCCTCCAAATTGCCGGCTTCCTCCGGTACGACCGAAATTCGGTAGGTCGTCCGGTTTTCCGCCAACGGTCGGCCATGGCGGTCAAGGATAAGGCCCCGAGCAGCCGTCGCGAACCGGACGCTGACGCGGTTGTCGTCGGCCAGTGTCGCGTACTGGTCCGATTCCAAGACCTGCAATTGGTACATTCTGGCAGCCAACAGGCCGAACCCGGCGATTTGCGCAGCGCCTAGCAGCACAGTGCGTCTGGAGATCTTGCGCAGCCGTTCAGATGTCTGCCGGTCGCGCGCGCTACGTTTCATCATGATGCACCCCCGCTACCCACTGGTATGGGATGACGATGAGGGGAAACGCCAATATTGAAGCAAGTGTTCGCGGCAAGATCAAATCCAGAGAAATGAAACTGGCGTGGTGAATAGCGATCACCAGCCAGCTGACCGCCATAGCAACAACCGCCACAGGCACAAATCCCAGCCAATACAACAGAAACGATTTGTGCAACTCAGCCGCTCGCGACGAAGCGGCGTGAACCAGTATGAAGACCAATGCATGCAGCCCGAATGGCGTAGAACTCAGCAGGTCCTGCAACAACCCCAGGATAAAGACCAGTCCTAGCGAAACGGCTGCGGGCCGTCGCGCACAGGCAATATACAGAACCACAAGGACAAGGTCCGGCAATGGGCCATGTCCGGCCGGCAATGGCAGGGCCGAGAGCAGCACCAATATTGTCAGAACCGCTATTGGCAGCCAGACTGGACGGGATGGACCGGATGTTTCAAGCGGATCGGGAAATGCCATGCGGTCACCGTCGCTCCCGCGCAATCGCTATCGCCGGATCTTTGCCGTAGTCGACAATCCGCACGTAGTCCAACAAATCCCAATCGACAAACGGCCTAACAGTCCAATGCCCTCTGCCATCGGACTCGACGATA
>JAYPXD010000002.1:15152-16451 GCA_038135395.1 Alphaproteobacteria bacterium | reverse complement strand
CAACCGGAATTTTCGAGTTCAGGTCGGTGACAAGCAGGATGCGCGCCGTGCTCTCACCAACATTCTGGACCCGTCCGACCAAGCCTTCGGCGCTTAACACAGCCAGATTCTTGCGTACGCCCTGCGCCTCGCCGACATGCACCATAAGGCTTCTGGCGAACACCCCGCCAGTATCCGCGACCACTCTGGTTGTGACGGATTTCACGGTTGGACCGGGATCAAAGCTAAGCAATCGCCGCAGTCCGGCATTTTCGGTCCTGAGATCGTGCGCAATCAGGCGGAGTTTTTCGAGTTTGGCATTCTCTTCCCGCAGTCGCTGATTTTCAGCGATCAGATCGCCAATGGCCGAGATGTCGCCGAGCCACTCTGTGGCGCTGGAGAGAGGGGAGGACACAGCATCCAATATGGGCGCGGTGATGTCGGCAACCGTGCTGCGGGCACTGTCAACGATACGGGTATCGATCTTTCCGACCAGGACAAGCGCGAACGCCAATAGCGCCAGGCCCGCATAG
This sequence comes from Alphaproteobacteria bacterium, assembly GCA_038135395.1. GTDB lineage: Bacteria > Pseudomonadota > Alphaproteobacteria > Bin95 > Bin95 > JACKII01. The sequence continues at coordinate 15,939 of JAYPXD010000002.1, read as the reverse complement.
GCCATGCGGCGCAGCGCCCGCTTGGCCGTTTGCAGCCCGGTATCCAGAATTTCGCCTAGGCTATGCGGCGCCTCATCCATGCCGTTTTCAGTGACCTACTGGTGATACCGCTACAGCTATCCTATTCGATCAGGACGCCCTGCAAAGCTCCACGCTCTTCGAGGCATCGGCCGCAGCCCAATGCTACGCATTCCAGCGGGCTCTCTGCGATCGAAACGGGCAGGCCTGTCGCCTCGCGGAGGACGCGATCCAGATTTGGCAGCAAACCACCGCCGCCCGTCAACACAATGCCTTTGTCAACGATGTCGGCGGCTAATTCCGGCGCGGTGTTTTCCAGCGCAACTTTTACAGCCTCGACAATCTGGCTGATCGGGTCGGCCAGCGCCTCGGCTACCTGCGCCTCGCCGATGATCACCTCGCGCGGCACGCCGTTCATCAGATCGCGGCCACGGACCGCGGCCCGCCGCTCTTCTTCGTCGGGCGGGCAGGCCGAGCCGATCGACACCTTGATCCGTTCCGCCGTCGACTCACCGATCAGCAAATTGTGGTGCCGCCGCACATACTGAATGATGGCTTCGTCCATTTTGTCACCACCCACTCTGACCGAGCGCGAATAGACGATGCCGCCCAATGACAGGACGGCGACTTCCGTGGTGCCGCCGCCGATATCTACCACCATCGAGCCAGAGGGCTCCGTCACAGGCAGGCCCGCGCCAATCGCCGCCGCCATCGGTTCTTCGATCAGAAACACCCGGCGCGCGCCTGCGCCCAGGGCGCTTTCCTGGAT
>JAYPXD010000002.1:2603-15142 GCA_038135395.1 Alphaproteobacteria bacterium | reverse complement strand
CTGGATAGCCCGGCGTTCAACCTCGGTTGCGCCCGACGGCACGCAGATGACGATCTGAGGCGAGACGAAACTGCGCCGGTTATGGACCTTGCGGATGAAGTACTTGATCATCTCCTCCGCGATTTCGAAGTCAGCGATCACGCCGTCGCGCAGCGGCCGGACTGCTTCGATAGAGCCCGGTGTTCGCCCCAGCATCCGTTTGGCTTCGTGGCCAACAGCCAAGACCTGGTGTCGCCCGCGTTGGTCGCGGACAGCGACAACGGACGGTTCGTCCAGCACTATGCCTCTGTTGGGCACATAGACCAGCGTGTTGGCGGTGCCAAGGTCGATCGCCAGGTCCTGACTCAACAGGCCGAGAAGGGTGGAAAACATCGGGCCTCACAAAAACTCTAGAGCGTCGTCCGGTCGATCGCAGCCGTTCATTCCGGTGCTGACGGTCTAGAATGATCCATTATGAGCAATCTGGAATGGCCATTGCCGACCGACCAATGCTCCAGCGCCCAAAACAGGCGCAGCGCGGCCATATATAGCCGCGCTGCAACCGGTATACAAACTGAGGCGCTGTCGCGCCGCGGTTTTAGTTTTTGGCTTTGTCAACCAACGCGTTGGCGCCGATCCACGGCATCATGGCGCGAAGCTTGGCGCCAACCTCTTCCAGTTGGTGAGCGGCGCCGATGCGGCGCTTTGCCTTGAAGCTGGTCTGGCCGGCTGCGTTCTCCAGCACCCACTCGCGGCTGAACTCGCCACGCTGGATTTCGGCCAGCACCTCTTTCATGCGCTCTTTCACCGAAGCGTCGATGATGCGCGGGCCGCGGGTGTAGTCGCCGTATTCCGCCGTGTTCGACACGGAATAGCGCATTTCCGCCATGCCGCCTTCATAGATCAGGTCGACAATAAGCTTCACTTCGTGCACGCACTCGAAATAGGCCATTTCGGGAGCATAGCCAGCCTCGACCAGCGTCTCGAAGCCGGCCTGGATCAGCGCGGTCAGGCCGCCGCAGAGCACAGTCTGCTCACCGAACAGGTCGGTCTCGCACTCTTCCTTGAAGGTGGTCTCGATGATGGCCGCACGACCACCGCCGTTGGCGCAGGCATAGGACATGGCCAGGTCATGGCAGTTGCCGCTGGCATCCTGGTGGATGGCGATCAGCGACGGCACGCCGGCGCCGCGCACATACTCGGAGCGGACAAGGTGACCAGGGCCCTTCGGCGCGACCATGAACACGTCAATGTCCGAGCGCGGGTTGATCAGGTTGAAGTGGATCGACAGGCCATGGGCCACGCACAGCGCCGCGCCCGGGCGGATGTTGTTGACCAGGTCCTGTTCGTACAGCGCGGCCTGGCCTTCATCCGGGGTCAGCATCATGACGACGTCGGCCCACTTGGCCGCCTCGCCAGGGTTCATGACGGTAAAACCGGCGGCTTTCGCCTTCGTGGCGCTGCCGGAACCGTCGCGCAATCCCACGACCATGTCCTTGACGCCCGAGTCGCGCAGGTTGTTGGCATGGGCATGGCCCTGGCTGCCATAGCCGAGAATGGCCACTTTTTTGCCCTTGATCAGGTTCAGGTCGGCATCGCGATCATAGTATACACGCATGGAACACATGGGTAACGGGTCCTTCATTTACAGGATGGAATGCGCTGCCAGATGCAGCACTGAAGCAAAAGCGAGACTATCAGCCAGCACTATGGCGAAGGTCTCGTTGTTTGGAGGTGGCTTCTACAGACGCTAGCGCCCGCGCGCAATGGCAAGCGAGCCAGTGCGGGCAACGTCTGTCATGCCCAGCGGGCGCATCAGGTCGATAAAGGCATCGACTTTCTCGCCTGAACCAGTGATTTCGAACACAAAGGATTCAATGGTGGAATCCACCGGACGAGCCCGGAACACGTCAGCAATGCGCAAGGCTTCGACCCGGGTTTCGCCCTTGCCGACAACCTTCACCATGGCCAGTTCGCGAGCGACGAATGGCCCTTCCGCCGTCAGGTCGTTGACGGAGTGCACCGGCACCAGCCGGTCCAGTTGCGCCTTGATCTGTTCGATGATCATCGGCGTTCCCGAGGTGACGACGGTGATCCGCGAAATATGCTCGGCCGGATTGACCTCGGCGACCGTCAGGCTCTCGATGTTGTAGCCGCGGCCTGAAAACAAGCCGATGACCCGGGCCAAAACACCCGGTTCGTTGTCGACCAATAGCGACAGGGTATGGCGTTCAATTGTTTGACTTTGCAATCAGACCTCCAGCGCCGAAATGGCGCCTATTTCAAAGTTGTCGTTTGGACGAAAATCACGACTAGACCAGCACCATGCCATCGCTGGACACGGAGCTTTGGTTCTCGTCGCTCGGCCCCAACAGCATGTCGCAGTGTGCCGCGCCCGACGGAATCATCGGGAAGCAATTTTCGTCCTTGGCGATGCAGATATCGGCGATGACCGGACCGTCGGTCGCGATCATCTTGGCAATGACATCGTCCAACTCACCCGGGGTCGTCGCCCGCAGGCCGGTCCACCCAAAGCATTCCGCCAGCTTGACGAAATCCGGCAGCGAGGCGGTATAGCTTTCGGCATAGCGGCCACCGTGCAGCAGTTCCTGCCATTGCCGCACCATGCCCATCCATTCGTTGTTCAGGATAAACACCTTGATCGGCACCTTGTATTGCGCCGCACAGGACATCTCCTGCATGTTCATCAGGAACGAGGCCTCGCCCGAAACATCGACGACCAGGGCGTCCGGATGGGCGACCTGCACGCCGATGGCGGCAGGCAGTCCATAGCCCATGGTGCCAAGTCCGCCGGACGTCATCCACCGGTTTGGCTTCTCGAACTTCAGGTACTGGGCAGCCCACATTTGATGCTGGCCGACCTCGGTGGTGATAAAGGCTTCGCGCGGGTCTTTATCCAGATGCGCCTGCAAGCGTTGCAGGGCGTATTGCGGCTTGATGATGTCCTTGCCCTGGACATAGTTCAGGCATTTGCGTTCGCGCCAGGTGTTGATCTGCTTCCACCAGTCGGCCAAGGCCGCGCCATCGGCTTTCAGCTTTTTAGTCTTCCAACCATCCAACAATTGGTCCAGGACGATGCCGCAATCGCCAATGATCGCCAGATCGACCCGCACGTTCTTGTTGATGGACGACGGGTCGATATCGATGTGGATCTTCTTCGCATTTGGCGCGAACGCATCCAACCGGCCGGTGACGCGATCGTCGAAGCGGGCGCCGACGCAGACGATCAGGTCGCTCTGGTGCATGGCCAGGTTGGCTTCGTACATGCCATGCATGCCCAGCATCCCGACCGACAGCGGGTCCGAGCCCGGGAATGCGCCCAGGCCCATCAGCGTCTGAGTGCAGGGATAGCCAGTGGTGTGCACCAGCTTGGTCAACGTTTCCGACGCTGCGGGGCCGGCATTGATCACGCCGCCGCCGACATAGAAGATCGGTTTCTTGGCTGCCGCCAGCATGGCCAATGCTTCATCCACCTTGCCGGGGGAGGGCTCGGTCTGGGGATTATAGGACCGATGGCGCACCGATGTCGGCGGAACATAGGTGCCTTCGCCGAACTGCACATCTTTCGGCACGTCGATCACGACCGGCCCCGGACGGCCGCTGGTCGCGACCTGAAAAGCTTCGTGCACGACGCGGGCGACATCGTCCGGGCTCTTGATCAGGTAGTTATGCTTGGTGCATGGCCGGGTGATGCCAGTGGTATCCGCCTCCTGAAACGCATCATTGCCGATCAGGTGCGTCGGCACCTGCCCGGTAAAGCAGACGATCGGGATCGAATCCATCAGTGCATCCGTTAGGCCGGTAACGGCGTTCGTAGCGCCTGGGCCGGATGTCACCAGGACGACGCCTACCTTGCCGGTGGACCGCGCATAACCTTCCGCCGAGTGTACTGCGCCACCTTCCTGCCGCGCCAGAATATGCCGAAGTTGGTTTTGCTTGAAAATCTCATCGTAAATCGGCAGTACCGCGCCGCCCGGGTAACCGAATATCGTGTCGACGCCCTGGTCTTGCAGGGCACGGATGATCAAGGCGGCGCCATTCATGCGCTCTTCAGTCATGCGTCCAAATCCTTGGGAGGTTTTCAGAAAGACAGCCGATTGCGAAGGCAATCCTTCATATTGCGGCGCAACCTAAACAAGGAAAATTCGCAAGTCAACCCGTTTTGCGAATAAATGATACAATTTCATCGATAATTCTTTCCGAAAATTGCGCGTCAATTTGCAGGGCGTTCGGCAACCTGTTTCGGAACCAAGTTAATTGCCGTTTCGCGAACCGCCGCGTTGCCTGTTGGGCGGCTGCGATTGCCTGATCGAGCGGCAATGCGCCGCGCAAATAGGCGGCCAATTCCACCATTCCCAGCGCCTTCATCGCAGGAAGCTCCGGGTTCAGCCGCCGGTCCAGCAGTGTTTCGACCTCCGTCAGGGCGCCGTGGTCCAGCATGTGCAGCAGGCGCTCGTCGCAGCGCTGGTAGAGGACCGGACGCGGCGGGTTCAGCCAGACTTGCGAGGTGCGGAACGGCGGCGGCGGTGGCGGCTCGCGATGCCAATCCGACAAACTGCGGCCGGTTGCCTGCCAGACGGACCATGCCCGCACCAAACGCTGCCGGTCGGACGGTCCGATGCGCCGGGCGCTCTCTGGGTCGATGGCGGCTAGCTTTGCGCAAAAGGCGCTTGCGCCCATTGCCTCGCAACATGCCGCGGCAGAAGCCGATACATCCGGCGGAATATCTGGGATCGGGCTCAGGCCATGAGACAGCGCTTCCAAATAGAATCCGGTGCCGCCGGTCACAATGGCCACCTGGCCTGCCGCATGGGCGTCGCGAATGGCCAGGACCGCCAGTTCCCGCCAACGGCCGGCGGAAAAGCGTTCGGCCGCATCGATGACGCCATAGAGCCGATGTTCGGCGCAAGCCTCGTCGGCGACGGAAGGGCGGGCAGTTAAGATCCGCAGGTCGCGGTAGACCTGCATCGAGTCGGCGTTGATGATGACGCCGCCAAGTTTTTGCGCCAGCGCCAGCGCCAGCGCCGATTTTCCGGATGCCGTCGGCCCGGCCACGATCAAGACTTCTGGCCGGCCGGTCATAGCGCAGATCGGCCACATCGCGAAACCGGCCCTCGGGCGCTATAGGCCTGCCCATGATGACTGCACCCTATACCCTGACCATTGTCGCCGCGGCCGGCACCTTGCGTGGCGCGCAATTGGAAAGATGCCTCGAAGCTCTCGCACGCTTGGCGACGGTGGCCGGCAAACCGGATTGGTTGGCCGAGGCATCCGCATGCGACTGGCCGTTGGCGGAAGCGCCGGGCGCGGAACTGGCCATCGCGCTCGACAGCCTTGGCATCGACCACGCATTGCACCAAGCCGGCGAGACACGGCGCAAGCGCGTTTTGATCGCTGACATGGACTCGACGATCGTGCAATCCGAAACCCTGGACGAAATCGCCAGCGAGGCCGGCATCAAGGATCGCATCGCGGCGATTACCGCGCGCTCTATGGCGGGCGAACTGGATTTCGCTGAGGCTTTGATCGAGCGGGTGGCGGCTTTGAAGGGGTTGGACGAGGGCGCGCTCAGCCGCACTTTGGCGCGCACACGGGTGATGCCTGGCGCGGCCGAACTGGTTGGCACTATGCGGGCGCATGGTGCGCGGTGCTGGTTGGTCAGCGGAGGGTTTTCGTACTTTACCGGACATATCGCAAAGCAATTAGGGTTTCATGCCGACCGAAGCAACCGGTTGCTGATCGAGGCTGGCAAACTGACCGGCGAAGTGGGCCGGCCGATCCTGGACCGGGACGCCAAGCTGACGGCCTTGCGCGAGCTCTGTGGCGAAGTCGGGGCCGACCTTGGCGAGGCCGTGGCTGTGGGCGACGGCGCCAATGATCTGGCGATGATCCAGGCGGCGGGCATGGGTGTTGCGTTCCAGGCCAAGCCGGCGGTCAAAAAAGCGGCGCGGTTCTGGGTGAACCGCGCCGACCTCTCGACCTTGTTGTACTACCAGGGCTATCGGGCGGCAGACATCGTCACCGCCCGACGATAAGCAAGCGCTATTTGCCCTTTGATACCGAAACAACGACGAACCGGCGTTCGCCGCCGCGATTGAACAGCACCAGCACGGACTTGCGGCCGGATTGGGCGGCGGCATCGACCACTTTTTTGACCTGAGCCGGGCTTGAAACGGCCTCCTGGTTGATCTCCTGAATCAGGTCGCCCGGGCGAATACCCTTTTTTTCTGCATTGCCGCCATCTTGGACTTCGGTCACGACGACGCCGTCGATTTCCGCAGGGATCTCAAACTGGCCTCTGGTGGCATCGTTCAGGGCGGCGATGGTCAGTCCCATCGACTCGATGCCTGATGCCTTGGGGGGCGCTTCTTCCTTGGCTGCCGCAGCGCTGGCAGCCTCCTGCGATTCCAGCCGACCGAGGGTAACCGAGACGGTTTTCTCTTTGCCCTTGCGCCAAACGACGACGTCGGATTTTTCGCCTACCGGAGTTTCCGCCACAATCCGCGGCAGGGCGCGCATTTTGTCTATGGCCTGTCCGTTGAACGACAGGATGATATCGCCGGCCAGAATACCGGCTTTCTCTGCTGGGCCACCCTTTGTGACATTCGCGACCAGTGCGCCGCGCGCATCTCCCAGCCCAAGGCTTTCAGCGATCTCGTCCGTAACGGTCTGGATATTAACGCCCAGCCAGCCACGGCGTGTCTCGCCAAACTTGGTCAACTGGTCGATGACCGGCTTCGCGAGCGACATGGGCACCGAGAAGCCAATACCGACGCTGCCGCCGGACGGAGAATAGATCGCCGTGTTGATGCCGATCACCTCGCCATCGATATTCACCAACGGGCCGCCGGAGTTGCCTTTGTTGATGGCGGCGTCGGTCTGGATGAAGTCATCATAAGGGCCGCTGCGAATGTCGCGCTGGCGGGCGGAGACGATGCCGGCCGTCACGCTGCCGCCCAGCCCGAAGGGGTTGCCGATCGCCACGACCCAGTCGCCGACCCGCAATTTTTCGCTGTCGCCGATGGGCAGAAACGGCAGGGGCTTGTTGGCCTTCACGCGCAACACGGCGACGTCCGTCTTTTCGTCCCGGCCAACCAGCGTGGCGGGCAAGGACGTGTCGTCCTGGAAGCGGACGACGATCTCGTCCGCATCGGCGATCACATGATTGTTGGTGACGATCAGGCCGGTTGCATCAATGACAAAGCCTGAGCCCAAGGATGTGACCTGGCGCGGCCGATTGGATTGATGGTCGCGGTCGAAATAGTCCTTGAAGAACTCTTCGAACGGGGAACCCGGCGGGAAATGGGGCCGGTTCGGTCCGGAATCCCGTTTAATCGTCTGTGTTGTAGAGATGTTGACGACAGCGGGCAGAGCCTTGTCCGCCAGATCGGCAAAGCCTTCCATTGGTACTTTTGCGAGGGATGGCGGAGCAGATGCGAACATCAGCACCACCATGGATGCCGCCGCAACAGCGGCGCGGTTCAAAGCCGGCCAAGACATTGGCTAAGGCCTCCTTCATGAACGATTAAAGCGTTTCAATCAGCACCTCTCGGTGCGCCTATCCCAGAACGCCAAGAGTATGTAGGCGGTCGCGTATAGGGTTCAACGGTTGCCGTCTTCAAGCAGGTGTGATCGCCGAACGGCCTTACCAACGGACCCATGAAACCATCGCCACGCCGATAATTGCGGATAGCAAACCGAATTGGCGGACCCGATCGCTTGGCTCCGCCAGAACACGGGCGATCATTCGGCGCATCAGGTTGGGAAAGAGGGCATAGGCTATGCCCTCTATGGCAAGCATCAGGCCTAGCCCAACCGCCAAATCGGTCATTATCCGGCGCCCTCACCAGTCACGGGCTACTGGTTTTGCGGTGCGGGCGTCACTGGCGCTGCGGCGGCCGCCCCAGCATCCACCTTTTCGCCTGCGGCGGTGGGGGCAATGGATTTGGCCGCGTCTGCCGCTCCGGCAGCAGTCCCCTTAACACTTTCCGCAATCGCCTTGGCCTTATCCGCGGCGGTTACGTTCGAAGGGGACTTCGCCATCGGCGCCGTTGCATTGTCGTTGGCCGCACGGGGTGCAGCAACCGGCGCAATCGGTTTTGGCAACGACAGGGCAGGCACGCCCGCGTCTTTCCCGGCCCCGCCAGCCAGTTTGTGGAAGTAGGCAAAGAAGTCGGAATCCGGCGACAGGACCATCGTGGTGCCATCGGGTTTCAATGCATTTCGGTACGCTTCCATTGACCGGTAAAATGCAAAAAATTCAGGATCCTGGCCGAATGCTGCAGCATAGACCTGGATCGCCTCGCCATCGCCTTCGCCGCGAAGGACCTGGGACTGCCGCTGCGACTCCGCAATCAAAACGGTCTTTTCGCGTTCGGCGCGTGCCCGGATGCGTTGCGCCAACTCGGCGCCCTGTGCGCGGAATTCGCGGGCTTCACGCTCACGTTCCGACTGCATCCGCTGGTAGATCGCCTCCGCGTTCGCAGCTGGCAGATCGGCGCGGCGGATGCGGACGTCAACGACGTCGATGCCGAATTTCGATGCGGCTTCGTTGGTGTCGGAGCGGATGCGATTCATGATGGAACCGCGTTCCTCCGACAGCACGGAGGCCAAGGTTTCGTTGCCGACGACGCGACGCAGCGATGCGCTCAAAATGCCGGACAGGCGTGCCCTGGCCGAGATCTCTGTGCCGACTGTCTTGTAGAATTCCAGCGGATCGGCAATGCGGTAGCGTGCGAAGCTATCGACGACCAGTCGTTTCTGGTCGGCGGCGATGATTTCTTCCTGCGGCGGCGCATAGTCCAGGATGCGCGATTCGAAATACACCACGTTTTGCACGAACGGCAGCTTGAAGTGCAATCCGGGTCCGCGGACGCCCGGCTGCGGGTCGCCGAACATCAGGACGATTGCCTGCTCCGTTTGACGGACGACGAAGGTTGCACTGGTGGCGACGATTGCACCGATAATGATCAGCACACCGAGGACGACGAGCAAATTACGGCCCATGTTGTTTTAGCTCCTGTTGCTCGTATCGGTTATTTCGCGCCGGCGCGTTTTTGCAGCTCGGGCAATGGGAGATAGGGCACGACGCCAGAACCGCCTGTCCCGCTGTCAATGAGGACCTTATTGGCGTTGCCCAGGACCTCTTCCATGGTCTCTAAGTATATCCGGCGAACCGTTACATCTTTGGCGCCGCTATAAGACTTGTAGACATTGTTGAACCGCTCGGCATCACCCTGGGCTCGCGCAACGACCTCTTGCTTGTAGGCTTCGGCCTCCTGGATCAATTGTTCGGCCTCGCCGCGGGCGCGCGGGATGATATCGTTGCGATAAGCCTCCGCCTCGTTGCGCAGGCGTTCCTGATCGGCGCGGGCGCGTTGGACGTCTCGGAAAGCGTCGACCACCTGTTGCGGCGGGTCAACCTTCAGCAATTGCGACTGGGTAATCTGAATACCGGACTTGTATTGGTCCAAAATCGCCTGAATGTCGCGTTGCGCCCTGGCTTCGATTGCGCCACGGCCTTCCGCCAGTGCAGAGGCGATTGGCGTCTGCCCGATGATCTCGCGCATGACGCTTTCGGCCACGGCTTTGACGGTATCGTCCGGATCGCGGATGTTGAACAGGTATTCGCCAGCGTCCTTGATCACCCAGAACACGACAAAGTTAATGTCGACGATGTTTTCATCGCCTGTCAGCATCAACGATTCGTCGGGTAAGCCCCTGACTAGATCGCTGCGGCTGGCTTCACCGGCAGACCGGAAGCCCACCTCCGCCCGATTGACGCGCGTAACTTTGGGCGTTTCCACATCTTCGATTGGGAACGGCAGGTGGTAGTTCAAACCAGGTAGGGTGGTGCTGACATAGGCGCCAAAGCGGGTCACAACGCCTTGTTCATCGGGAAGGACCCTGTAAAAGCCGCTGGCCAGCCAAAGGGCGAAGGCGACCAAAACCAGCAAGATCGGCGCGCGTCCGCCGCCAATCCCGCCAGGTACCATCTTTTTCAGAGCATCTTGGCCTTTGCGGATGGCATCTTCGAGATTGGGCGGCTGCGGCCCACTGCCGCCGCCGTTGCCGCCTCTACCACCGCCGCCCCAGGGGCCGCCGCCACCGCCCCAGGGGCCACCGCCGCCGCCGCCGCCACTGCCACCGCCCCACGGGCCACCGCCATTTTGATTGTGCTGAGGCATGAAAACGCTTCCTGTTCGCTTGATCCGCAATGCGCGGTCTTTTATCGACTGATGTGCCTCATATATGTCAGAGCGTGCTCCGGTACAACCGAGGCAAGACTGAACAGTCCCCAATCTTCGAGATTCAGAGAGTTTTATCCATGGCCGGTCCAACCGAAGCCCAAGTCCGCGATACCCTCGCGACCGTCAACGGTGCAGCAGCGATGCTGGACGGCGTCGCCGTCAAAGATGGCCATATACAAGTGGCGTTGGCTGTCGATCCCGCCAAGGCCCAACAGGCCGAACCGGTTCGGAAAGCGGTGGAGGTTGCGCTGCGCGCCCTGCCGGGCGTGCTGTCGGCGACAGTGGTGCTGACCGCCGCCAGCGATCCTGTGCCGAAACAGGCTGCGCCCCGCGCCGGCGGACATGGCGGCGGCCAACCCCAAGCAGGGCAGAGCCCGATGAACCCGGAACGCATCCCCGGGGTGAAGGCGGTGATAGCAGTCGCATCCGGCAAGGGCGGCGTTGGCAAGTCGACAGTGGCGGCGAATCTGGCGGTCGCGTTGGCGCAGTCCGGCCTGCGCGTTGGCCTGATGGACGCCGACGTGTTCGGGCCGTCGGTGCCGCGCATGTTGGGTGTTAACCGCAAGCCCGATAGCGACGGCAAGATGCTGCGGCCGGTGGAAGCGCACGGCCTGGAACTCATGTCGATGGGTTTCATGGTCGAGGAACGCACGGCGATGATCTGGCGCGGTCCTATGGTGATGAGTGCGGTGCAGCAGATGATTTTTCAGGTGAAGTGGGGCAATCGCGACGTGCTGGTTCTGGACCTGCCGCCCGGCACCGGCGACGCGCAGTTGACCATCGCGCAGAAGGTCAAGCTGAACGGCGCAGTCATTGTATCGACGCCGCAGGATATTGCCTTGCTGGATGTCCGTCGTGGCCTGACCATGTTCGAAAAAGTCGGCGTTCCGGTGTTCGGCATCGTGGAGAATATGAGCATGTATGTCTGTCCGAATTGCGGCCATGAGGCGCATATCTTCGGCCATGGCGGCGCGGCGGCGGAGGCCAAGGCGCTGGGGTGCGATTTCCTGGGCGAGATTCCTTTGTCCCTGCCGATCCGCGAGCAAAGCGACGCCGGCTCGCCCATCGTCGTCGCTCAGCCGAAAAGCCCGGAGGCAGCCGCCTTCCGGGCGTTGGCGGAGCGGGTTCGGGACAAGCTCTGACTATTCGGACACGCGCAAAGCCGGGTCGCGCGATTCTGGCGTGCCCATCAGGTAGCGGTGCAGGAATTCACGGGCCAAGCGGATTTCCTCGATCGGGACAGCCGGGTGCAAGCCAGGGTTGGCGTGCATCCGCTTGTCTTCGCTGGCGATGGCGTCGAACAGCGCGATGCAGTCCTCGCGGCTGAACAACTCGTCCTCCATCTGCCACAGGAACAGCACCGGGCAGGTGATCGCCTTCGCCGCCGACTCGATCTTGGGGCGGTAGTGGTCTGGGCCGCTGATGCCCATCAGGCCCAGCACCGCCACCTTGACCCGCGGTTCGGCGGCAACCAGCGGTCCGCCGTAGATCGTGCCCATGGACAGGCCATAATAGCCTACAGGTCCCGAGCCGACCTCCGGCAGGGCCTGGACGGCATTGAGCGCCGCTTGCCAGTCCGCGACCATGTCGGCTTCCGTGCCTTCGCGCTGCCATTCCGGCCAGAACGCTTCGCGTCCGCCGGGGCCGACCTGGCGGCGCCCATGCACCGGGCCGTCGATGGCCAGCACGAACATGTTGTGGTCGTTCACCAGGTGCTGGGCGATATTCGGGATCGGCGGCTGGTGGCGTGAGCCGCTGGCGCCGTGGCCGCACATGACCAGCGGCGCGCCGGCCTGCGGCTTTTCGCTTTGCCAGAGGATGCCGGTAACCTTGCGTTCGCCGCGATAGAGCGTGAACTCGCGCGGCACGAGGCCGGGGCGCATGGGGGTGAAGGCGTCTGGCGCGTGAAATTCCATGGGGTGTCCTCTTGATGGCATGGGCGGCGTTGCCATGCAATTTGCGCGAAATTTAACGCCTCCCGCCGGTTTCGGCGAGTCGCTTGATGGGATCGCAAGCGTATGCCTTGTTAGGTCCTGGTCGTTATTGGCTCAGCTACGAATGGCTTCCGCAAAATGCAACCAGCGCTTTGGTGCAAAGCTCCGGATACAAGAGTTGCACCATGTGGTAGCCTGTCGGCAGGTGTAGCATCTCCAACTGTGGCAGCTTTTCTTTCAGCAATGCCTCTTGGGCGGAGCTGGTAATCTGGCCGGCGGTTGGGTAGAGCCCCAATACCGGCTGCTTGACCAGCGGCAGGAAACTGGCGGCGTTTGCGCCATTGACCATATGCGA
>JAYPXD010000002.1:0-2593 GCA_038135395.1 Alphaproteobacteria bacterium | reverse complement strand
CACCTGCACCGCCGGGTCGCCCTTGGCAAATTCGTCCACATACCAGTTGAAAAGCCCGGGCTCCGCCTCTGCGGGCAGGCGGGTGACGCGGGTCGTCGCTGCAACCCATTCGCGGATTCCCATTTTCTCCATAGCGTCCGTGCGCGAGCCGTGGCCGAGGGAATAGCGGGCCTTCATTTGCTCTTCGATGAACACCGGTGTCGAGACCAAGGTCAGGGTTTGCACCCGTTGCGGATGCTGCGCCGCCAGCGCCAGCCCCAGAATCCCACCCATGGATTCGCCGCAGAAATGCACCCGGTCTGCGCCGGCGTGGTCCAGGACGGCCAGCAGGTCGCCGATCAATGCTTCCAGATGGATATCCCGATCCAGATCGAGTGCGCCGAGCGACTGGCCCAACCCGCGCATATCCGGGCGAATGATACGGAAATTGCGGGCGAGGTAGGGGATCCACCGATACCAGAACCGGGCATTGCGGCCATTGCCGTGCTGCAGCAGCAGAAACGGTCTGTTTTCCCAGGGGTCGGTAAAATCGTCGAATTCATACGACAGCGTCAGGTGCTTGGATCTGGGGAACGTAGGCATCGGGCGGACTTTCCAGGCAATACGGCGCGGCGCAAGCAATTGTTACAGTTTCGATACCGAATCATGCTTGATCTAAGGCGGTACTAGGCCACTTATGCCACAGCCTGATCGTCCATAACCAGCTGGGCGCAACCGCAGGCAATCGGGCGTCCTTGCGCAAGAGTCCCTTCATGAAGCATCGTCATTCCACCGCCCCGGCAAAATTCGGAACCGTTCTGGGCCATGGCCCGGGCGACGTGCCGGTCTATTCTTCGGATTACGACAGCGCAGACGACAACGAATTTCCCAACCGGCAATCCTATCGCAGCGTCATGAATGGCGTGTATCTGGGCCACAAATGGCAATGCGTCGAGCTAGCCCGGCGCTGGATGTACCTGACCAAGGGCTATGTCTTCGACGATATCGCCATGGCGTACGATATTTTCCGCCTGCGCCATGTCCGCATGATCGCGGACGGTTCGCTGTTGGCGTTGCAGTCGATCCGCAACGGCGCGCGCCGCCCGCCCGAGCCTGGCTGCCTGCTGATCTGGAACGAAGGCGGCGAATTTGAAGTGACGGGCCATGTTGCCGTGGTCACAGAAGTGGCCAGCGATTGGGTGCGGTGCATCGAACAGAACGTCGAGGACAGCGTCTGGCGCGAGGGCGAGGCCTGGTCGCGTCAGCTGCCGATGCATCGGACCAAGAACGGCGGTTATTGGATCGATTGCACCTTTGCCGATGCGTCGATCCTGGGGTGGGTCATCCAGTCCGACGATCCGACCGAAGCGGAAAAAACGCTGGTCGACGATCCGGCGTTGTTCCAGATCAAGCGCCGGTTTCTGCCGAAATCGACCAAGGTGGATCGACAATGGTTGGATCCGTCGGATCCTATGCAAGCGAACTATATCAAGCTGATGCACGGGCAGAATCTGTCGGCCGACCCGGCCGATATGACAGCCTATTACTGCATCAGTGAAACCGCCATGCGCGAAGTCCGGCGGGCGACGAACGAACTGCATCGTATGTTCCTGCACGCCACCAATTTTGCGCTGGCGAACGACCAGGTGCTGGAACGGTTCAACCTGCCGCCCGCACTTTGGCCCCGTATCCGCCAGTCCTGGAGCAACCGGCGCAGCGAAATGATCACCGGCCGCTTTGACTTTTCCGTCCGCCCCGACGGGATCAAGGCATACGAGTACAACGCCGATTCGGCCTCCTGCTATATGGAGGCCGGGTTTCTGCATGGCCGGTGGGCAGAGGCGTTTGGCTGCAAGGACGGTCGCGATCCTGCCGCCCGCTTGCTGGAATACCTGATAGAGGCGTGGCGCGACCGATCGATCGATGGCCTGTTGCACATCATGCTGGATCACGACCTGGAAGAATCCTACCACGCCCAGTTCATGCACAAGGCGATTGAGGCGGCGGGCATTCGTTGCAAGATCGTCCACGGCGTCGAAGACCTGCAATGGGGAAAAGACGGGCAGGTGCTGGATGCCGACGGTGAGCCCATCTTGTGGGTTTGGAAGACGTGGGCTTGGGAAACGGCGCTCGATGAAATTCGGCATGACCTGGAGGACGATGAAGAAAATCTGCGTCTGCATCGCACGATAGACCGCGCCACGCAGCCGCCGCGGTTGGTCGATGTGTTGTTGCGCGAGGAGGTGATGGTGTTCGAGCCGCTGTGGACGCTCGTCACCAGCAACAAGGCGATCCTGCCGATCGTGAAGCAGATGTTTCCTTCCAGCCGGTTCCTGTTGAATACGGCATTCGAACTGACCGATGACTTGAGGGCCAAGGGCTATGCGGCCAAGCCGATTGTCGGACGCTGCGGATCGAACATCGCGCTGGTCAACCGGTCGGAAAACATCATGGTTGCGACCGACGGTCAATTCGACGACCGGGACACGATTTACCAGGAGTTGTTCCGCCTGCCGCAGGTCGATGGCCGCAATGCGCAGATCCAGTCCTATTCGGTCGACGGCAGCTTTGCCGGCGCCGGTATTCGCGTGGACCCATCGTTGATCATCACGAC
>JAYPXD010000001.1:75684-78232 GCA_038135395.1 Alphaproteobacteria bacterium | reverse complement strand
GGACCGGGCTCGTTCGGCCCGCCAAGAAAAAACGCCTGCTCCGAAGAGCAGGCGCTAGACAAAATTTTGGTCTTTACCGGGCTGGCCTGACATTTAATTCAGACGACGCGGCAACTCGTCAATCGCTGTGTCGATAGCGGCTTGTCCCGAGGGACCGCCCATTTCAGCGACCAGCACCCGGCGGGTGGCTTCAACGGCAATATCCACCGCCTTGGCCCGCACCTCACGGATAGCCTCCGCCTCGGCCTGGCTGATCTTTTCCAGCGCCTGTTCGCGGCGACGGGCAATCGTCGACTGCAGGGCTGCCTGCGAATCGCGCTCGATCCGGTGCGCCTGGGCCTTGGCTTCTTCAATGATTGCCGCGGCGGTCTTGGCTGCTTCCTGCTGCTTTTTGGCAATGTCGGCATACATGGCCTCCGCTTCTTCACGCAGGCGGCGGGCCTCGTCGAGTTGGTTGCGAATGCCATCGGACCGCTTATCCAGCATGCCGACGATAGCGCCACGACCCTTCCACCACACCAGTGCAAGGAAGATGACTAACGATAAAGCGACTACACCTGTAGGGCTCATCAGCGTGCCTCCATGCTTTCATCGACAGCAGCTTCGATCCGCGCTCTGTCAACCGCGCCAGGCGCCAGACGGGAGCTGGCTGCTGTAGCCACTTCGACGGCAACCGCGCGAAGGTCGGACAGCGCCGCAGACTTTTCAGCAGCAATCCGCTGTTCGGCCTTTTCGGCCTGGCCAGCCAATTCCTTGGAGACTTCGTCCAATGCGGCGGCCTGCTGCTGCGCCATGCGGGCCTGGGCCGCGCCCAGTTCCGCCTGCGCTTCAGCGCGGGCTTTCGCAAGGTCCGCCTCGTAGGCGGTTCGCATGGCTTCCAACTCGTCCCGGCGTTGCTGTGCCAGTTCAAGATCGCCTTGAATACGAGCATCCCGGTCGGCCAGCACACCGGCGACGCCAGGAATAACCATCGACTTCATCAGCCGATAGAATACGACAAACACGATGATCAGCCAGAAAATCTGGCTTGCAAACCATGTCGGTTCAAATTGGGGCATTGTGCGGCTCCGATGGAGCTAGGCGTTCCGCCAACCGAGTAACACACATTGCGCCCGGCGCCGACATATATCGGCCACGCCAGGCGCGGGTGTCGCTCGAACATGAACGATTCGCCGGGGCCGCCGTACAGGACAGGCGGCGCCAGACGGATGCGTATCGCTTAGGCGAACAGCGCGATCAGCGCGACGATCAGCGCGAACAGAGCGATAGCTTCGGTAACGGCGAAGCCAATCCAAATGTTCGCACCGATTTCCTCTTTCGAGGCCGGGTTGCGTGCAATGGCCGAAATGTAGGACGACCAAACATTGCCCACACCGATACCGGCACCAATCATGCCGATTGCAGCCAGGCCAGCGCCAATCAGTTTCGCGGCATCCGCTTCCATGGTGAAACTCCTTTAAGCGTACTCGTTCGAGCGGTTACTAGAGAAGGGAACAAAAGGCACCGATCAAAACAACTGATCAGCGCAGGTGAATTGTTTTCCGCACGTCAGTGCAGGTGAATGGCGTCGTGCAAGTAGATGCAGGTCAAGATGGTGAACACATAAGCCTGCAATGCTGCGACCAGGAACTCCAACGCGGTAATACCGACCAGCAGCGTCAACGGCAAGATGCCTGCCGCGCCCATCAGGACGGCAAATCCGCCCAGCACCTTTAGCAGGGTGTGGCCGACCATCATGTTGGCAAACAGACGCACGGACAGGCTTACCGGGCGGGAAAGGTACGAGACCAGTTCAATCGGCACCAAGATCACCGCAGTCCAAGCGGGCGCACCTTCGGGGAAGAACAGGCGCAGGAAGTGCGTGCCGTGGCGGGCAACGCCGAGAATGGTCACGCCGATGAAAATCACCGCAGCCATGAAGAAGGTCACGACCAAGTGGCTGGTGAAGGTAAAGGAATACGGGATCATGCCCAGCACGTTGCCGAACAGCAGGAACAAGAACAGCGAAAAGACCAGAGGGAAATATTTCTTACCCTCGTCGCCGACGTTGTCTCGGATCATGTTCGCGACGATGCCGTACAGCATCTCGGCCACGTTCTGCATACGGCCCGGCACCAATTCCGCCTCGCGCATGCCAAGGCGCATAATGCCGAAACCGACCACCGCAGCGATTACCATCCACAGTGCGGAGTTGGTGAACGATATGTTGAAGCCGGCGACGTGTATATCCAGGATGGACCAGATCTGAAACTGGTGCAGCGGATCAATCACTTTGTCGCTGTTATGCGCGGCGTCAGCGGCGTGTTGAGCCACTGCGGCGTGTGCTGTTTCTGCGTGTCCGGTCGATGCCACGGTCGTCTACCCGATCGTATCGGTTACAGGTCGAAATCAATATCTATTCTTTTTGCGCGGCAAGATGTTTTGCTTCCCAACGCTTGCGTTCCAACTCGCGCGCCGTCCGCATCACATTCACCAACGCTGCACCAAATCCCAGAATACAGAATAAGATCAACATCCAGGGCTTGGTACCCAGCCAATTATCCAACGC
>JAYPXD010000001.1:60688-75674 GCA_038135395.1 Alphaproteobacteria bacterium | reverse complement strand
GCCATAATCTCAATCGCTATGCGCAAGCCAACGGCTGCACCCGACATCGAAGCGGCGCTTCCCCGCGGCCGAAATTGCGAATCCCGCCTGTCCCGGGCGCGGGCAAGGCGTTTATCGAAGTCGGTCGTGGGCGTCGGGTCGGTCATTGCAAGTGTCTAGCCTGTTTCGCCACCAAAGCGCCAGAGGCAGATTGCCCGCAAATTCCTACCCCGAAACGACGGTCCCGTGTAAGGCGGGCGGACCATAGGCGGGGCAAGGGACAGGGGTCAATGCGCCCAACGCCACGTTGCGCCCACTTGCCACAGCTTCGCCAGGCGACTCCTGCCAGTCTGGCCGGCGCAACGACGTCCAACGCCCAGCCGTGCAGGCAAATCCGTCCGCACACCTGGCCGGTTATCTCCCTGCTGCCGGCGGCTGGCCGGCTATGGTCGACCAATGCCGGTTGGCTCGCGCCAAATTCCCAGGGACATCCTGCAGCCAACGCGCCTGCACATCCGAATTCAAGTTTAAATACAACCGCCCATCAACAACCCGGAACGCTCGTGGATCCACGTCGATTTTTTGACCGAATGCCATGCCCATAGCGCAGTATCCGCCGAAGGCCGGGACGTACAGCACTGGATTTGCTCTGAAAGCATCCCGATTCGATGCGCTGGCAAACCGGTAGGTCGCGCCGTCGAATTCAGCGGAGAATTCAGCGGAGCCAGGGATAGCCGCATTTTGCGTCTGGTAGGATACGGGGTCATATCCCTTAAGCGCCATATGGCCAGGGCCGAGGTTCTGCTTACCTTCGCCCGCAGCAGCGCCCCCAATCCAGAACACCAGAACGAATCCGACAAATAATTGGCCGACAAAGCGCATGATCTAGAGGCCTCCCGATAGATGGTTGCCAGCGACCCTGTCGCAGCAATGGATCGTTTCCAGCCTTATGTAACCGCAGGAGCCCGAACGGAGCGAACCGAAAGCGGCCGAATCGCGGTCACTTCCCCGTGACCGTGGACGATTTATTCGGCCGCGCGCATTGACTGACGGGGCTGGCGAAACGAATCCGCCTGTCGCAGGTCAACCGAAACCAGGCGGGAAACGCCGCGTTCCTCCATCGTGACGCCATAAAGACGGTCCATACGTGCCATGGTCAGGCGATGGTGCGTGATACAGAGAAAACGCGTGCCGGCTTCATCGGCAATTTCCTCAATTAAGCGACAAAGCCGGTCCACATTGGCGTCATCCAACGGCGCATCCACTTCGTCCAGCACACAGATCGGCGCTGGATTGGTCAGGAAGGCCGCAAACAACAATGCAACCGCCGTTAACGCTCGCTCACCGCCAGACAGGGCCGTGAGCGCTTGCGGCTTCTTGCCCGGCGGGCAGGCAAATACCTCCAACCCGGCTTCCAACGGGTCATCGTGGCCAACCAGCCGCAATTGCGCTTCGCCGCCGCCGAACAGCCGTGTGAACAGGCGGCCGAAATGCCGATTGACGCTTTCGAACGCCACCAACAGTTTTTCCCTGGCGTTCCTGTTCAGATCGCCAATGCCGCGGCGCAGCTTGGCGATTGCCGCAGTCAGGTCGTCACGTTCGGCGATCAGCGTCGCAAGGCGTGCTTCTAGCGCCGTGATTTCCTCATCAGCCAGCAGATTAACCGTTCCTAGTCCTTCCCGCTCACGTTGCAGCCGAAGGACACGTTGTTCCAGGCTCTCGGCATCTGCCGATCCGTCGACCTCTGGCAATTGCGCCGGCGTCAGCGCCAATCGCTCGCCAATCCGTTCGGCAAGGTTTTGTGAAGCCTGCCGCATCTGGGCCAGGGTCGAATCCGCCAGGATGCGCGCCTCGCGAGTTGCCGCAGCCTCGGCTTCTGCAGTTTTTTGTCCTTTTTCACAGTCGGCCAGCACAGCCTCCCCCTGCACCAGCCGGTCAGCAGCGACACGTCGACCAGCCTCTGCATCGACCAGAATATCGGCAAGGCGCGCAACCTCTGCCTCCAATTCAGTCGGACGCACCGCCAAAAGCGCGGCCCGGGCCTGTTCCGCAGAAAGCCGCTCGCTCAGAGCCGCGCTATGCCGATCGTTGGCGCGACGTTGCCAGCTTTCCGTTTCATGTTGAATTGCTTCCTGACGCTTTAGCCGGGCAGCAGCAATCTGGGTGTGGCGGTCAAATGTGCTGCGCGCCGCCAACCAGTCTTCGCGGGCGCGGGCAACGGCAGCTCGCGCTTCGCCAGCCGCAGCCTCCGCCGCAGCCGGGCTTGCCAAGGCAGCCAATGTCCGGTCGGCCTGGTCCAGGGTCGTGCCCCATTCCTCGCACTCCGCGGTCAGACGCTGCACGCTGTCCGCCAGGGTCTGAACGCGAGACAGCCCCACGGCGCGCGCTTGCGACAGTTGGGAAGCCTGCTGGTCCGCCTTCGCCAATGCGCCTTCGGCGGCGCGCAGCCGATCCCGCGCCTGGTTGCGGGCCTGCACCGCCACAGAGCGGGCCTTGGCGGCGGCCTGCGCCTCAACCGTGGCCGCTTCAAGCGCGGCGTCGGCAGCTTTTTGCTCTTTGTCCAACGCTGCCAGCCGGTTGCGTTGCTCCAGACGTTGCGCTGCTGCGGTCGGCGCGCCGGGCAGGGCCGTATAGCCGTCCCAGCGCCACAACCCGCCATAGCGGGTCACCAGCCTCTGACCAGGCTTCAGCGCCTTTGCCAAAGACGCCGCCGTCAGCGGGTCTGGCGCGACGCCGATCTGGCTCAGACGCGGCATTAACGCTCCGGGCGCCTGCACGAAATCGCTGAGGCACGCGCAGTCCT
Source organism: Alphaproteobacteria bacterium (assembly GCA_038135395.1). GTDB lineage: Bacteria > Pseudomonadota > Alphaproteobacteria > Bin95 > Bin95 > JACKII01. The sequence continues at coordinate 72,892 of JAYPXD010000001.1, read as the reverse complement.
CCGGCAACCGCTGGTCGGGCTGCTCGAGGCCGCCACGCCAGTGCAGCGGCTTGGCCGTATCCAGGTCCGCCGCAATGTCGTCGCCAAGGGCGGCCGCCAGCGCCTGCTCATAGCCGGGCCGTACCGTCAACAAGTCCAGCAACGGCGCCCTTACGCCGGATAGGACCTTGCGCAGCGTATCTGCCTCTGTTTTGCACTGCAGGCGCGTTCGCTCCGCTGCCTGCCGTAACTCTGAGGCTTGCGTGGCCACCGTCTCGGATGAGGCTTCCGCATCCCGGGCCTTGGCCAATTCGCCCTGAACCGCGTTGCGTGCGCGTCGCGCCAGGGTCGCCGCCTGGTTAGCCGCCTCTATCGCCTCGTCCGCCGGCAGCGACCCGGCGGCGGCGGCATGATCGCGCGCTGCCTGCTCGCGCTGCCGGGTAAGACTGGCCAATCGGGTTTCCGCGTCGCGTTTTTGCCGCCCAGCGGCGTTGCGGTCCGCATTCGCCGCCGCCAGCGCTTTGCCGGCGGCCTCCGCCACGGCTTCAGCCCGACTCAGTGCGTCCTGACAGCGCTCGACCGCCGCCTGAAGCGTACGGCCGCTGGCCGCGCCGGTCTCTGCATCCGCCTCCAACTGACGCGCTTCTTTCGACAGCGCATCCAACGCCGCAGCGGCTTCCGCCGCCAACGACGCCTCACGGTCCAGGTCGCCCTGCAACGAGACGATGCGCGCGGCAACCTGTTCCTGTTCGGCAGCGACGCGCTTGGCCTCCTGCTGATGCGCGTCCCGCTCCACCGCGAGCCGCTGCCATCTGGCAGCGGCTTCGGCCTCTGCCTTCCGCAGCACCGGCAAAGCGGTTGCAGCATCGGCATGCAGTTTCGCCGCATGGGCCGCAGCCCTGGCGGATTCCTCCTCGCCGAGGCGTGCCGATCGGACCGCTCGCTCAGCCTCTGCTTCCGCTAACGCAGCGGACTGCCAGCGCAAGGCAAAGAGCGCCAGTTCGGCTTCGCGCGCCTGTTGCTGCAGCTTGCGGTATCGCCGCGCATGCCGCGCCTGCTTCTCCAGCGCCTGGCGTTGGGCGCCCATGGTGCTGAGGACGTCTTCCAGCCGCTCAAGATTGGATTCCGCCGCGCGCAAGCGGGTTTCCGCCTCCTGACGCCGCGAATAGAGACCGGCGACGCCGGCGGCCTCTTCCAGCACGCCGCGGCGCTCCGTCGGCTTAGCCGCAACGAACGCGCCAATCTGGCCTTGCGCGACAATAGCCGTCGACCGGGCCCCGGTAGCGGCATCCGCAAGCAGTTGCTTCACATCTCGGGCCCGTGCGCTGCGGCCATTGATGCGATAGCCGCTGGCGCCGCCTCGCGGCAGGCGCCGCACAACTTCGATTAACGGTTGATCGCGGTAGGGCGGCGGCGCCAGCCCATCCTGGTTATCGATTGCCAGCGCAACTTCAGCATAGTTGCGGGCCGCACGAGCCGCCGTTCCCGCAAAGATCACGTCGTCCAACTCGCTGGCCCGCATCTGACGCGCCGCGCTTTCGCCCATCACCCAGCGCAGCGCCTCAACCAGATTGGACTTACCGCAGCCATTTGGGCCAACGATCCCGGTCAGGCCGGACTCGATGCGCAAGTCCGTAGGCTCGACGAACGACTTGAAGCCAGCAAGGCGCAAGCGGGTAAGTTGCACGAACGCTCCTTGCGGCTAGCCCTTTGGGCTGCTGTTACCGGGATTGTTTGGCGACCAACTCTGCGATTTCCCCGGCGGTGATGCCGCCCGCGTAAAGTTTGCCACCGATGATAAAGCTGGGAGTAGAGGCAACTTTGTACTTCTGCTCCGCCTCAAGCCTTTGTGCGATGACGGCATCCAGAATTGCCTGGTCCTTGAAACACGCCTGCGACGCCGCTTCCGACATACCCACCGCTCGCGCGATCTGCTCAAGCGCCGCCATGGGGTCCTGGCTACGCGCCCAGGTTTGTTGGGTGCGGAACAGTAATGTCAGCATGGCGGGCCTTTGCAGCGGCTGGGCGCACCGAACCAGGCCGGCAGCCCGCAACGCAAGTTGGTCCAGCGGAAAATCCCGGAATACGAGCCGCGCTTTCCCCGTATCCAACAATTGCTTTTTTACGTCCGGCAACGTCTCCGCGTGGAATGCCGCGCAATGCGGACATGTCAGCGATGCATATTCAACGATGGTGACCGGCGCTGCGGGATCTCCGTAGATGGTCTCGTTGGCGCCAATCTCAATTTTCAAAGTATCGGAGTCGGCGGCCAATGCCCGGGAGATGGCTGGCTCGCTGCCGTTGAAATTCAAATAAAGCCCTACAGCGACAACCGCGGCGGCGGCGACACCGAGAACGATCACCCAGAGTTTCGACATGGTGACCAGCCTCCTTACTACGTACGGAAATGATGCAGCCGATTCGCTTCCCTGAATATTCTGAAGCGGACTGGCCATTCACGACTAAGGTAAGGAAGCTCGACGCCAATCGCCAGCCTGAATCATGCCGCTGGACCAAATCTCAGCGGATTATCGCGCGGGCCAGACTGCGAAGCCCCCGCGGGCCCGCAGCGCCGTAAGCGTTCAGTTGAAGGTCATCCGGACAATTTTGCGTAAGTCGCGACGCAACCGCTTTTCATCGTCGGCACTCAACACCCCATCGGGATTGTCGGCCACAATCTCCAGAGCCGTGCGCATGGCCATAATATGCGCGTGGCAGATATCCACCTCACGCGCGCCCACGTCACGCGCCCCACTGACGATAGCGTTAATGGAAGAGGCGAAGTCACTGAGCAGATCAAAGCCAAACGTATTCGCATGCCCGGTCATTTCGCGGCTCAGGCGCAACAGGGCCTCTTTCCGGGTTTCGCCGTTCGCAGCTTCGTCCGAAAAGTGCCGCAGGGAAAAAACCGCCGCTTCCATTTCATCCAGCGTGTCGGGCGCCCATTCGCAAACATAAACCTGACGGAATTGGTCAACGACCGACTTTGCCCGCTCCAGCGCATCTTTATCGAACATTCTCACTCCAAATTCTTTCTGCATTTGACTTAATCTCACCGTATTCGCCATGGTGGACGATATGTCAAAATACATTTGTATGCCGATATTGGTATCGCTGCACCATACCAGCAGCGCTACTTACCCGGTGAGAATAACATTACACAAAAAATTGGGTTAATTTGCCCCGGAAAAACACAAATTGAATACGCATTTAGACGTATTTTAATAAAAATTTATACATTTATAAACATAACAACGGTCTGCGATTATCGCTGGTACGATTAAAAATTTGCGCAAATAACGTGCCAAAAGACCGCACTGATGCCAGGCAGGGCCGGGCCGCCGGCCAGGTCAGCCAAAACGGTCCCGGAACCGGTAATATGCAGCTACGCCAGTGAGGAACCAAGGATTGCCGCTGTAGAAGGGCATTGTCGGAAAATTGCGGTTGTCGAGCGCGGTCTCACCTGCCGGCTCGCCCATGGCCTCCAATGCCATCTTGTGGCCTAGGTAGTTGCTCATCGCCACGCCCGAGCCCAGATAGCCGCCGGCGTAGTGAATCCCGTCGTGCTCGCCGATATGGGGCAGCTTGTCGAAGGTAAAGCCCAACCGTCCGCCCCAGGCATGCGTGATGCCAACGCCCGCCAGCTCGGGCCAGACTTTCCCCATGAAGTCATAGAGCATGCGCGCTGAAACACTCCAATGCGCCTCCCGCATAGCCGGACGCCCGCCCATCAGGATGCGTTTGCCATCGGGCGAGGCGCGGTAATAGTGCACCGTGCGCTTGGTATCGATGATCATGTTGTCTTTCGGCACCAGGCGGCGCACCAGCGCCGGATCCAGTTCCTGGGTCGCGATGATATTGCTGGTCACAGGAATGAACCGGCGCTCCAGCCAAGGAATAGCGCCGCCGGTATAGCCGTTGGTGCCCACCACCAGCTTTTGCGCCTTCACGCTGCCCCGCGGCGTCTGCAATATCAGGGCGGCGCCCTCGCGCTGCACGTTCAGCACCGGCGTATGCCCCAGCACCGCCACTCCGGCGGACTCGGCCCGCTCCAGCAGGCCCTGGTGCAGCAGGCCAGGATGCACCACGCCATCGTGTGCGCTGAACCGGCCGCCCAGGTAAAAGTCGCTGCCGATGTGGGCATGCTGGTCTGCGCGCGCGACCATGCGCACATCCAGGCCCAGCCGATCCTGCAAAAGCTCCACCTCCTTGCGCAGGCCTGGCTCGGCATCGGCGCGATGGATGCCGGTGAAACGGCCGGAGCGTTTGTAGTGACAGCGGATCTGTTCCGATTCGATCAGGTGTTCCAAATGGGTGACGCTTGCGATGCCCTCCTTGTAAAGGCGGACCGCAGCATCCCGGCCCAGCTTCGCTTCCGCTTCGGAATATTTGATCTTGAAGGGCGTAGCGCCGACGCCGCCGCCATTGCGGGACGAGGCGCCGTGGCCCGGCTCCTGCGCTTCGAACACCGTCACCTGGCGACCGGCGCGGGCCGCCGTCAGCGCAGCGGACAGGCCGGTAAAGCCGGAGCCAATTACCGCAATATCGGTTTCTTTCGGCAAGACAGCGGGCTCTCCCACAGGCCTGGGGGCTTCATCCCACCAGAAAGGTGCATTCTTGACGTCTTTCGGATTGAACATGGCGAACGTTCCTGGTCTTTTGGCGGCGCTTGGCGCTGATCGAGCTTCCGCCAGATTGCCACGCATCGGAACAGGACGCAAAATGCGTTGGACGAGGTATACAAATCCATGACGAACCGCAGGGTACTGGTAGCCGGGGCAACTGGTCTCGTCGGCAAAGCGGTGATCGAGCATTTGCTGGACGAAGGCGACGCCGACGTCGTCGCAGTATCCCGGCGCGATCCCCGCTTGCCCGGCGCGTTGCATGTGCCGGTCGACCTCACTGACGCCCAGTCCTGCCGCGACCAGCTCGGCGGGCTGGATGGCATTACCGATATTGTCTTTGCCGCGCTTTACGAAAAGCCTGACCTGGTCGCGGGCTGGCGCGATCCCGAGCAAATGGCAGTCAATCGGGCAATGTTGCAGAATTTGTTGGACGCGGTTGAGCCCAGCACCCCTGACCTTCGCCATGTCGCCTTGCTGCAAGGCACCAAAGCGTACGGCGTTCATGTCGAGCCGATTCGCGTTCCGGCAAAGGAGCACTGGCCGCGGCATGAGCATGAAAACTTCTATTGGCTTCAGGAAGATTTGGTCCGCGAACGCCAATGGGCCGGCCGCGGTTGGGGATTTTCGATTTGGCGCCCACAGGCACTCTTCGGCAATGCGCTGGGCAGCCCTATGAATATTGTTGGCGCCCTAGGCGCCTGGGCCGCAATCCGCCGCGAGCAAGGCCTGCCGCTGACCTTTCCCGGCGGAGGCCCGCTGCTCACCGCCGCAACAGACACCCGGCTGTTGGCGCAGGCGATCTGTTGGGGCGGTACATCGCCCACGGCGCACAATGAAACCTTCAATATCGTAAACGGCGATGTGCTGCTCTGGCCGCATATCTTCGGCGCCATCGCCGAAGTTTTTAATATGGAGGTCGCAGACCCAAAGCCGGAATTTTTGCAACAGACCATGCCTGGCGAGGAAGCGATTTGGGCCGAAATGGTGCAAAAATACAATTTGCGCCGGCACACGCTGGCCGAATGGATCGGCTCCAGCTGGGAATTCACCGACCGGTCGCTGGCGACCGGGCTCGACCAACCGGCGCCGTCGGTCCTCAGCCCGATCAAACTGCACGAGGCAGGCTTCCACGGCTGTATCGACACCGAGGCAAGTCTAGTCTGGTGGCTCAAGCGTTTGCAAAACGAGCGCTGGCTGCCGACCTGATCCACGCGCCGAACACGAAGCCAGCGTCAGACTGCCGGTAAAATCTGGCGAAGATAGGCGCGCACTCCGGCGCTGCGGTCCCAATGCTTGGGATATCCGAGCGACACCTCTTCGTACCGCACGCCGTCCCAATCGTCGGTGCGGCGTATGTGCAGGTGGCCGTAGATCGCCGCCAGCGCGCGAAAGCGGGCAGGCCAGTCCGCGGTGATGGCGGTGCCGCACCAAGGCGAGAACCGGGGAATGCGGCGCATGCGGACGAGATCCTGCCGGAGCGGATAGTGGTTCACCAACACCGTCGGCAAAAGCGGGTCCAGCGCCGCCAGCCGCGCCTCGGCAGCGGCGCACAAGGCGTGGCACCAAGCCTCGCGCGAGGGATAAGGCGCTGGATTGAGATACATCTCGTCCGCGCACGCTGCGCGTCCTTCCTTGGCCCACGCCACCACAGCCCGCCGGTCGATGTCCTCAGGGCGGAAGCTATAGTCATACAGCGTAAACAGAGGCGCGATCGTGCACGGCCCTCCCTGCCCCACCCACACCGGCCATTCGTCGTCCGGCGTCAGAACGTTATAGGTGCGGGCAAGGTCCACCAGCGCCCGATACTTGGCCGGGCCGGCCAGGCCGCCGAATTCGGGGTCGTCGTTCACGGTCCAAAGGTCATGGTTGCCAGGCGTCCAGATAACCTGGGCAAACCGCTCCGTCAGCAATTGAAAGGCCAGGTGCATATGATCGCTGCGCTCGGCGACATCGCCGGCGACAATCAGCCAATCCTCGCCATAGTGGGGCAAGGCAGCCAGCGCGGCGCGGTTGATGCCGGAGGCGAGATGCAGGTCGCTGATGGCCCAAAGTTTCATAGCGCTGACGATACCGCCTGTTCCGAGCGGCGGCTAGACCACCTAGCCCCGACATCGCCGGCAACCACGACCAGCGCGGAGACGGCCAGAAGAATGGCCAGCGGCCACAGCGTGCCGTCGTGCAGCGCCATAACCCCGGCCGATCCGGCGATAGCGCCGCAAATTTCCAGACAGCCGCGCCACGATGCGGCCATGCCCGTCGCCGCCGTGGTCGAACGCAACGCCTTCAGCGGCGCGACTGCGTAAATCATCGCCAGGCTGGAAACGAATAGGCCAAGCGCGGCGACCAACGACCATGGCGAAGCGCTGTCGCTGGCGACCAGCACCACCGCCAAGCTGCCACCGGCAAGGGCCAGCATGCTGCCACACCGCAGCAGAGCATTGCCGCTGACCCTTTCCGAAAGACGGTTCACCAACAGGTTGGTCGCAAAGAAAATGCCGACAATAGTACCGTGGTAATAGCCGAACTCCTCCGCAGGGATACCCATCTGGCGAATGAAGACGAATGGTCCCTCAGTAACATAGGCGAACAGGCCGCCCAGCGACGCCGCCGGACCCACGGTATAAAGCCAGAAGGCCGGCACCCGCAGCGTGGCATGGGCCTCTGCCAGCAGGCGCGTCGGCCGCAGCGCCGTCCGGTCCGGTCGTCCGGTTTCGATCAAGAATCTCCAGCATGCGGCCAAGGCCAGCAGCGCCAACCCGCCCAGCAGCCAGAAATTCGACTCCCAGCCAAACTGCACCAGCATCTGGCCGCCCAACACCGGCCCCAGGGCCGGCGCCGCGGCTATCACCATCGAATAGATCGCAACGACTTTGACCCCCTCTGCCTCTCCATACAATTCCTTGATCACGGCAAAGCCGATCACCGCTTCACAGGCGGCAGCAATTCCTTGAAAGACCCGAAACGCAATGAGGGATTCAATCGACCAGGCCTGCGCGCACAGCACTGAGAACAAACAGAACAGCGTTAATCCCATCAGCATCGACGGACGGCGCCCGAACCGGTCGGACAGCGGCCCGAACAGCAGTTGCCCGAAGGCAAAGCCAGCCAGGTTGCAGGTCATGGTCAATTGCACGGTCTCGGCCGACCGTCCGAAGACCTCGGTCAGACGCGGCAGCGACGGCGTATACAAATCGGTTGCAAGAATGCTGACCGTACTGGCCAGCATCAGAACGGCAGGAATCAGCCATGACCGCGCAGGTGGACGGTCAGCAATGGCAATCGTCTGGTCGGGGACAGAACCCATATCCTGCGCTTTGTCTTGCGGAAATAACGCTCCTAATGCGCAGGCCCGCCCCCAACAACAACGCCATATGCCGCTGGCCGCAGCGAGGTTGTGCTCAGCATCGCCATGGCGAGTGGACGTGACGCCCCACATGGTATGTGTTATCAGCTAAAATGATAAGTCAAACATCAGCAATAGGTGGCGGCGATGAAAGCTTTGTTCGACTATAACCGATATGTCACCCGCTCCAGCAAGCCAGGCGCGCGACGGCAGTTTCATTTGGTTATGATCAAGCCATCCCACTACGACGACAATGGCTATGTTATCCAGTGGATCCGCTCAGCCATCCCTTCGAACACTCTGGCGGCGCTGAACGGCCTGGCGGAAGACTGCGCGCGGCGGGAGGTGCTTGGCGACGACGTTGATTTGATGCTGACCACGATCGACGAGACCAACACACGTGTGCGGCCGGACAGGATCATCAAATTGGTCCACGATAGCGGCGGCCTTGGCATGGTGGCGCTGGTCGGCGTGCAGACCAACCAGTTTCCGCACGCCATGGACCTGGCCCGCCCGATGCGGGCTGCCGGCATCCAAGTGGCCATCGGCGGCTTCCATGTGTCCGGCTGCATCTCGATGCTGCCCAAGCTGCCGCCGGATATCCAGGAAGCGCAGGACCTGGGCATCAGCCTGTTCGCCGGCGAAGCGGAAGGCGGTCGGTTGGACGAGGTGCTGCAGGATGCCGCCGCAGGCGCGCTGAAGCCGCTCTATAACTACATGAACGACCTGCCCGGTCTGGAAGGCGCGGAACTGCCGCTGCTGCCACCGGAGCACGTGCAACACACCGCCGGCTCGCATACCAGCTTCGATGCCGGCCGCGGCTGTCCGTTCCAATGCTCGTTCTGCACCATTATCAATGTGCAGGGCCGCAAGTCGCGATATCGGTCCGCCGACGACATCGAAGGCATTATCCGCGAGAATTTTCAGCGCGGCATCAACCGGTTCTTTATCACCGACGACAACTTCGCCCGCAACAAGGATTGGGAGGCGGTGTTCGACCGCATCATCTATCTGCGCGAAAAAGACGGCCTGGATGTACGCTTCCTGATCCAGGTCGATACGCTCTGCCACCGCATTCCGCGGTTTATCGAGAAAGCAGGGCGCGCCGGCGTCACCCGTGTCTTTATCGGCCTGGAAAACATCAACCCGGACAGCCTGCTCGGCACCAAAAAGCGCCAGAACAAGATCACCGAATATCGGACCATGCTGCAGATGTGGAAGGACGTAGGCGCGATGACTTACGCCGGCTATATCCTGGGATTCCCGACCGATACGCCGGAAACCATCGTTCGCGATATCGAGATCATCAAGAAAGAATTGCCGCTCGACCTGCTGGAATTCTTTTATCTCACGCCCCTGCCCGGCTCGGAGGATCATAAGAACCTGGACGCCAAGGGGATCTGGATGGATCCCGACATGAACAAGTACGACCTGAACCATGTCACCACCGGCCACGCCATGATGAGCAAAGAGGAATGGCAACGCGCCTACCGCCTGGCCTGGTCGACCTATTACACGCCGGAACACATGGAGACCGTCATGCGCCGCGCAGTGGCCAAGGGCATTTCCCCTGGCCGGATGATGCTGCTGCTGATCTGGTTCGACAGTTGCATCAAGCTGGAAGGCATCCACCCGCTGGAGGGCGGCTATTTCCGCCTGAAGTTCCGGCGCGACCGCCGCCCAACGCTGCCACGCGAAAGCATGCTGGTGTTCTATCCGAAATATTGGCTGGAAACGGCATGGAAGCATTTGCGGCTCGCCGGTATGATCGTCAAGATCGGCCGCCTGCGCAAACGCATCAAGGCCGACCCGAACCGCAAGAGCTATACCGATCTGGCGTTGACGCCGGTCCGGGACGAGGAAATGGACGCGTTGGAGATGTTCGGCATCTCCGACGCCGCCAAAGCCAGTGTCAGCCGGGCGCGGCGGGACGCCGAGCATCGCTCGAAGTTGGTCGCCGCCGAATAATTGAGGAGGTTCTGTATCATGGAAATCGTCAAAGTCGCCCGCCTGGAAAATGCCTAAACCGTCAGCTTTGGCGACCTGGCCCATTACCGGCCGCTGATTGCCGATGGCGACACGCCGATGCGGACCGGGATCCAGGTGTCGGAGCCGGGCTATGAGGCGCCGCCGCACTCGCACCCGTATTGGGAAATGCTGCTGATCCTGGACGGCGAAGCCGAAGCCTGGATGATGGACGAGCCGGACAAGGTGATCGGCCTGAAGCCAGGCGATATGATCGCCCTGCCGCCGAACCAGGCGCACAGCTTCCGGGTTGTCGGCGACAAGACGATGCGCCTGCTGGGCATCCATCATTCGCCGGATCGGATCGTCCACTATCAGGAAGGAAAGTCCGATTCCCGCGGCTACCGCGTCCTGGACGACTGACGTCGCGCCCGCAGGGGCGCATCTTCGCGATTGCCGCCGTTACGTCGCTACATCCGTGCGACGACATGGCGACCCCGCTATGATTGCCTGCTGTTCCAATCTTAGCAATTCTAAGCGTCACCATTGCTTACGAATTGGCAACCGTCTTTACGGATACTTCAGCGCTGCCGCACCTTATCGGGGCGGTTCAGTTTTGTGGGGACGTAATTGGGTTGCCGCTGACAGACGATAAAGATGGGATCTAAAGATGGCCGACCTTGCCGTCCAACCCAACCTTTTTGACCGCACACTGGACCAGGTCCGGCGCGCAGTTCTGGGCCTGGCCACACGCCGGGGCGTATCCAAACTTGACCTGAAACCAGACCTGCCGGACAACGACCGCGAATTGCTGCTGGAGCAAATGCGGGATTGCCTGGACAGCCGCGGCGGCGAGGTTACGGCGCGGGCCAAGGCCGCCAATCTGGGCAGGGCCTACATGCGGCTCAATCCTGCCGGCCGCCGCCGCTTCCTGTCGCTAATGGCAAACGAATTCGGCACCGATGCGGACGAAGTCGATGCCGGCATGGACGCCGTCCGCGCCGCCAAGGACCCCGTTGCCCGCAGGGCGGCGGAAATGCATCTGCGTGACCTGTTGCGGCCGCCGCGGGTAACCCTGCTGATGCAGTTCAATGGCTTACCGGAGGGCGTCAAGTTCCTGGTCGATCTGCGGGCCGAGCTGATGAACTGGACCAAAGACGATCACAACATGGAAGCGCTGTCGCAGGATGCCCGACGCCTGCTGGCGACCTGGTTCGACATCGGCTTTCTGGAGATGCGCCGCCTGACCTGGGAGGCGTCGGCCGCCCTGTTGGAAAAACTGATCGCCTACGAAGCCGTCCACGCCATCCAAAGCTGGGATGACCTGAAGAACCGCTTGGATTCCGACCGGCGCATCTATGCCTTCTTCCACCCGCGCATGCCGGACGAACCGTTGATCTTTGTCGAGGTCGCGCTGGTGCATGGCATGGCCGACAGCGTGCAGGAATTGCTGGATCAGGAGCAGGAGCGCGTCGCGCCAGAAACTGCCGACACCGCCATCTTCTATTCCATCTCGAACGCCCAGCGCGGCTTGGACGGGATCAGCTTCGGCGACTTTCTGATTAAGCGCGTCGTCGGCGCGCTGTCGGACGAGTTCCCCAATCTCAAGACCTTTGCCACGCTTTCGCCGATCCCAGGCTTCAGCCGCTGGTATGACCAGGAAGTCGAGAAGCTGGGCGACACCATCCTTCTGGCCGAGGAGAAACAGGCCCTGACGGATGCCTTGCCAGACGATGCCGACGTAGAGATGACGCTGCGCCAGTTGCTGACGCGTACGGACTGGGCCAATAACGAACCGCTGGCAGAGACGCTGAAGCCGATCATCAGCAGGCTGACAGCGACGTACCTCTACACGGCCAAGCGCGGCGGCACGCGAGCGCTTGACCCCGTTGCGCACTTCCACCTCTCGAATGGCGCCCGGATGGAACGGCTGAACTGGCTGGCGGATCGCTCGCCGCGGGGCATGAAGCAGTCGGCTGGCATGATGCTCAACTACCTCTACAAATTGAACGAAATCGATACCAACCACGAAGGCTACAAGGGCGAGGGCACAATCGCCGTTTCAACGGCGATCCGGAACCTGGCGCGCAAGACACTCGCCGGCTAACCCGGATCAGCCGGTCGCTCAGGCGGCGGCAGCGGTCCCACGCCCTGCCCGCAGTCTTGCGATCTCGGCCGCCAACCGCGCCGGACCGGATTGCACAGCCGCCGCCTGCTCGGCCGCCGGGTTATAGTTGGTATTGGTATTGATATCGTAGGTCAGAATTCGCCCATCCTTCAGGCGGGCGAATT
>JAYPXD010000001.1:53016-60635 GCA_038135395.1 Alphaproteobacteria bacterium | reverse complement strand
CCCGGCAATCGCGATCCCTTGGGCCGCCAGGAAATCCTCGACGGCGGCGGTCCAGTCGCGCGGCACATCCGGGGTAATGGCAAATCGGGGAATTTCGCCGATGTCGCAGGCTTCAGCCGGGCACAACTCGAAACTGCCACCCGTCGCAACCCGCACGGCGTAGTGCAGCTTGCCGCCGATAAATTCCGCGCGGGTGATCGTGCCGTCCGTGGTTTCGAACAATTCCTGCAAGAGCCAGATGCCATCGACGCTGTCGGCCATCGCGCCGGCGTCCGCCGCAAACGCCTGCAGCGCCGCCGGATCATCGAATTTCTGCACTCCCAGCCCCTTGCCGCCGCGGTTCGGCTTGACGATCACCGGCCAGCGCCCGAACCGATCGGCTGCCTGGACCAAAGCCCGCCCCCCCAAAGCCGCAACGGTGGCTGGGGTTGCAATTCCGGCGGCGGCGAGCGCGGTATACTGCGCAACCTTGCTGGTCTCGAAATAGAGCGCGCGGCTGCCATTCAAAACTGTGCGACCATGTCCTTCTAGCCAGTTCAAGACAGCCTGACAGAGTGCCGGTGCCTGAGCATGGCCACGGGTATGGGCTGATGCGCTCATCCGGCTGAAATACACGGCGTCCGGCGGCTCGGCGGAAAGGTCGACGTGCCCTTGGGCAAGGTGCCATTCGGCATATGTCAGTCCGGCGGCAGCAAAGGCCTGCCGGAATGGCGGCAACCAGTCGTCATTCTCATGCAGGATGATGATATCGGTCACGACAACCCCTTTGCACGCAGCGCACGCCAATCTTGAAAACGCTATGGTGCAATAGGCCCTTAGCCGCTGCCGACGCAACACCAATGGGTGCAAAGCACAACTGCGATTGCTGCAACCCGGAACTTGCGTTAGTCTTTCGGCGAATAACCACCGGAGGATATCTCTATGCCCGATTCCGTCATGAATGGCCCGATTGCCGGCCAAAAGCTGGTCCACGCCACGCCCGAAACCGCGCCCAGCGTTCCCGGTCGTCGTTCGTTTTTCGAATACCGCGACCTTGGCGTGACCGATGGCTCGAACGGCGCATTGCGCGCCCAGATCATGAAGTCCGGACAGGGCCTGACTGAGCCGACCGGCTGGCACTATCACGCCTGCGAAGGCCAGTTCATCTACATCGTCAAGGGTTGGGTCGACCTGGAATTCGAAACCGGAGAGAAGAAACGGGTCAGCGAGGGCGACAGCATGTTCATCCCCGGCGGCATGCGTCACAACGAGACCGCGACCTCGCGCGAGTTGGAAATTCTGGAGCTATCCATTCCAGCCGACATGGGCACGGTCCCGACCGATCCGCCCGCCGGGATGAAAGCCTGATCAGCCCACCGGCAACAAAAAGCGCCGGGCAGCTTTAATCCTGCCCGGCGCTTTCGCATCGCCTGCACCCGTTCAGGCTGGCGGGTCAGAGCATCACCCGATCCTATCGGATTGGAATTTGCTCTACTCGAACTCGACGATAATCTGGTCCGCGGTCAGGCTGGCGCCCTGCTCGGCATTCACCGATTTGACGATGCCGCGGCGCTCCGCCCGCAGGATATTTTCCATCTTCATCGCTTCGACGACGGCGATTTCCTGCCCTGGCTGCACCTCGTCGCCCACCTGGACGCTGAGCCGCAACAACAGACCCGGCATCGGCGACATGATCAGGCGGGAAAGGTCCGGCGGCTCCTTGATCGGCATCAGCGCCGCCAGTTCGGCCTGCCTGGGCGTCAGCACCTCCAGCGCAACCGCCGCGCCCGCGTGACTGACGCGATACCCGGCGCCGGTCGATATGATCTGCGCCGTAACCGGGCGTCCATCCACGTACCCGTTGAACACCCGCTCGCCTGGGGCCCAGTCGGTCGTCACCCGCAGGCTGGCGCCGTTCCAGCCGATGGTGCATCCATTGTCGCCGGGCAGCGCTTCGACCGCGTAGTCGTTGCGGTCGATCCGCACGACCCACTCGCGCGACGGCCGCCAGTCCTGACCTGGCACCTGCCCGCTGAGGCAAGCATCGCGCAGCGAACGGATCGTGTGCACCGTCGCCACCAGCGGCACCAGGGATTCCAGCACCGCCCCGGCCCGCTCCGGACCGTGATAGCCTTCAGCGAACTCTTCTTCGATGAAGGCTGTCGAGAACGTGCCGGACAGGAAGGTCTCGTTCGCCAATGCTGCGTTCAGAAAGATCAGGTTATTGCCAATGCCATCGACGACAAAGCCGTCCAGAGCCCGCTGCAGCCGGTTGATCGCTTCGTTGCGGTCGCGGCCATGCGCGATCAGCTTGGCGATCATCGGGTCGTAGAACATCGAGATTTCATCGCCCTCGCGCACACCGCTGTCCACGCGCACGCCTTCCAGCAGCGGCGGCTCGGCATACCGGCGCAGACGGCCGATCGAGGGCAGGAAATTGCGGGACGGGTCTTCCGCATAGAGCCGCGCCTCCACGGCCCAGCCATCAATCCGAACGTCATCCTGGGTCCACCGCAGCTTCTCGCCATAGGCGACGCGCAGCATCTCCTCGACCAGGTCGAAGCCGGTGATTTCTTCGGTGACCGGATGTTCCACTTGCAACCGCGTGTTCATCTCCAGGAAAAAGAACTCTTTATCCTGGCTGACGATGAATTCGATGGTGCCGGCGCTCTGATAGCCGACGGCCTTGGCCAAGCCGACCGCCTGCGCCCCCATCCGCGCGCGCATTTCGGGATCGACCAACGGGCTCGGAGCCTCCTCCAGCACCTTCTGGTGCCGGCGCTGCACCGAACATTCCCGCTCGCCCAGATGGATAACATTGCCGTGGCTGTCGCCCAGCACCTGTACCTCGATATGGCGACCACGGTGGATGTATTTCTCGATGAACACCCGGTCATCGCCGAAGCTGGAGCGGGCCTCGCTCGCCGCACTGGCCAGACCTTCCTTCAGGCCGGCATCGTCCCAGGCGATGCGCATGCCCTTGCCGCCACCGCCGGCGGACGCCTTGATCATCACCGGGTAACCGATCTCGTGCGCGACCTTCAGCGCCTCGGCATCGCTGGCGAGTGCGCCGTCGTATCCGGGCGCAACCGAAACGCCGGCTTTTTGGGCCAGCAGCTTCGATTCGATCTTGTCTCCCATGGCATGGATGGCGTGCGGCGTCGGGCCGATAAACACCAACCCGGCCTTAGCGACTTTCTCGGCAAAGCCGGCGTTCTCCGACAGGAACCCAAAGCCCGGATGGATCGCCTCGGCGCCGGTATCCTTGGCTGCCTGCAGAATACGGTCCTGCACCAGATAGCTTTCGGCTGCGGTTGGGCCGCCGATGGCGACGACCTCATCGGCCATTTCGACGGCCAAAGAGGCTTTGTCTGCTTCCGAAAATACGACGACGGTCTTGATGCCCATTCGCCGGCAAGTCCGAATGATGCGGACAGCAATCTCGCCACGATTGGCAATCAGGATTTTTTGGAACATCGGAGGGCTACCTATCGGTCTACAAGTTGCCTGCTATGCAGCTTGGGAGAAACTGGAACGGTGAGAAGCGGCTACAGCGGAATGTTGCCGTGCTTCTTCTGCGGGTTCTTCAGTTCCTTGTTGCGCAGCATGCCCAGCGCCTTGATCAGGCGGCGTCTGGTGTTATGCGGGCGGATCACCTCGTCGATATAACCGCGGCTGCTGGCCACAAACGGGTTGGCGAACTTGTCGGCGTATTCCTGCGTGCGGGCCTCGATCTTTTCGGCGTTGCCGATGTCCTGGCGGAAGATGATCTCCACCGCCCCTTTTGCGCCCATCACAGCGATCTCCGCTTGCGGCCAGGCGTAATTGACGTCGCCGCGCAAATGCTTGGAGGCCATAACGTCATAAGCGCCGCCATAGGCCTTGCGGGTAATCAGGGTGACCTTCGGCACCGTCGCCTCGGCATAGGCATACAGCAATTTGGCGCCGTGCTTGATGATGCCGCCGTATTCCTGCGTGGTGCCCGGCAAGAAGCCCGGCACGTCGACGAAGGTCACGATCGGAATGTTGAACGCATCGCAGAAGCGGACAAACCGCGCCGCCTTCCGCGAGGAATCGATGTCCAGGCACCCCGCCAGCACCATCGGCTGGTTGGCGACGAATCCGACGGTCGACCCGTTCATCCGGCCAAAGCCAATCACGATATTGCCGGCGTAGTCCGGCTGAATTTCGAAGAAATCGCCCTCGTCCACGACTTTGTGGATCAATTCCTTGATGTCATAGGGCTTGTTCGGATTTTCCGGCACCAGACTGTCCAACGACATTTCCGGCCGGTCGACCGGATCGGCCGTCGGGCGGCTCGGCGGCTTTTCGCGGTTCGAGGTCGGGATGAAGTCGACAAACCGGCGCACCTGCAACAACGCGTCGATATCGTTCTCGAACGCCATGTCCGCAACGCCCGACCGGGTGGAGTGCGTGCGGGCGCCGCCCAACTCCTCCTGGGTCACGCTTTCGTGGGTGACGGTCTTGACCACGTCCGGACCGGTCACAAACATGTAGGAGGTGTCTTTGACCATGAAGATAAAGTCGGTGATTGCCGGCGAATACACCGCACCACCGGCGCACGGCCCCATGATCAGCGACAGTTGCGGGACGACGCCGGAGGCCATGACATTGCGCTGAAACACCTCGGCATAACCGCCGAGCGCCGCGACGCCTTCCTGGATACGGGCGCCGCCGGAATCGTTCATACCGATGATCGGCGCGCCGACTTTCATCGCCTGATCCATGATCTTGCAGATCTTTTCTGCATGCGCCTCGGACAGCGAACCGCCGAACACCGTGAAATCCTGGCTATAGACAAACACTAGCCGGCCGTTGATCGTGCCGTGGCCGGTTACGACGCCGTCGCCCGGTATCTTTTGATCGGCCATGCCAAAGTCGATCGAGCGATGCTCGACAAACATGTCATATTCTTCGAAAGAGCCGTCATCGAGCAACACTTCGAGGCGCTCACGCGCGGTCAGCTTGCCCTTCGCGTGCTGTGCATCGATGCGCGCCTGACCGCCGCCGAGGCGGGCGTGAGCGCGCTTCTCTTCCAACATCTTAACAATATCGAGCATGAGGACTCCCAAGACGTACGGCCCGGACGAGCGCGTTTTGGCAAGATGGTTTCGCGTCGGGATGGCGGCGCGGCTCGCACGGAAGCCGTCCATCGCAGCTGGCGAAGAAACGTAAAGAATTGGTTACAGCATGGCGAGGAACCGTTCAACTGCTAGCAACTCCGTCCGTCGCCGTTGCAGCAGCGCCTCAGCCTCCGGGTCCTTGCCCCAGTGCTCCATCTGGTGAACTTCATCGACTTGCGCTGCGTCGGCAGCCTGTGCGCCACTGATTCGCCTGCGCAACAGGGCCAAGCCGATGACGACCGAGCCGCTAACCGCCGTCGCGCTGGACAAAGCGGCAAGATGCATCGGGTCGAGCCCAGCGATTTCCGACTGCACGCACGCCAGGGATTCTGCCGGCTGCTGAACCGGTTGGATACCCCGCGTCACATGCAACGGCGCGCCGAAAGCATCGCCCATCCACGCAACCAGGGGCGACCAGGCCCGGTCCTGCTCCACGACAAGGGATTCGGGGGTATCGGCGCGATAGCAGACGAGATCGGTCTCGGCAAAACGGGCGATTTCCGCCGCCACCGCGGCCATTTGCGGCGCGACCTGGTCCAGCGCTGTTGAGACCAGTTGCGTCAACGGCATCGAAGCCGGGACGATCTCGTCTCCCTGCGCCTGCCACTCCGCAGCGACGGCGACCGCCAGCGCCTGCGTCGGCATCTGCAACAAGGTTCGCTTCGGCGTCCGCACCGGACGGCCATCCAGCAAAACTGCGAGCGCGCCTTCGAACGCGCCGGCGCTGGCCTGTTTGTAAAAGCGTTTCATCGATACCGCTTCTTGTCTCTGGCCTTGATCGCCTCGCGGTATTCCTCGCGCATATTGGGAATGGGCTCGTCGGCCAAAGGGTTGTCCAGGTTGAATTCAAGCGCCTTCAAGGTCGCCGCGAAATCCTCCGGCGGCGGCGCGATCACGTGGGTTTCCTTGCGCCGGTGGCCGAAGGGCGGCAACCACAGCGACCGGGCATGCAGGTGCAGGCCGGGGGCCACTTCCAGGGCCTCAACCAAACCATCGGCCATGCCATCCGCCTGGTCGCCATACTTGGTATCGCCCAGGATCGGCTTGCCTTTTGCGGCCATATGGGCGCGCAGTTGGTGGGTGCGGCCGGTGCGGGGCGCCAGCGCTACCCAGGCCAGGCGGCGGCTGGCCTGCTCGATGGTGCGGTAGTCGGTAATCGCCCGCTGCCCGTCATGGTCCTCGCTCATCCGCTCGAACACATCGCCCTGTTTCGACAGCGGCAGGTCGATAAAGCCGTCAGCCGGCTTCAAGATGCCGACGGTGATGGCCCAATAGAGCTTATCCATCTCGCGCAGGCGGAAGGCATCGTTCAGCGCGCGTGTGGCGTGAATCGTGCGCGCCACCACCAGGACGCCGGAGGTGTCGCGGTCCAACCGATGCACGAGCCGCGGCTTTTCGCCATTTTTGCCGGCCAGCGCCGGCAGCATCCCGTCGATATGCCGCCTGGTCTTGGTGCCGCCCTGCACCGCGAGGCCAGGCGGCTTGTTCAGAACGATGATGTCTTCGTCTTCGTACAGCACCATCCCGCGGATCAGGCGTGCATCGGTGTCGCTAACCTGGAGCGGCTGCGGTTCCTCCGGCTGGTCGATCCCGTCTGCGGCGCCCATGGCCGCCGCCACGGCCATCGGCGGAATGCGCACGGCTACGCCTGTCTCCAATCGGTCGGAAGACTTAGCGCGCTTGCCGTCGATGCGGATTTGGCCGGACCGCAACAGTTTCTGCAACTGACCGTGCGAAATATCGGGAAAGTTCTTTTTGAACCAACGATCCAGCCGCTGGTCTGCCTCCCGCTCATCAATGGTCAGAATTCTTACGCCTGCGCTCATGCGAACAGCCTCCAGACCCGCAGGCCCATGAAAAATAGCGCGATACCCGCAATAACGGACCCCGCGGCATACCCAAAGGCCGGCCACCAGGACCCGCGCTCCATCAGCGTCACCGCATCAAGCGAAAACGTCGAGAACGTCGTGTAAGCGCCCAGGAATCCAACCACGATCAGGCCGCGCATTTCCTGGCTCAGGCTGAACCCATGGGCCAGCGCCCCAATGAGAAAGCCGAGGATAAACGAGCCCGCAAGGTTCACGGTCACGGTGCCCCAGGGGAAGCCGATCCCGGTCAGCCGCCCGACCGCCACCACCGTGCCATACCGCGCCACAGCGCCCATCGCGCCGCCTGCTGCAATCATCAGCACCATTTTCATGGCGATTTTCCCGCCGCTTGGGCACGCATCGCCGCCCAATACGCCAGCCGCTCCGCCACGCGCTTTTCGTGGCCGCGGTCGGTTGGATGATAATATGTTTGCCGCGCCATACCGTCCGGAAAGTAGTTCTGGCCGGAAAACCCGGCCTCGGTGTCGTGGTCGTACTGATAGCCCGCGCCATAGCCAAGCTCTTTCATCAGCTTGGTCGGAGCATTCAGGATATGCGCCGGCGGCGCCAAAGAACCGGAGGTCCTGGCCGCCTTCATCGCCTGACCGAAACCGGCATAGGCTGCGTT
>JAYPXD010000001.1:42490-53006 GCA_038135395.1 Alphaproteobacteria bacterium | reverse complement strand
CCGCTCGAAGGTTTCCCACCCGGCCAGGGCCTGCGGCATGGCCTGAGGGTCGGCCATGCCCACGTCCTCGCTGGCAAAGCGCAACAGCCGGCGGGCGATGTAGCGCGGGTCCTCGCCGCCAGCCAGCATCCGCGCCAGCCAGTAACGCGCCGCATCCGGATCGGAGCCCCGCAACGACTTGTGCAATGCCGAAATGAGGTTGTAGTGCGCCTCCTGCGCCTTGTCGTACACCGGCGCGCGCGCAGCATGGGCGATGGCTTCAGGGCCCAAGGGCGGGCTGTCCGGCCCAGCCTGGGCCAGCACCTGCTCCACCATGTTAAGCAGGTAACGGCCGTCGCCATCGGCCATGGCGACCACCGCCTCCCGCGCGGCGGAGGTCAGGGGCAGGATGCGCCCTTCCTCCGCCTCGACCCGGGCCAGCAGGCGCGCCAGTGCATCGGCCGATAGCCGGTGCAGCACCAGCACCTGGGCCCGAGACAACAGCGCCGCATTCAGTTCGAACGAGGGGTTTTCGGTCGTCGCCCCGACCAGCACCACGGTTCCATCCTCGACGAACGGCAGAAAGCCATCCTGTTGCGCCCGGTTGAAGCGATGGATTTCGTCGATGAACAACAGGGTGCCTTGTCCGGTCGCGCGCCGCTTCCTGGCCTCGTCAAAGGCCTTGCGCAGATCGGCGACGCCGCTGAACACCGCAGAGAGCGGCTGGAACGCCAGGCCCACCGCCTCGGCCAGCAAGCGGGCAATTGTGGTCTTGCCGCAGCCAGGCGGCCCCCACAGCACGATGCTGGCCAACGACCCGGCCTTCAGCATCCGACCAAGCGGCCCATCCGGACCCAGCAGATGCTCTTGCCCGACCACTTCGTCCAGGGTTCGAGGCCGCAGACGGTCGGCCAGCGGGCGCGGCGCCGCTCGCTCCAATCCCGCGGCTTCGAACAGCGAACTCATGCGCGGAAATCCATACGCAGGCGTTTGCCTTCGCGGCGCAGGATGATCTGCCAGCGGCTGGGATCGCTGCGATTGGCGCGGTTCAGATCGTCGACCGTGCCGATGGATTTGCCATTGACGGATTCGATGATATCGCCCGGTCGGAAACCCACCCGGCCCGCAATCGAATCCCGCCTCAGGCCGTTAACCACGACGCCGTCATCGACCTCGGCCAGGCCCATGTCGGCGATAACGGCCGGCGAAACGTTGATGACCCGCAACCCGCTGAAAGGGGTATTGCCATCCAGGATGGTTTCATTGCGCGGCGGATCCTCGATAGGCGCTTCGATCGCCACTTTGGCGGTGCGCTCAGCCCCTTTGCGCCAATACCGCACCGTCACGAAATTGCCGGTCGCCGTTTCGAAGCGATAGCGGAGCGCCACCGGATCATCGACCGGCTGGTCGCCGACCGCCAAAATCGCATCATTGCGCGTCAATCCGGCCTTAGCCAACGGACCGCGCGGGTGGACGCTGGTCAAAATGACACCCTGCGGCCGGCTGAGCCCCAAGGCCTGGGCGACCTCTTGGTTGACCACCTGCCCGCTGCCGCCCAGCCAGGGCCGCACCACTTTGCCGCCGCTCTGGTAGGTTTGCACCATGCGATGGACAAGGTTGGCGGGGATGGCGAAACCGATCCCATGCGACCCGCCGGAACGCGAAAAAATTGCGGTATTGACGCCCACCAACTCACCGTCGATGTCGATCAGAGCGCCGCCGGAATTGCCGGGATTGATCGCGGCGTCGGTCTGGATGAAGACGCCGCCCTCGCCGATCCTGCTGCTGGTGCGTGCATTGGCGGAGATAATGCCGCTGGTAACCGTTTGCCCCACGCCGAACGGGTTGCCGATCGCCAAGACAAGGTCGCCAACTTCCAGATCATCCGAATTACCGAAGCGCAATGCCGGCAGATGGGCGCCCTCGGTATCGACATGGAGAAGCGCCAGGTCGTTGTGCTCTTCCAGGGCGACGACTTTGGCCAGAAATTCGCGCCGATCCGCCAGCACGACCCGAATTTCATCCGCGCCGTCCACCACATGGTAGTTGGTTACGATCAGCCCATCGGCCGCGACGATCACGCCCGATCCCAAAGAATTCTGAACCCGCTCGCGCGATCCGCCGGGGAAATTGTTGCCGAAAAACCGGCGGAAGAACGGGTCGTTGAACAGCGGATTGACCCCACGGTCCTGAACGGTCTTGCTGGTGTAGATATTGACGACCGCCGGAGAAGTTCGTTTGACAAGCGGCGCGAAGGACATCCGCACCTCCGCCGCGGACGTCGGCGTGCGGGTCTCGCCGATGGCGCTCTGAGTCGGAACCCAGAGCATCGCCAGCATCAAGAAGGTCAGAATTCTTTTCATTCCAGGATCTTTCACATCCGAGGAGCACCGCAGGTAAGGCCTTATGTGCTTTCGGCGAAACGCCATGCAAGTCCCAAGGCGCCGCCAAGCCGGCGCAACGACCGACGCCAGAGACATAGAGACCGTTTATAGGACTCCGGCAGGCCGATGCGTCAGCCGCCCGCCGCCGCAATCGCGTCGGCCAGCATCTTGTATTCGCGGCATTCCTTGCCGCAAATCGCTTCCAACTTGTTCAATTGGGCCCGGGCCTGGTCGATATGGCCGGTCTGAATATACAGTTCCCCCAGATATTCGTGTGCGCCGGCGTGATCCGGATTCAAACGAAGAACCCGCGCATACGCTTTCTCGGCTTCGCCGAACCGGGCGAGGTGGCGCAGTGCAAACCCCATGAGATTGAATGCGTCGGCATTCCAGTGCGAGGCATCGACAATGATCTGCGCCTGCTCGATTGCACCGGCGTAATCCTTCAACGCCAGATGGCGCTCGATATCGGCGACGGTCACATTCGGCGAGTCTTGCCCGGCCGCCCATGCATTGCCGCCGACGAGAAACGCAGCCAGGGCCAATCCAACAAGTTTCGGTACCATCGCACACCACCCTTTTCGCATTGCGCCGCTATCCGGTCGGCAACCAATGCCGATGCACAGCGGCCCGGTTTGCGCCTTCCCGCCGTCAGAGCGGATAGACCAGCAACACGTCGACCTGGCGGGAATCCAATACAACGCGACGCTTTTTGAACCTGAGCGCGCCGTCCCGCTCTACAATCTCGTCGTCATAGCTCGCCACGACAAAGCGGTCCTGCCGGCCGTCATGCATGGTGCGGTAGACGACCAGGCTGGTCCGCGCATGGACCGAACCATCGCCGTTCGCGGAGAGCCGCGGGCGGGATATCACGTGGTTGTAGTGGTGCGGCTCGAAGATATTGGCCTTGCGCAGCGCCGTGATCCGGTCGCGCAACTGCCCCATACCCTTGGCCCGCATGATCGCCATCGGCAGGCCGCGCGCGTCGGCCTCCTTGGTCGTCACTTCATATAGCGCGTCGTCCGTGAAGAAATCCGGCCAGCTCTCCACCAAATCGTCGTCGATGCAATAGGCGTAGTCGCAGAACAGATCGTCGATGCGGCCGCGCAGTTCGGGGGTGATCTCCAAAGCCATTATTGATCGAACCCCATGATCTGGCGGTAGCCGGTCCAGAACCCGCGGATCGACGTCTCGGTCGCACGGCTGCCTTCGGAGGTCTCGGCCGTCTTGCCGCCCATCTCCAAAAACTCGTTTGCGTCTTCACTGCCATGGCTGCCGCGCTGGACGAACTCGTTGATGCAGCCGTCCTCCAGGCTCACATAGCCGGCGGAGCCGGTCAAATTACCCTGGTTGATGCGCATTTCCTCCTGCTCCGGCGTGTCATCCTCATAGCCGATATAATACCAGTGCAGTTCGGTCTTGCCCGGCCCTTTCGGCACGAAATGGCGGACCGCCAGCGAGTTCAGGGTGAATTGGAAGGTCAGGTTCGGGAAGTTCGACTGGATCATGTGGGTGATGTTGTCGTCGAACTCGTGGAAGGAGTTCAACAGTTCCGGCCCCTGCAACGCGTTCTCATCGAACTGGGCCGAGTGGATTTCCTTATAGCCCTCGTCTTCCTGGATCGTCGCGCGCTTCGCATAAGACAGCGAATGCCAGGGAATGGGGTCGGCCAGGATCATGCCGCCGTCCATATCCAGGCGGTTGATCTTGAAGGTGGTGTAGAACGTGTGCAGCAGCGTCGCATGATAGCTGTCGCGCACATTCTCGGCATAGAGCTTCCAGTTGTTGTGGATGATCTGGGAGTGGTAGCCGATGATCTTGTGCGGACGGGAGAAGTTCCGCTTCATGATGTTGCAGACCATCTCGCCCAGATACTCTTCGATGGGCGGCGTCTCATCGGAGAACGTGCCGAACACCATGCCGTGCAGCACCGCCACACGCAGCGGCTCCAGCCGGTGGTTCTTGAGGTCGAAATCCTCCGGCATGCCGCCGGCGCCGCGCAGCCCGTTCTGGAAGGCAACGCCGCGGAGCTGGCCTGTCAGGTCGTAGTTCCAGGAGTGGTAGACGCAAGTCAGCCGTTGCTTGTTGCCACGCTCCTGCATGCAGACCAGCGCACCCTTGTGCGCGCAGCGGTTGACCATGGCATGGACCTGGCCATCTCGGTTGCGGGTAACGATGACCGGGATCTCGCCGACGAAGGTGGTCTTGAAATCGCCCTTCTCGGGGATCTCGATCTCCATGCAGAGATAGTTCCAGACCGGCCCACGGAAAATCCGCTCGTGCTCCAGCTTCAGGATTTCCGGATCGTGATACACCCGGAACGGTACGCGGGTCGCGCCTTCCGCCGGCCAGTGCAAAGGCTGGCTCAGGCCGTTCGACGCTGGGATGATGGTGTCGGGCATAATCGGACTCCCGAAAGGGTCAAGTTCGCTGATCCTAACATGCCGCGCCGACGCCTGAGCGTAAAGGGCAGTGCGGTCGCGCCCCGCATTCCCCTGCCGATTGCCGAATCTGCCGCCGCGTGCCATATAATCGGCCTAAGCTATCAGCGATGGAGTTTAGCCCATGCCCCGGCCCGTGGTGGGTGTATCCGCATGTTTGCGTGAGATGCACTCGCTGTTCAAGATGCACACCGCGAACGAACGCTATCTCAATGCATTGCACGACGTGTCCGGCGCGATGCCGATCATCGTTCCCGCCTTGGGCGACAAGACCGACCATGCGGAAATGCTGAGCCGATTGGATGGATTGGTGTTGACCGGCAGCCCCAGCAATGTCGAGCCGCACCATTACGACACGCCGCGCGCCGCGCCCGACATCAAGCACGATCCCTTCCGCGACGCCACTACGTTGCCGCTGATCCGCATGGCGGTCGCCCAGGGCGTACCGGTGTTTGCGGTCTGCCGCGGCATCCAGGAGCTGAACGTGGCCATGGGCGGATCGCTGCACCAGTTTCTGCACCAGGTGCCGGGCAAGCGCGACCACAGGTCGGACAAAGCCGCGCCCATGGGCAAGAAAACGGCGTTGGCGCACTGGATTACATTGGCGCCCAATGGCGTGCTGGCCAAGCTGGTCGGCGACGACCGCGTCCTGGTCAACTCACTGCATGCGCAGGCCGTCGATCGCGTTGCTCCCGGCTTTACCGTCGAGGGCAGAAGCGACGATGGTGTGGTGGAGGCAATCTCTGCGCCGAATGCGCCCGGCTATGTGCTGGGCGTGCAGTGGCACCCGGAGGCGTTGTATCTGGAAGATCGCCTTAGTCACGACTTGTTCGCCCTGTTCGGTGAAGCCGTGCAGGCCCACGCCCGCGGTGAAAAGCGCAAGGCAGCATAGCGGCTTGATGATTCCCCCCTCTATACCCGAAACCGCCGCCGCTTCGGAACCGGTCTGCGGCAGCGACGGCACGGCTTTGCGGCTGTACCGGCTGCATGGCCCGACAAACGAAGGACCGGCGCTGCTTTTCGGCCACGCCAATGGCTTTGCCGCCGGCAGCTATCTGCCCTGGCTGCAACGCATCGCCCAGCACATGCCTGTATTCGCCTACGACTCCCGCGGGCACGGCGGCTCGTCGCGCCCACCGGAGCCGTTGGCGCGCAGCACCCACGTCGATGTGCTGGCGGACGACCTGGCCCGCGTGGTGACGGCCGTGCGCCGGCATATCGGGGAAGCGATGCCACTGCACTTTGCGGCGCACTCGTATTCCGGCCTTGCCGCCATCCGGCTGGGCGCGGTGCATGATCAAATGCCGTTCGCCAGCGCCAGCCTGTTCGAGCCGCCGATTTCCCCGACGCCGTACCTACCCGAGCACGCGGTGTCCGCCGAACTGTCGTTTGGCCTGATTGGCGGGGCCGAGCGGCGGCGGCGCGAATGGGATAGCCCCGAGGCCTTCTATGACCGTCTCGACGGCAACAAGCATTACGTCGCCTGGGACCGGACAATGATGGCCGCCCATACCCGCGCGACGCTGCGGGCCATGGCTGACGGCCAGGGCTATGAACTTGCCTGCGATCCCGCCGTTGAGGCGGCCGGCTATCGCATGACGCTGAATTCCTCCACATTCCGCTTTGCCGACCGCTTCCGCTGCCCGACCATGTTCGTCGCCAGCGACCCGCCGGAGGCCGGCGGCCCGCCCAGTTGGGCCGCGCGCATGCAATGGCTGGTGTCAAAGCGCGTGCCAGACGCCAAACTGGTCCACCTGTCCGGCACCAGCCATATGATGCTGTTCGAACGACCGGACGAATGCCTGCAACACCTGTTGGCGCATGTCGCGAACGCCAATTCCCTAGCCTGAAGCCAGCAAAAGAGCCCGACATGGCCGCCAAACCCACCCGGATCGTCACCTGGAATATCAACTCGGTGCGCCTGCGCCTGCCGCTCGTCCTGCAAATGATCGACACATTGCAGCCGGATGTGATCTGCCTGCAGGAGATCAAATGCCTGAACGAGCAATTCCCAGCCGACGCCCTAGCCGAGGCCGGCTTCCCGCACCAGGCGCTGAACGGGATCAAGGGCCTGCACGGCGTCGCCACCATCGCGCGCCAGCCCTTCCTGGCGACTGACGCCCGCAGCTTTTGCGGCAAAGAGGACGGCCGCCATATCATGACGCAACTGGCGGATGGCACCGAACTGCACAATTTCTACATCCCCGCCGGCGGCGACATCCCCGACCGCGAGGCCAACGACAAGTTCGGGCACAAGCTGGATTTCCTGGAGGAACTGACCGATTGGTGGACCGCCCGTCAGGCAGAACCGGGATTAAAGGCGATCAAAGTCGGCGACCTCAATATTGCACCGCTGGAGACCGATGTCTGGTCGCACAAGCAGATGCTGAAGGTCGTCTCGCACACGCCGATTGAGGTCGATGGCCTGAACGGCACCCAGGCCGCGCTGGATTGGCACGACGCGGTGCGCCACTTCATTCCCCCGGAGCAGAATCTCTACACGTGGTGGTCGTACCGCGCGAAAGACTGGAGTGCTGCGGACAAAGGCCGGCGGCTGGATCATATCTGGGTCACTCCGCCATTGAAGGACGCGCTGGTCGGCGCTGGCGTCCACCGCGAGGCCCGCGGTTGGGAGAAGCCCAGCGACCACGCGCCGGTCTGGGCCGATATGCGGTTGGCCTGAATGCCGCATTCCGAACCGCACGCACTGATCTTTGGCGAGGGCTTTACCGGCAAGCGGCTGCGCAGGGCGCTGGAGGCGGACGGTTGGCGCGTCACCGGCACCAGCCGCGCCGCGACGCCCGGGAGGCTGGCCTTTGACGGCACGTCACCCCTGCCGTCCGCGGCATTAGCCGGCGTTACCCATATCATCGCCTCGATTCCGCCCGACGCCGGTGGCGACCCGGCGTTGCGCCTGCACGCGGAGGCCCTGGCTGCGTCGGCAAGTCTGGAATGGGTGGGCTACCTCTCCACAACCGGTGTTTACGGCAATCACGATGGCGCCTGGGTCGATGAGACGACGCCGACCGCGCCGACAGCCGACCGTTCCGCGCGCCGGGTCCAGGCGGAGCAGGCATGGCTAAGCTGGGGCGAACAGGCCGGCAAGCCGGTGCAAGTGTTCCGGCTGGCTGGCATTTATGGCCCCGGCCGCAGCGCGTTGGAGCGGGTGCAGGCTCCCGGCGCGCAAAGCATCCTGAAGGCCGGTCACGCCATGGGCCGCATCCATGTCGACGACATCGTCCGCATCGTCCGCGCCGGCATGGCGCGGCCGGCGGCCGGGCCAATCTTTAACTGCGCCGATGACGAGCCGGCCCCGACAGCCGATGTCTTGTCCTATGCAGCCGCATTGCTGGACATCCCACCGCCGCCGATTGTGCCCTTTGAGACTGCCGACCTTTCCCCGATGGCGCGCAGCTTTTACGCCGACAACCGACGGGTAGCGAACGGCAGGATCAAACGGGAATTGGGCGTCGAATTGGCCTATCCGACCTATCGCGAAGGACTGCGGGCAATTTTCGACAGCGCTACCCCCTAGAGCAGATCCCGATCCGATAGGATCGGGTGACTCTGCTCTAACTCTTTGAATGGCTAGCAACTTCCCCGATCCAATGACTCCATTTGATCGGGCGTTGCTCTAGCCGGCAGACCGCGCCCCCCTATTCCACGCCCGCGCGCTTGGCCCCGGCCTTTGCGGCCAGCGACGCCGCCAGGAACTGGTCGATATCGCCATCCAGCACGGCCTGGCTGTTGCCGGTCTCGACGCCGGTGCGCAGGTCCTTGATCATCTGGTAGGGCTGGAGGACGTAGCTGCGAATTTGGTGTCCCCAGCCAATGTCGGACTTGCCGGCCTCCACCTCCGACGACGCATCCTCACGGGCCTTTAGCTCCAACTCATAGAGCCGCGCCTTCAACATCTCCATAGCGGTCGCCCGGTTGCGATGCTGCGAGCGGTCGTTCTGGCATTGCACCACAATCCCGGTCGGCTCGTGCGTGATGCGAATTGCCGATTCGGTCTTGTTGATGTGCTGGCCGCCGGCGCCGGACGCGCGGTAGGTATCGATGCGAAGGTCTTTGTCTTCGATCTCGATCTCGATGGAATCGTCGATCACGGGGTACACCCAGGCGCTGGAAAAACTGGTGTGCCGCCGCGCCTGGCTGTCGAACGGCGAAATCCGCACCAGCCGGTGCACGCCGCTCTCGGTCTTGAGCCAACCATAGGCATTGTCGCCGCTGATTTTCAGGGTGACCGACTTGATGCCGGCCTCTTCACCCGGCGACTCCTCCAGCAATTCGACCTTATAGCCGGCCTTCTCGGCCCAGCGGGTGTACATGCGCACCAGCATCTGCGCCCAGTCCTGAGCCTCAGTGCCGCCGGCGCCAGCGTGAATTTCCAGGTAGGCGTCATTGGCGTCGGCTTCGCCGGACAACAGGGATTCCAGCCGGGCTGCCTCCGTCTTTTCCTGAAGCGCTGCCAGGTCGGCCTCCGCCTCCGCCAGCATCTCCTGGTCGCCTTCATCCTCGGCCATCTCGATCAGGCCGATGCCGTCTTCCAGGGCGTTTTCGAGCGTGCGGTACCGGTCGATCGCATCGGTCAGCCGCGTGCGCTCCCGCATCAGCTTTTGCGCATTGTCCGGCTTGTTCCACAGCTCCGGGTCTTCCGCCAGGGCGTTCAGCTCCGAAATTCGTTCGAGGGCATTATCCCAGTCAAAGATGCCTCCGCAGGATAGAGAGCGCATCGCGGATATTGTCGACGATCGTTTGGGTTTCGGCGCGCATGGGAAGAGCCTTGGGTTGGCGGAATTCGAAACGCTTTATCTAGGCAAATCGATACCGCCACGCAACCGACCTGCGGCGCTGGCCAATCGGCCGCCGCTCTGGCAAGCTCGTTGGCTCCGGCCACCGACCACAATATCCGAAGGTTCCC
The DNA here is from genome assembly GCA_038135395.1 of Alphaproteobacteria bacterium. Lineage (GTDB taxonomy): Bacteria > Pseudomonadota > Alphaproteobacteria > Bin95 > Bin95 > JACKII01. The sequence goes on along the minus strand of JAYPXD010000001.1, from coordinate 43,278 downwards.
GACCATGTCCGCGCCTGCGCCAGACGACGGCATCATCTCCGGCAGCCGCCATATGTCCACCGAAGAGCTGAACCGGCGCTCGTTATTGATTGCGCAGGGTTTTGCGGCATTGGGCATCGGCGCAAACGACTCTGTGGCTCTGTTCCTGCGCAACGATTTCGCCTTTTTCGAAGCCAGTTTCGCAGCCGGGCTGGTGGGCGCTTATCCGGTGCCGGTGAATTGGCACTACACGCCGGACGAAGCCGGCTATGTGCTGCGCGATTGCGCCGCCAAGGCGGTCGTCGTGCACGCCGACCTGCTGCCGCAATTGCGGGATGCCTTGCCAGCCGGCTGCGCGCTGATCGTGGTGGCCACGCCGCCCGAGATTATCGACGCCTATGGCCTGACGCCGGAGGCAGCCACCGTCCCTGGCGGCATGACGGACTGGGACGACTGGCGCGAGTCGCAAACGCCCTGGCAAGGCGAGCCGGCGGCGCAGCGCGGCAGCATGATCTATACCTCCGGCACCACTGGCAGGCCGAAGGGCGTCCGCAAAGAACCGCAAACGCCGGAAATGCTGGCCAACGGCCTGGCCATGGCCGCCACTGTTTTTGACCTGAAACCGGACGCGCCTGTCCGCACCGTGGTGACCGGCCCGATGTATCACACCGCGCCGAACGGCTATGCCATGCTGGCGGCGCGGTTCGGCGGTCTGGTCGTGCTTCAGCCGCGCTTCAGCACCGAAGGCCTGCTGGCATTGATCGAGCGGCACCGCCTGACCCACATCCACATGGTGCCAACCATGTTCG
>JAYPXD010000001.1:15826-42480 GCA_038135395.1 Alphaproteobacteria bacterium | reverse complement strand
CCCTTCGTCAAGCGCGAAATGATCCGCTGGTGGGGTCCGGTGATTAACGAGTACTACGGCTCGACGGAGGCTGGCGGCACCAATTTCCACACCTCTGCCGAAGCCCTGGCCAAGCCCGGCACCGTTGGCCGCCCGATTCCCGGCGCAGTCGTCAAAATTTTCGATGACGAAGGGCGGGAACTGGGTCCGAACCAAGTGGGCGCCATTTACACCCGCATCCTGGGCACGGCGGATTTTACCTACCATGGCCGCCAGTCCGAACGGGATGAGATCGAACGGTCCGGGCTCATCACCTCCGGCGACATGGGCTTGATCGACGACGACGGCTACCTGTTCCTGCGCGACCGCAAGAAAGACATGGTGATATCCGGCGGCGTCAACATCTATCCCGCTGAGATCGAGTCGGTCCTTCTGCAAATGCCGGGCGTCCGCGATTGCGCCGTATTCGGTATTCCGGATGAGGAGTTCGGGGAATCGCTCTGCGCCTATATCGAGCCCGACGACGGCGTGGCGTTGACGCAAGAGGATGTCCGCGCCTTTGCCCGGGCCAACATGGCGGGTTTCAAAGTCCCGAAGCGGGTGGAATTCTCCCAGAGCCTGCCGCGGGAGGATTCCGGCAAAATCTTCAAACGAAAACTGCGCGAGCCGTTCTGGGCGGATGCAGGACGGAGTATCTGAGTCATGAAAATCGGCGTTGTCTTTCCCGCGGCCGAAATCGCGGCTGATCCCGCGGTCATCCGGGACTATGCACAGACGGTCGAAGGCCTGGGCTACAACCACCTGCTGCTGTTCGACCATGTGCTGGGCGCCGGCCGCGCCACCCGGCCTGATTGGAACGGCCCCTACGACCACACCCACAAATTCCACGAGCCCATGGTGCTGATGGGCTTCCTCAGCGCCGTGACCCAACGGCTGGAACTGGTGACCGGGATCGTGATCCTGCCGCAACGGCAAACCGCGTTGGACGCCAAACAGGCAGCGGAGGTCGATGTCCTCAGCGGCGGCAGGCTGCGCCTTGGCGTCGGCATCGGCTGGAACGCCCTCGAATATGAGGGGTTGAACGCGGATTTTTCCACCCGAGGCCGGCGCCTGGAGGAACAGGTCGAAGTGCTCCGGGCGCTTTGGCAAAGCGAGCTGGTCACGTTCGAAGGAAACGACCATCTGATCCGCGACGCCGGCATCAACCCGTTGCCGGTCCAGCGCCCAATTCCGATCTGGGGCGGCGCGTTCCGCCCGGTGGCGGTCGAACGGGTGTGCCGCGTCATGGACGGCTTTTTCCCGCGCATGCCCATGGACGACAAAACCGAGCGGCGGATGGAGCGGGTGTTCGGATACCTGGACCGGTTCGGACGCGACCGGACGCGCTTTGGCATCGATGCAACCGTCTATCTGTCCGGCGCCGATACGGAGCAATGGCAGCGCGATGCCGAGCGTTGGCGGACCCTGGGCGCGACCCACATCAGCGTGCAGACGATCAGCCAGGGTTACCGCGACTGGCGGCAACACCTGGACGCCCTGCGCCAATTCAAGGAAGGCTTTGACGCCTGAACAACGCGGCTCATATCGCCACTGCGACACCGCGCAATCACTTGCGCCGGCGTGTCCCGGTCGTAAGCTAGCGGGCAACGCCCAAACGGTCCCGAACCGAACCCGAAGCCGTCATAGGAGTGCCTGACATGGATGCGCTCGTCTCGCAAATGAACCCCATCGAAACAACGCAACACTGGCTGGACGCGTTCGAAGCCGCCGTCTCCGCAAACGATATCGACGCTGCCGTCGGCCTGTTTTTGCCGGATGGCCACTGGCGCGATGTTCTGGCGTTTACCTGGAACATCGAAACCGCGAATGGCGCTGGCGAGATCAAAGAGCTGTTGCAGCGAACACTTGCCAAGGTGCAGCCGCGCAACTTGCATATCCCGCAGCACCGAACGCCGCCGCGCATCGTCAGTCGGGCCGGACGCGATTGTATCGAGGCGATCGTCGGCTTCGACACGTCCGTCGGCAAGGCGGACGGCATTCTGCGCCTGGTTCCCGATCCGGACCAGCCGAGCCAGAGCAAGGCCTGGATCATGGCGACGGCGCTCGACGAAATCCGCGGTCACGAGGAACTGATCGGCGAGCGCCGGCCCGGCGGCCAGGAATACGCCCGCCAATACGGTGCGGACAACTGGCTCGATTTGCGGAACAAAGCGCGCCAATACACCGACCGAGAGCCCGCAGTGCTGGTGATCGGCGCCGGCCAGGCCGGCCTTACGGTTTCAGCGCGGCTGACCGTGCTGGGCGTCGACACGCTGACGGTAGACCGTTTCGCCCGGGTCGGCGACAACTGGCGTCACCGCTACCATTCCCTGACGCTCCACAACGAGGTCTGGGTGAACGACCTGCCCTATATGCCGTTTCCGCCGAACTGGCCGGTCTATATCCCCAAGGACAAGTTGGCGAACTGGTTCGAATCCTATGCCGAGGCGATGGAGCTGAACGTCTGGACCTCGACCGAGATGGTCAACGGATCGTGGGACGATGCGGAAAAGGTTTGGACGATTACCCTCCGCAATATCGCCGATGGCAGCGAACGCGTTGTAAAGCCGCGCCACGTGATCTATGCGACCGGCGTTTCCGCCATCCCGGTCATGCCCAACCTGCCAGGCATGGCCGACTTCAAGGGCAAGATCATGCATTCCGGCGCCTACAAGACAGGCAAGGAATGGGAAGGCAAAAAAGCCATCGTCGTCGGCACCGGCACCAGCGGCCATGACGTCGCCCAGGAACTCACCACCTGCGGCGCAGACGTAACATTGGTGCAGCGCAGCCCGACCCACGTTGTCAGCCTGAAACAGGCGCAGCGGGTCTATTCCGCCTATTTTGAGGGACCGCCGGTGCGCGACAATGACTTGCTCGCGACGGCCAGCCCCTATCCGGTGTTGGTCAAATCGTTCCAACTGGTGACCAAATCCATGCTGGAGGAAGACAAGGACCTGCTGGCCGGCCTGGACGGAGTCGGCTTCAAGCTGGACGATGGCGGCGAAGACCGCACTGGCTTCCAGATGATGTACCTGCGCTATGGCGGCGGCTATTACTTCAACGTTGGCGCATCCGACATGATCATCGACGGCCGCATCCGGCTGGCCCATTACGACGACATGGACACCTTCAATGCTGAGGGCATGAAAATGAAGGACGGCAGCGTGATCGAGGCCGACCTGCTGGTCACTGCCACCGGCTACAGGAATTTGCAGGATACCGTGCGCATGTTCATGGGCGATGCGATCGCCGACCGCGCCGGGCCGGTCTGGGGCTATGGCGACGGCCAGGAACTGCGCAACATGTGGCAGCGCACGCCGCAGCCGGGACTGTGGTTCACGGCCGGAAGCCTGGCGCAATGCCGGATTTACTCGAAGTATCTGGCCTTGCAGATCAAAGCCTGCGAGGCGGGCCTGATCGAGCGATAGAGCATCGCCAGATTCAGTCGGATCGGGATCGGCTCTTGCCTCGACCTGTCATGCTGACGTATGCACCGACCGGTTGCCTAGCTGCGCCGGTCGGGCGTACGGTGACGCCACAGTGTGAATATTGCTATTGCTGCGCCTCTGCGCGCATCGGCTACAGGACATCGCAATGCGCATCAATCCCGGCAACAAGTCGCCGAAAGTCATCTCCGCGTCGGACGCGGCTAAACTGGTCAAGTCCGGCGACTGGATCGACTATGGCACCACGCTGGTTCAACCCGACTTGTTCGACACGGCCCTGGCCGCGCGCAAGGAAGAACTGCAACAGGTGAAGTTCCGTTCCTGCATCGCCATGCGGCCACGCGCGGTGTTGGAGGCAGACCCGGAAGGCAAGCATTTCTTCTGGTTCAGCTGGCACTTCGGCGGCTATGACCGGGCCAAGCACGACGCCGGCATTGCCCACTACATTCCGGTGAATCTGGGTGAGATTCCGGACTATTACCGTCGCTTCAACGACCCGGTCGATGTCGCCGTGATGAAGGTGCGCCCTGCGGACGAAAACGGCAACTACAACCTCGGCGGCAGCCTGTTATGGCACCGCGCCGTGATCGAGCGGGCCCGCATCGTCGTGGTCGAAATCTGCGACAAGCTTCCCTATGCCTATGGCGAGCATTGCTGCATTCACCACGGCGAAATCGACTACATCATCGAAGGCAACGACCTCGCCTGCCCACAATTGCCCAGCGCGCCGCCGTCCGAAGTCGACAAGGCCGTCGGCAAGCTGATCGCCGCGGAAATCGAGAGCGGGTCCTGCCTGCAAATCGGCATCGGCGGCATGCCGAACGCTGTATGCTCGTTGTTGCAGCACAGCGACGCCGGCGAATTCGGCGTCCAGACCGAAATGCTGACGGATGGCATTATCGACCTGTACAAGGCCGGCAAGGTGACCGGCCAGCACAAGCAACTGGATGTGGGCAAGAGCGTCTACACCTTCGCGCTCGGCTCGCAATATCTCTACGACACCATCGACCGCAACCCAGATTTCCTTTGCGCCCCGGTCGAATACACCAACCTGCCGCACAACGTCATGCGCAACAAAAAGACCGTGGCGATCAACAACACGACGCAGATCGACCTGAAAGGCCAGGCCGCCTCCGAGACCGCCGGGCACCGGCACATCAGTGGCACCGGCGGGCAATTGCAGTTCGTGCGCGCGGCCTATGCCTCCGAGGGCGGCAAGTCCTTCATCTGCCTATCCTCCACCTATGAACGGCACGGCAAGCGCGAAAGCCGCATCGCTTTGAACCTGACAGAGGGCAATATCGTCACCGCGCCGCGGTCGGACATGATGTATGTGGTGACCGAGTACGGCATCGTGAACCTGAAGGGCCAATCGGCGGCGGCGCGGGCGAAACTACTCATTTCCATCGCCCATCCCGACTTCCGCGAGGATCTGGCGCGCGACGCCCGGAATAACCGGCTGATCCCGAAACACTATATCTGAACCTGGCCCATGCCCCGCGCACCGCGCCTTCGGCGCGGCGGGTAAACAACCGCTAGAGCAGTCAGAGAATTCCGCGTACCATACCCGCGTCAAAGCTTGATGGGGATGGACCTTTGCGGAGGATACTGGCATGGGATTGGTACGTTTAGCGCTGAAGCTGTTCGCGCTCTTGGTCGTTCTCTGCATTGGCGCCGCCCTGCATTTCTGGCCGGGCGAGGATGCGGCGGTCGTGTACGATCAAGCGGATACCAAGGTCCTGGACCTTGCCTATTCCAACGGCCTCGACAGCGCACGCAAGGCTGAATTTTATCACACCAGCCAGGGCTCCGAGATTTTCCCGATCCGCTTCCTGCGCGCCTTGACCGATCCCAAGACCGGCAAGCCCTTTATGCAGGACCTGGAACGGTTCGGCCTGATGCCGGACCCGGACCGCACCGATGGCCTGGCCGTCGGCCTGACCCTTGCCAAGACAGATTTCACCGCAGGACTGGAACTGGTCGGCATCACCTGCGCGGCCTGCCATACCGGCGAATTCCGCTATAAAGGCAAGGGCGTCAGGGTGGATGGCGCCCCGAACATGTTCGACATGCAGGCGTTTTACGCCGACATGGTCGGCGCCGCCAAAGCGCTGGAGACCGATAGCGAGATGCGGCGCCAATTTGCCGAGCGCCTGTTTGCCGAAGCCTATGGCGAATACGGCCTATTCGCCCCCATCATCCGCCCGGCGATCCTGTTGGGTCAGGCGATCGGCCTGGTCTCGCATTGGGACGCGATCAAGGCGCGCCTCAGCCTCGCCAAGGTCATTCAAAAAGCGGTCGAAATCCGCAACGCCAAGCCGGAATGCCAGGGACCGAAAGCCCAATGCACATCGGGCTTCGGACGGCTGGACGCCTTCAACGGCACCCGCAACTTCATCCTGGCGCAGTTGAGCGAGGATAACCGGGTCGAACTGAACGCGCCCTCGAAATTCCCGCCGGTCTGGAGATTCAGCAACTACCGCTGGGTCGAATGGACCCTGAACACCAATTCCGTGATGGAGCGCAACTTCACCGAAACCATGGGCGCCGGCGCGACGGTGAAACTGGCGAAAGATTTCGGCGACGAGCGCTTCACCAGTTCGATTCCGGCGCGCAACATGCACAAGCTGGAGCAGCTATCTTACTACATCTCGCCGCCGATCTGGCCTGCCAGGTTGTTCGGCCCGGTCGATGAGAAGTTGGTTCTGGTCGGCGAGGCCGTATTCGCGGCGAACTGTGCCGGCTGTCACCATTACGGCCCGCAGGACTATGAGGCCAACGGCCTGCTGAACCTGCGCTCCTATAGCCTGGAGCACGTGGGCACCGACCCCGGCGCGGCGCTGACCGTTGCCTGTCCTGTGCCAAATCCCGCAGACCTGCCGGTGAAAAAGCGCGCCTATTCCGCCGAAGAGGCCACCATCCTGCAAAACTGTAAGGGAGTGGAGGCTGGCAAGCCGTTCGAGGGCTATGCCTTCGCCGAAGTGGTGGCCACTGCCGTCAATGCGGTCAAAGCCAAGGCCTACGCCGCCGACAAAGTAACGCCAGAAGAAGTGTTGCAGTTCGAAGATACGGCGCGGCGCGGCAAGATCTATTGGCGCGACAACGTGTTGGCCGACGGCAAGCCCTATGCCGCCCGCCCGCTGCATGGCGTCTGGGCCGCCGCCCCCTACCTGCACAATGGTTCGGTGCCAACCCTGGCCGATCTGCTGAAGCCTCCGGCAGAACGCCCCAAGACCTTCCCGCTGGGCCACCGCGACTATGACCCTGCCAAAGTCGGCTTCGTCACCGATCTGCCCGCGGGCAAGGTCAAGTATACCGTCGATACGACCAAGACCGGCAACGGCAATGGCGGGCATCTGTTCGGAACCGATTTGCCGGACGATCAAAAGGCGGCGTTGCTCGAATATCTGAAGACGCTGTAGCCAGCGCCGGCCCTAAGGCGGCGAATCGATCTTGGCTTCCGGGGTTACGGCGACCACCACCTTTTCCGGGAATGCTTTGATTTCGCCGGCGAATTCCGGCGGTGCCGCAATGCGCAAGCCGTCGCGCGCCAGCAAGGGCTTCAGAATCTGCGGGATCTGGATCTGGCTGATATAGGCGCCGAAACAGGTGTGGTGGCCAGTGCCGAAGTGCAGGTAATGGCTGGCTGGCCGGCGCGGATTGAACTCCGTCGGTTTCTCCACCACCCGCTCGTCCAGCATCGCCGACGCGGTCAGGTTAAAGACGATCCCGCCTTTCGGGATCACCGTCGCATGCGGCTCGCCCGCGCCCAGCCGGTAGTCCTGCTTGACCTGGCGAATGACAAGCGGGTTGATTGGCCGGAAGCGCAAAGTCTCGAACACGATGGCGGTCAACGCCGCATCGTCGCCGGCCTTGGCCGCCGCCTGCGCCGCCGCCAGCAATTCGGGCCGATGGAACATGCCGAGCAAGGCATAGTTGCAGGCCTGGTTGGTAGTCTCGTCCATGCCGATGAGGCACCCCATCAGCGTGCGCATGACGCCTTCGTCATCGAAGCCCAGCTTGTCGCCGGCGCATTGCTGCGCCAGGAGACGGCCGAACACGTCGTCGCGCGCGACTCCAGCCGCACGCCGCGCCGCCATTTGCGCGGTCAGGCTGGCATGCATCTCCGCCCCCGCCGTCACCGCTGCGTCGCGCACCCCCTGAACCTTGTCCAGATTGACGAAGAATTCTTCAAAGCCAGCCCGGGCCCAGCGCATCATGTCGGCGTCCGGCGCCTCGAAGCCGAAATATTCAGAGGCGACACGCAAGGGCACGACGCGGGTGAGGTTCTGGACGATATCGAACGGCTCGCCCGTGGCCGCAAGCTGCGCCACGATTCGGCTGGCGTGACTGGACACGATTTGCTGGATGCGCGGCAGGTCATCCCTGCGGATGGCAAGACGCATCGCCGAAATGTCATGGTCGTATTGCGGCGTGATATCCTGGCTTAGGATGAAAGGCCCAATGACCCCGGTCATATTCGGCAGATAGGGCACGCTGAACACGGTCTAGCGGTGCAAAATCTCCTCGACATCGCGGAACCGCGACACCAGCCAGAACGGCCCAATATTGAGGATCGGACTGTGATCGCGCAATTCGGCGAAAAACGCCGCCGGTTTGTCGCGAATCTGGCTGCGCACGAACAGCATCTGCTTGCCGATGACGGCGCGCGGATCGCCGCCTGCCGCAGCAATGCCCTTGATCTGGTCCAGGATTGGCGTCTGCGCTGGCGGCGGCGCTGTTTTGGGCGGTGGCGGCGTCGAACCGACAGAAGAAGCCCGCGCGTCGCCACAGATCAGTTTGAGTAAACCTTGCAACAGTGACATCGCCTAGTCTCCTGCAATTGCCCGTTAGTGCTGGCATTGTATCGACTTGCAACGGCGGCGGCTATGCTTCTGGGGCGACTGATGGGCGGTCAGGTCTTTCAACCCGGACGCCCGTTGCCGACCCGGATAGCGTGGACCCGCTCGGGACCCAGCACCAATGCGACGGCCGCAGCGGGAAACAGCCGCCGAATTGCGGTATCGCCGATATCCAGCCCTCCAGTCAGCGCGCCAAAGGCCGGCAGCACGATGCGCTGGCCGTCGGTAATGAAACACCGTGCGCCAATCCGCCGGGCCCGGGTGGAAATTCGGATTTTCGGATGCAGATGCCCGGCAACCTCGCCCGTTGCCGCAACGATTGGCTCATGCCGGAAACGCAACGGCCCGATCTCCACCTCACTGGCGACCGATCCGCCGAACCGTTCCGGCGGGACCGGATCATGATTGCCAGCGATCCAGGTCCAGCGGTCCAGCGCCAAGACTTGCGCCCGCAACGCCCGTGCGACATTCGGATCAAGCCGATCTGCCGCTTCCGCGTCATGAAAGCTATCGCCCAACGCAAGAACATGCGATGGTCGGCGTCGCCGTATGACATCCGCCAAGCGATTTAACGTTGCCTGGCTGTCGTATGGCGGCAAGAGGATTCCTCCCGCTGCATAGGCAGACGCCTTTTCAAGGTGCAGGTCTGCCACGATCAAAGCGCTATGTTCTGGCCACCACAGGACGCCCGACGGATCGGCAATGACAGATGCACCGTTGAGTAAAAATTCGTGGTCTTTCATAACTGTGGTTCGGAGCACGGCGAAGATTGCAATACTGTGTGGCGGATTGACGCTTGCGACCGGGCGCTGATTTGAGTGATGGCCAGAAGTCGGCTAGACGGTTTTATCCCTATAGGGCCCTTGTTGAACTGGGGAAGGAGTGAGGATGGCGGACGCCATGCACGGAGCGGACCATCATGGTGATGGTGAGACCCGACGCGATTTTTTGATGATGACCACTGCCGCTATGGGCGCGGTGGCCGTAGGTGCTGCGGTATGGCCGCTGATCGATTCGCTGAACCCGGCAGCGGACGCGCTGGCGGTGTCATCGACGGAACTGGATATCAGCCATATCGCAGTGGGCCAGGCGATTACGGTGATGTGGCGCGGCGCGCCTGTCTTCGTTCGCCACCGGACGGAAAAAGAGATCAAGGAGGCGCAGGACGTCGCCCTCGGCGACTTGCCCGATCCACAGGCTGACAAGGACCGGGTAAAGAAACCGGAATGGTTGGTGATGGTTGGCGTGTGCACCCATTTGGGTTGCATCCCGCTGGGCCAGAAGGTCACCGACAAAAAAGGCGACTTCGATGGTTGGTTCTGCCCCTGCCACGGCTCGCACTATGATTCCTCGGGTCGTATCCGCAAGGGGCCAGCGCCAAACAACTTGGCCGTGCCTCCCTATGATTTCGTCTCCGATACGCTCATCAAGATCGGATAAGCGTCATGGCTGATCAAAATACGCCGCATACAGAGATCACCAACCCACTGCTCAAGTGGGTGGATGACCGTCTACCGCTCGTCACGATGATGAATCACGCGACGGTCGATTATCCCTGCCCCCGCAATTTGAACTACTGGTGGAACTTCGGCTCGCTGGCCGGCTTCTGCCTTGTTCTGATGATTGCTACGGGCCTTGTCCTGGCGATGCATTACACGCCGCATGTCGATATGGCCTTCGCCAGCGTCGAACGCATCATGCGCGACGTGAACTTCGGCTGGGCGATCCGCTTCGTTCATATGAACGGCGCCAGCTTCTTCTTCATCGTCGTCTACATCCACATCTTCCGCGGGCTCTATTACGGCTCCTACAAGTCGCCGCGCGAGATTTTGTGGATTCTGGGCGTCGTCATCCTACTGCTGATGATGGCGACCGCGTTCATGGGCTATGTGCTGCCGTGGGGCCAGATGAGCTTCTGGGGCGCCAAGGTCATCACCAACCTGTTCTCCGCCATTCCCCTGGTTGGCGAGAGCGTCGTGACCTGGCTCTGGGGTGGTTTTTCGGTCGATAACCCGACCCTGAACCGCTTCTTCGCCCTGCACTTCCTGCTGCCGTTCGTTATTTTCGGCGTCGTGTTCCTGCACGTTGTCGCGCTGCACAAGAACGGCTCCAGCAACCCGCTGGGCATCGACATGAAGGGTCCGCAGGATTCCATCCCCTTCCATCCGTACTACACGGTGAAGGACTATCTGGGCCTTGGCGCGTTCCTGACGATCTTTGCCGCCGTGGTGTTCTTTGCGCCCGACTACATGGGCCACCCGGACAACTATATCGAGGCCAACCCGCTGCAGACCCCGCCGCACATCGTGCCGGAATGGTACTTCCTGCCGTTCTACGCAATCCTGCGCGCCGTTCCGGACAAACTGTTCGGCGTGCTGGCGATGTTTGCCGCGATTGCCGTGCTGTTCATCCTGCCCTGGCTGGACCGTTCGCCGGTGCGTTCCGCTACGTTCCGCCCGGTCTACAAATGGTTCTTCTGGGTGCTGGGCGTGGATTGCATCCTGCTCGGCTGGTGCGGCGCCAACGCGCCGGACGATGTCTGGATGGGCATGCAGTTCGTCGTGTGGAGCCGGATCGCCACGGTTTACTACTTCGTCCACTTCCTGGTGATCATTCCTTATCTGGGTCTGTTCGAACGCCCGAAACAACCGCCGGCCAGCATTGCCGAAGCCGTTCTGGGTGGCGGATCCGGCGCCGCTGCGGCAGCAACCGCCAAGCCGATGGAGAAAGCCTGATGCGTATCCTTCGCTTTGCCCAGGCGGCCATTGCCGCCGCCGCGGTGACTTTTGCCGCGTCCCATGTCCAGGCGTCCGGCGGCGGCCATTATGAGAGCCAGAACTGGTCTTTCAGCGGCATATTCGGCACGATCGACTATGCCGCCGCACAGCGGGGCTACCAAGTCTATAAAGAGGTCTGTTCCGGCTGCCATTCCATGCGGCTGGTGTCGTATCGCAACCTGGCGGGCATCGGCCTGCCGGAGCCGACCATTAAGGCTTTGGCGGCGCAGTCGGACGTAGCGACGACGAATGACGACGGCGAGCCGGTGACCCGGCCTGGCCGTCCGTCTGACCCTTTCCCGAAGCCGTTTGCGAACGCGAAAGCAGCGCGCGCTTCGAACAACGGTGCATTGCCGCCTGACCTTTCATTGATTGCTAAGGCGCGAGCGAATGGCCCCAACTATCTCTACGCGCTGCTGACCGGCTATCATGAGCCGCCAGCGGGTGTGCAGGTAGCCGAAGGCATGCACTACAACGCCGCGTTCGAAGGCCATCAAATCGCTATGGCGGCGCCATTGCATGATGATGGCGTGACGTTCTCTGACGGCACCAAAGCGACAGTCTCGCAAATGGCGCACGACGTGACGACCTTCCTGATGTACACGGCGGAACCGCACATGGATGCGCGCAAGCGCACCGGGCTGAAAGTCGTGCTGTTCCTGTTCCTGCTGACCGTGTTGCTGTATTTCGTCAAGAAGCGCGTCTGGGCAGACGTCCACTAGCGCGCAGCTCAACACTTGCGTACATAATGCGAAGGGCCGCTGTTACAGGCGGCCCTTTTGCTTGATCGCGCAGTTCTCCAGACAGGAAGGACCCAAGGCCATGGCCCATCCCCCCGGCACTCCGCCCGTCATCGGCATTATCGGCGGCAGCGGCATCTACGAGATCGACGGATTGGAGAATGTTCGCTGGCAGCGCATTCACTCGCCGTTCGGCGTCGCTTCCGACGAAGTGATGTGCGGCGAACTCGGCGGCCAGCGGTTGGTATTTCTGCCCCGCCATGGCCGCGGACACCGCATCCCGCCGTCAGAGCTGAACTTTCGCGCCAATATCGACGTGCTCAAGCGCTGCGGCGTGACGGAGATCATTTCTCTCTCTGCCGTCGGCTCGCTGAAAGAGGAATTGCCGCCGGGCACGTTCGTTTTGGTCGACCAGTTCATCGACCGCACCTTCGCCCGGGTGAAGAGCTTTTTCGGCACCGGCTGCGTCGCGCACGTCTCTATGGCCGATCCAACCTGTACGCGCCTGATGGATGCATTGGAGGGTGCTGCAAACGATGCCGGCATCCAAGCGGTGCGTGGCGGCACTTATCTCACGATGGAGGGACCGCAGTTCTCCACGCGCGCCGAATCGGAGTTGTACCGGTCCTGGGGTTGCTCGGTCATCGGCATGACCAATATGCCCGAGGCGAAATTGGCCCGTGAAGCCGAGATGTGCTACGCGACCGTCGCCATGGTGACCGACTATGATTGCTGGCATAACGACCATGACGCCGTCACGGTCGAACAGGTAATCAAAGTGCTGGGCGAGAATGCAGAGCGGGCTAAGATGCTGGTGCAGAAAGTGATTCCGCGCCTGGCTGGCCGCGGCGAGTCCTGCCATGCCGGCTGCCATACCGCGCTTGACGTCGCCATCATCACGCCGCCGCATGCCCGCGACGCCCAGGTGGTGGCAAGCCTGGATGCAGTTGCCGGCCGGGTGCTGGGGGGCTGATACGGCATGCGCGTCGACGGAACACCCTATCGCACTATCTGGCCGAACCCGGATGGCTCGGTTGGCATTATCGACCAGACCCGGCTGCCGCATGTCTTTGAGACCGTCACCCTGCGCGACATGCCGGCGGCGGCGCATGCGATCGAGACCATGATCGTACGCGGCGCACCGCTGATCGGCGCAACGGCGGCCTATGGCATGGCGCTGGCGATGGCGGAGGATCCAAGCGACGCCGGCCTGGCGGCGGCCTATGACACGCTCTACGCCACCCGCCCGACTGCGGTGAACCTGCGCTGGGCGCTGGACGACCTGCGACCGCGCCTGTCCGTCTTGCCGCCGGCCGGGCGCGCCGCAGCAGCCTGGAAGCGGGCGGCGGAGATTGCCGACGACGATGTCGCCATCTGCGAGGCGATCGGCGATCATGGTTTGAGGCTCATCGAGCAGGCAGCTGCGCGCAAACCCGGTGAGACCGTCCACATTCTGACCCATTGCAACGCCGGCTGGCTGGCGACGGTGGATTGGGGCACCGCGACCGCGCCTATTTACAAGGCCCATGACGCCGGCATTCCGGTGCATGTCTGGGTTGACGAAACCCGTCCCCGCAACCAAGGCGCCTCGCTGACCTGCTGGGAACTGGGCCGCCATGGCGTGCCGCACACTCTGGTGGTCGACAATGCCGGCGGCCACCTGATGCAGCGCGGGCAAGTCGACCTCTGCATCGTCGGCACCGACCGAACCACCGCTAACGGCGATGTCTGCAACAAGATCGGCACCTACCTGAAAGCCCTGGCCGCCGCCGCGCACGACGTGCCGTTTTATGTCGCCCTGCCGAGCCCGACCATCGATTGGACGCTGACCGACGGCATGGCGATTCCCATCGAGGAACGGGCCGAATCGGAAGTGACCGAGATGTGGGGCAAGACGCCGGCAGGCGACCTTACCCGCGTCCGCATTACACCGGAGACAACGCCCGGCGCCAATCCGGCGTTCGACGTGACGCCGGCGGCATTGGTGACCGGGTTGATCACCGAACGGGGGGTCTGCCCGGCCTCCACTCAGGGGCTGGCCGGACTGTTTCCGGAGCACGCGGCGGCATGAGCGAATCGAAGCTGCGCCAACAGGTGGTGGACACGGTCCGCCGCATGAACAGCCTCGGCATCAACCAGGGCACCAGCGGCAACGCCAGCGTCCGCCACAAGGACGGTATGCTGATTACGCCCTCCGGCATGCCCTACGAGGCAATGGCGGCAGCGGATGTGGTGTTCGTACGCCTCAGCGACGGCGAGTATACGGCCGCACCGGGCCTGAAACCCTCCAGCGAGTGGCGCTTCCACCGCGATATCCTGGCGGCGCGGGCGGACCTGAACGCAGTCGTCCACACCCACGGCCGCGCCGTGACGACCCTTGCCTGCCTGCACCAGGACATTCCCGCGTTTCACTACATGGTGGCGGTGGCGGGCGGCGACACGATCCGCTGCGCCCCCTATGCCCTGTTCGGCACGCAGGAATTGTCCGACGCCGCCTTGCGGGCTCTGGCAGACCGCAAAGCCTGCCTGCTGGCCAATCACGGCATGATCGCCTGCGATACCGCGCTGGACAAAGCCCTGGCGTTGGCGGTCGAGGTCGAAACCCTGGCGGATACCTACTGGCGCTGCCTGCAAGTGACGCGGCCCGCTATTCTGAACGGCGCGCGAATGGCGGACGTGCTGGAAAAGTTCAAGACCTACGGCAAGCGCGAGGCCTGAGACAGGCCCTCTGTTCCTGGCGGCATAGCTCGCCTATTCTTGCCGGCAATGCAAACCGCCTGCCAGGGAAACGCCCGCGCCATGTCCGCCACGCCAGAATACGAAGTCTACGCCATCCGCTATGCCGACCAGGGCGACGCCCTGGTTTCCGCCGGCAGCCTGATGCTGAGCGCCTCGCACGAGCAGATGATTCCGGGCATGGCGTATTACGTCTATGTCATTCAAGGGAACGGCAAGACCATAGCCGTCGATACCGGCTATGCGCCGGCGCTGACCGACCGGCTGAATTCGCGGCTGTTTTTCTCCGGGCCGGATGGAATGCGCAAGCTGGGACTGGACCCGACCAAGATCAGCGACCTGATTATCACGCATGCGCACTACGATCATGTCGGTAACCTGGGCGAGTTTACCGGAGCCACCTTTCATATCGATACCGAGATGATGCCGATCGTCGAAGGCACGGACCCCTGCCACCCCTTCTTCCGGCAGGGCTATGGCAAGCGCGACTGCGCCACGATCCGGCGTTTCAAGGCGGAAGGCCGGCTGGTGGAGCACGCCAATGTGTCCGTACCCTGGCCGGGGATCGAGTTGATCCACATCGGCGGCCATTGCCGCGGCCAGATGGTGATCCGGGTCAACACACGGCGCGGGCCGGTTGTGCTGGCCAGCGACGCCGCCCACCTCTACCAGGAGTGGGAGGAGGAACGGCCCTTCGGCGTGTTCTATGACATGAAGGCGATGCTGGATGGCTATCACACCCTGTCCGACCTGTCCGGCTGCAGGCGGGAATTCATGATCGCAGGCCACGACGTCGCCGTCATGAATATGTTCCCCGCCCCGGCAAAGGAACTGGAGGGCGACGTCGTGGCCTTGCACGCCGATCCGGTTCCCGCGTCTTAAAGCTCCTTTCGCCCAGTTGGAGGCGCACGCTTGTTTTGGTTTCAGACTGTCCGCAACGTCCTGGCCCGGCTGTTATCGGGGTTAATGCTGTTTTGGATCGTCTGCTGTGGTGTTACAGCAGCTGCCGATCCTCCAAGCGCCGCTGGTGAGGGCGTGCCGGCCCGCGTCACCGATCCTGCCGTTACCAGCAAAGAATTGGAAATCCGCCTGCTGCCCCTGACCGTCACGGAATCGCGGGCGGTTGCGGAAGCCTGGCAAGGCATTGTGAAAGCCAAGAGCCAGGAGATCGCGGAAGCGCAGGTCGCCATTCTCAACAACCAGGGTGCAATCGCCGCCGATGCCCGCCGGATCATGGCCGCGTTGATCGAAGAACGGCGCGATCTGCTGCGCAACTACGCCATCGCCGTTTCAGGCTGGGAGAAAAAAGGCGGCAACAAGGATGAAATTGCGACGGCGCGCGCCTACGCCAACACGATCCTGATCGAGCAAACCCGGACATCGGATCTCGATTCGCTCTGGATACAGGCCCGCAATTGGACCACCGATGCCGACGGCGGCCTGGCTTTCGCGGTCAAATCCGCCGTTGTCATCGCTGCGCTGGCAGGGCTGCTGCTGCTGGCGCGGCTGGTGCGCTCGGCCAGCCGGCGGGGCCTGAGGCGGATCCCGCACCTGTCGCGGGTGCTGGAGGCTTTCCTTCTCACCGGGATTTACTGGTTGACGGTCGCGATCGGTCTGCTGATTGTCCTTTCCGCCTTGGGGATCGACATTACGCCGCTGTTCGCCCTGCTGGGCGGCGCGGCATTCGTCATGGCGTTCGCGCTCCAGGATTCCCTGGGCAATCTGGCGTCCGGCATGATGATCATGCTGAACCGCCCGTTCGATGTCGGCGACTTCATCACCGCGGGCGGGGTGTCGGGCACTGTGCGCTCGGTCTCGATCGTATCGACGACCGTGGTGACTGGCGATAATCAGGTGATCATCATCCCGAACAAATCCGTGTGGGGCAGCGTCATTACCAACGTGAACGCCAGCGCAACGCGGCGGATCGATCTGGTATTCGGCATCGGCTATGGCGACAGCATCGAACGGGCGCAACGGGCGCTGGAAGACGTGGTGGCCAGCCATCCGCTCGTCCTGAAAGACCCCGCGCCGGTCATCCGGGTGCATGCTCTGGCCGATAGCGCAGTCAATTTCATCTGCCGTCCGTGGGTCGAGACCGCCAACTATGGCCCGGTCGCATCAGAGCTACAGCGGCAGATCAAGGAACGCTTCGATGCCGAGGGCATAACGATACCCTTTCCGCAGCGTGACGTTCATCTGCACCGCCAGCCGCCCACCCCTAAGTCGCTGGACAAAACCGGAGGGCAATGACCATGCCGTTGGACCTGCACTACCGCGAAGACGGAAACCCGAACGGCCCGCCGGTGCTGCTGGTGCACGCCTTTCCGACTTCGCATGCGCTTTGGGCGCACCAGATCGAGGCGCTGGGACGGCGATACCGTCTGATCCGTCCCGACCTTCGCGGCTTCGGCCGCAGCCCCGTGCCCGCCCCTCCCTACAGCATGGAGGACTTTGCCGCCGACCTGGCGCGACTGCTGGACCGCCTGGAGATCGGGCGGATCAACTACATTGGCATTTCCATGGGCGGCATGATCGGGCAGGTGTTCAGCCTGACTTACCCAGAGCGGGTGCAGAGTCTCGGCCTTTGCATGACCACCAGCGTCGTGCCGGAGGATACACCGGAAGGCGACGACCCGGCCTATTCGATCTGCTCCCGCCTGTTCCGCCGGGCCGCGGCGACAGCCGAAACCGACGGGATGGAGCCGATCGTGGCCATGTGCCTGGACCGATGGTTCACGCCTGCCTTCCAGGCCAGCGGGCCGGCGCTGCGCGTCGGGCAGATCGTCCGCGAGAATTCGCCAAAGGGCTATCGCGGCGGCGTCGATGCGATGAGTGCATTTAACGTCACCAGCCGGTTGCCGGAAATCAGCGCGCCGACCTTGGTGATGCCAGGGGCGCAGGACCAAGGCACGCCGGTGCGGTGCTCGGAGGAGATCGCGGCGCTGATCCCGGATGCCAGGCTCGAAATCATCGACGACGCGCGCCACATCGCTATCGTCGAGCAGCCCGAGGCCTGCAACCGTCACCTGTTGCAGCATCTCGACCGGTTCGCCGCCTAACGACCGGCGATACATTTCAAGCCCGTTCGCCGCGCCTACGCGACAGAATGATCCCGGCTATAATCACGCAGAACGCAACGGCGCCCAGCAAGATGGTGGCCAGCGCATTGATTTCGGGGCTGAGGCCAAGCCTGACACTGGAAAACACCACCATCGGCAGCGTCGTCGAGCCCGGCCCGGACACAAAACTGGCGATGACCAGGTCGTCCAGAGACAAGGTAAACGCCAACAGCCAGCCGGCGACCAGCGACGGCAAAATCAGCGGCAAGGTGATGGTGAAGAACACCCGCAACGGTCGGGCGCCCAAATCCAGCGCGGCCTCTTCCAGGCTCCGGTCCATCTGGCCGAGCCTCGCCTGCACCACGACCGAGACATAGGCCGTCGCAAACGTAATGTGCGCAATCGCGATGGTCAGAGCGCTGCGCCCGTCCGGCCAGCCGGTCAGTTGCTGGAGCGCCACGAACAGCAACAGCATCGACAGGCCGGTTATGACCTCCGGCATCACCAGCGGCGCAGTGGTCATGGCGGAAAACAGCAGGCGGCCGCGAAACCGGCCAAAGCGCACCAGGGTTATGGCGCATAGCGTGCCCAAGACCACCGCGCCGGTCGCCGACGCTGCGGCAATCCTCAGGCTGAGCCAGGCAGCATCCAGCAGTTTCTCATTGCCGGCAAGCTCGCCGTACCACTTGGTCGAAAAGCCGCCCCAGACCGTTACCAGCTTCGATTCATTGAAGGAATACACCACCAGAATCAGGATGGGCGCATAAAGGAACAGATAGCCGAGCGCCATCGACACGACCAGCCAAGGGGAAAGGCGCCTCATCGCGCGGCTCCCCGCCGACGGACCCGCAGGCTCTCCAACCAGGCGAGCGGGGCGACGATCAGCAAGAGCATGGCCACCGCCAGCGCCGAGGCAAGCGGCCAATCGCGATTATTGAAGAATTCGGTCCAGAGCACCTTGCCGATCATGATGGTGCGGGACGACCCCAGCAATTCCGGGATGACGAACTCGCCCACTGCCGGGATGAATACCAGCAAAAAGCCCGCCACTACACCGGGCAACGACAGCGGCAGGGTGATGGTCAGGAAGGCGCGCCAGGGTCGCGCGCCCAGGTCGCTGGCGGCCTCCAGCAAGCTCAGGTCCATCCGCTCCAGGGTGGCGTACAACGGCAGAACCATGAACGGCAGATACGAATAGACGATCCCCAGATGCACGGCAAAACCGGTCTGCAGCATCTGCACCGGCTGGTCGACAATCCCCAGAGCCAGCAACAGGCTGTTGATCAGCCCCTCGTTCTTCAACAAGCCCATCCACGCATAGACACGGATCAGGAACGAGGTCCAGAACGGCAGGATCACCGCCAGCAACAGCGGCGAGCGCCAGCGATCCGGCGCCCGGGCGATCCCCAACGCCATCGGATAGCCGATCAGCAGGCAGATCGCCGCCGATGTCGTCGCAATCTGGATCGAGTTGAGCAACGCCGTCAGATAAAGCGGGTCTTCCAGCAGAAAGGCATAGTTGCCCCATTGCGCGATGACCTCACCGTTTTGGAGCAAGGGTTCGTACGGCGGCACGCCAAAGCGGGCCTTGCTGAGCGAGATGCCAAAGACGATGGCAAACGGCGCAAGGAAGAACACCAGCAACCAGAGATACGGCACGCCTGTCACAAGACGGCGGCCGGCATGGCTGGCATGGGGATTGTCGCGGCTCATTCGGTCAGGATCACGGCATCGCCGGGGTGCCAGGCCAGGTGTACGCCTTCGCCGCGTTCCAGCGGCTTTCCCTGCCGGTGCTGACGGTTCGCCATCGCCACCTGCACCTTGATCCCGTCGGCGATGGCGACGTGATAGATCGAGAGGTCCCCCAGATAGGCGATGTCCACCACTTGGCCGGTCAGCTCGTTCGGGCCGCCGAAAGCCTGCCGCCCGGCCTCCATCTTTTCCGGGCGGACCATGACGGTGACCGGCTGCCCTTTCGAGAACGAAGCGCCCGCGTCGGACTCGATCGCGACCGTATGGCCGCCAGCCTGCAGCCGCACGCGCGCCGTACCGGCCTCCGTGCCCAGCACCTCGCCTTCCAGCAGGTTGGCCGAGCCGATAAAGTCAGCAACGAACCGCGAGTTAGGATCTTCATACAATTCCCTCGGCGGCCCGATCTGGTGGATGCGGCCGGCGCGCATGACGGCGATGCGGTTCGACATGGTCATCGCCTCCTCCTGGTCGTGCGTAACCAGGATGAAGGTGGTCCCGGTGCGCGCCTGCAAGGCCATCAGCTCAAACTGCGTGCGTTCGCGCAATTTGCGGTCGAGCGCGCCGAGCGGTTCGTCCAGCAGCAAAATTTTCGGCCGTTTCGCCAGGCCGCGCGCCAGGGCGACGCGCTGGCGCTGGCCGCCGGAAAGCTGATGCGGCTTGCGCTTAGCCAGCGCCGACAACTCCACCAGTGACAATACCTCGGCCACACGGTCATCGCGTTCCGAGCGGGCCATTCCTTCCTGGCGCAGGCCATAGCCGACGTTTTGGGCGACGCTCATATGCGGAAACAGGGCATAGGACTGGAACACCATGTTCACCGGCCGATCATAGGGCGGTGTCCGCGACATGTCCTGGCCGTCGATCAAAATCCGGCCCTCATCGGGCAGTTCGAATCCTGCGATCATGCGCAGTAAGGTGGTCTTGCCACAGCCGGACTCACCCAGCAGCGCAAAGAACTCCCCCTGGCCGATGGCCAGGTCGACGCGGTCAACCGCCACCACGTCGCCAAAGCGCCGGGTCGCGCTTTCAATGCTGAGGACCGACGGGCGCGCGCCGGGCGCGGAATTGGCCGGGGAGGTTCCGTTCTCCATCGTCCGCGCGTACCGAGTTATTGGCCGGTTTTGATACGCGTCCAGATGCGGGTCCGCATCCGGTCGTAGGCCGGCGACTTCAGGGGAACAACGAACAGACGCTCACGGGTTTCGGCGGTCGGATAGATCACCGGGTCTTTCAACCGGTCTTCGTTCACGAACTTCTCCGCGCCTTCGATGGCGTTGGCATAGCCGACGGCGTTGGTGATCGCGCCGACCACGTCAGGCCGCATCATGTAGTTGATAAAGGCGTGGGCGTTGTCCGGGTGCTTGGCATCCTTGGGGATCGCCATGGTGTCGATCACGGCCAGCGCGCCTTCCTTGGGCAGGTACACCTGGACGGTCACGCCATTTTTCGCTTCCGCCGCACGGTCGCGCGACTGGATCAGGTCGCCGCCCCATCCGTGCGAGACGCACACGTCGCCATTCGCCAGGTCATTGATATAGGAAGACGAGTGGAAATATTTGATGAACGGTCGGACCTTCTCCAACATGGCTGCGATTTTGTCCAGGTCTTCCCGCTTTTCGGTCGCCGGGTCGATGCCCAAATAGGCGAATGCAGCGGCGAACACCTCGTCGGAATCGTCCAGCAGTGAGATGCCGCAAGCCGACAATTGTTTCGCCCATTTCGGATCGAAAATCAGCGCCCAGCTATCGGTCGGCGCACCTGGCGCCGTCGCCGCGACCTTGGCCGTATTGAAGCCGATGCCGGTGCCGGAAATGGTATATGGCACCGCATGTGCATTGCCAGGGTCCGCCGCCGTCAGCGACTTCAACAGCGATGCCCGCACCATCTTGCGGTTCGGCAATTTCTTCAGATCAAGGTCCATGTAAATACCCGACTTAATCTGTCGGGCGAGGAACGGCATGGCCGACGGGAACACGACGTCATAGCCGGATGAACCAGCCATCAACTTGGCTTCCAGCACCTCGTTCGAATCGTAAACATCGTAATTGACCTTGATGCCGGTCTCCGCCGTGAATTTCTCCAGAGTATCCGCAGCAACATAGTCGGACCAGTTATAGACGTTGAGGACCTTCTCCTCCGCCGCATTTGCCGAGGCTGCCACTGCAACAGCCAGGCAAGACACAATTCCCGAAAGCCATTTGCGCATGCTGTGTTCACCTTGACATCGCCGTCGCCCCCGCCGCGCCCTCGCGGTGGGACAAACCGGAATTTTCGCGAAGCTTTCGGGCGAAGCGCCGCCCCTGTCAACGATGACTTTTGCGCTTGCATCCCACAGCGGCAATTTGCGAGGACTGTAGTGCGGCTGGCGGCCATGCCGGCTGTTTCAGTATCGCTCTGCCGCCACGTATCCTGCAGGCCTATGAAGGAGACAGTTCCATGTCCGACCGCGATTCCAAATGGCAATTACTGGAAGGCTTCGCCCAAGCCTTCAACCGCCACGACCTGGACGGCGTCATGAGCCGCATGACCGACGATTGCGTCTTTCTCGCTTCCGGTGGACCGGAGCCGGCCGGCCACAGGTTCGAGGGTCAGGCGGCGGTTCGGGCCGCCTTCGCCAAGGTCATCGCCGACCTGCCGGATGTGCAGTGGAACAACCCGGTCCACACCATCGACGGCGACCAGGCCGTCACCGAATGGCGCTTCACCTGCACCAACCCCGACGGCAGCAGGCGGGATGTGGAAGGGCTCGACGTCTTTCGCCTGAAGGATGGCAAGATCTGGACGAAGAGCACCTTCCGCAAGCAGAGCTAAGCCGGCATCAGCCGTAGGCGCGGGCGTCTGCGGCGGCGATCTCGCTCATGAAGGGCGCGGCGACGTCCGCATTGATCTTGCAATCCAGGAAGATCGGGCCTTCCGGATTCTCCAGCAAGGGCCGCAGCGCCTCCAACTGGTCGAGCGTGCGGATGGTGTGCGCCTCATAGCCCAATGCTTCGGCAATCGGCGCATAATCGACATCCGGGAAAAATGCCTTCTGCGCCGGCAATTGCCGCATCCGCAGGAAATGAACCTCCGCACCGTAGGCGCAGTCGTTCATGCAGACGACGACCAGGGGCAGGTCCTCGCGCACCACGGTTTCCAGCTCGCCCATGGTCATAGCGAAACCGCCGTCGCCGATCACCAGCACGGTCGGCACCTCCGGCCTGGCCTTGGCAAAGCCCATCGCCGCGCCGAAGCCGAGGCCGATGGAGGCAAAGTCGCTGACCATCTTGAAATGGCCGGGCCCGGGCACGTCGAAATACGGCACGACGCCCAGGAAGTTGCCGCCGTCATAGGTCATGTTGCGCTGCTTCGGCAGCATGTCGTTCAAGGCGACCGCCAGCGAGCGCATGTCCACCGTGCGGGCGGTGTTCATCGGCTGGAAATCTTCGGTGATGCTGAAGCGGGCGATCACGTCCAGGTTCTCCGCCGAATGGAATGGCTTGTCGGCGGCGGAGCGGTCGGCGACCGCGGCTGTCAACTGTTCCGCGACCTGTCGGGCGTCGCCGACGACCGAAACATCCGCCGGCGTCCAACGTCCGATATGCGCGCGCACCGCGTCGACATGGATCAACGGCACGGGCGGGAAGGTCTCGCCGAAACTCATGGTCAACACGTTCAGGCCAGCGCCGAACACCATGATGCAATCGGCCTGCCCCGCCATGCGGCGACCGAGCGAATGCGAGAACGACCCCAGAATGCCCAGGTTCAGCCGATGGCCCTTGAACATGTCCTTGCCGCGGGCGGATGTGGCCAGCAGCGCGCCGGTCTTTTCCGCCAGGGCCATCAGGGCGTCGCGCGCGCCGGATTTGTAGGAGCCCCACCCCGCCAGAATCAACGGCCGTTTCGCCTTGCTCAGGACAGCGGCAGCGGACGCGATGGTCTGCTCCCGCGCCGGCCCAACATTCCGCAACGGCAACGGCGCTGCGCATATCGGCGCGGGCGGCGGCGCGTCCACCGGCACCTCGATCTCTTCCAACTGGACGTTCACCGGCATCAGGTAGGCGACGGCCTGGCCCTGCGCCGCCTCAGCGGCGGCATCAGCCAACAGCTTGCGGGCCTGTCCGCCGGTGGTCGGCATATAGGCCTTGATCCCGGCGGCGCGCAGCACGCCCACCTGGTCCAGGGCCTTATAGTCCGGCCCGCCAGTATTGGCGCGCGCCGGGGTAATTGGCGCTTCGCCATAGATGATCAGCGTGCTGTTGCCGGTGCGGCTGGCGAAGGTCGCGCCGTGCAGACCATTGGCCAGGGCCGGGCCGCGGCCAACGCAGGCCACCGCCAGCTTGCCGGTCGCCTGCGCCCAGGCATCCGCCATGACCAGCGCGATATTTTCGTGCCGCGCGCCAATGAACTTGATGCCGAGCGCATCCAGTGTCACGCCGAAATGGGCGGTATCGTCGCTCATCAGGCCGAACACGGCCTCAACCCCCATGGCTTTGATGTCCTCAGCCAACGCCTGATAGACAGGGATGGTGCGGGTTTTGGCGGAAAGCGACTGGTCCTGCGGCGACATGATTTTTCCTTCGGTCTAAAAGCTGGCGTCTTTGCCGAAACTGTACGGGCTGACCGACAGCGAGTCGAGGCGCACCTGACCGGCAGCGCAGTTCAGGCCCGGCGGCCGCACCGATACAGCGGCGTCATGTCGAGGTCGGTAAAGCTCTGACGCCATATGCGCACGCATCCAATCCCGA
Source organism: Alphaproteobacteria bacterium (assembly GCA_038135395.1). Lineage (GTDB taxonomy): Bacteria > Pseudomonadota > Alphaproteobacteria > Bin95 > Bin95 > JACKII01. The sequence continues at coordinate 18,357 of JAYPXD010000001.1, read as the reverse complement.
TGAGGGGCAGGCAGGAGGCCTTGCGCCAACGGCCAAGGCCTCCCGATCCACCGGCTTAGTGCGCCGCGCCGACCTTGTGCGGCATGTACCAGCTCTGGTCGGAGCCGGCGCCGACATTGGTAATGCGCACGTCGAGCAGGTAGGGCTCGCCGGCGGCCTGGGCGTCGGAGCCGCGCTTCAGCGCCTTCTCCAGGTCGCCCGGCTCATCGACGCGCATGCCTTCGATGCCCTGCGCCTTGGCCAGCATGACGAAGTCGATTTCCGGGTCGCCCAGGAACGTCTCCGGATACTTGTTCTGCGCCGCCATGTTGCCGCCCCAGCCGGCAAAGTTTGCCCGCACGGTCTGGTACTGCATGTTGTTGAATACGACGGTCAGGATCGGCAGGCCGTAGCGCGCCATGCTCCAGAACGCGCTGGACGAGTACATCACCGCGCCATCGCCGAGGCCGAGCGTCACCGGCCGGTCCGGCGCACCCAACTGCGCGCCGACCGCGCTGCCGGGGCCATAACCGAGGCTGGCGCCATACGTGCGGACGTAATCCCACTCGTTCTCCGCATAGCCCAGCGGCATGAGTTGGTCGGCGGCGCGGAACGCCTCGGACACCAGCATGGTGTTCTCCGCCAGGCATTTGCCCATGGTGTAGCCGAGGAAATCCGGGTGGATCGGCTTGCTGGACGACAGTTGCGCCGCCCGCTCCACCATCTTGGTCGCGCGAGCCTTAGCTTGGGCCGCCAGTTCCTGCTTGCGCTTCTGGATATGGGCGAGGTTGGCGTGGTCCGGCTTCCAGAGCGCATTCAGGGCAGCCACCGAGTGCCTGACATTGCCGACAACGCCGATATCGACATTGTGGGTATTGCCGATCAGGTTCGGGTCATGGCCGATGGCGATAATCGTACCCGCATCCTTGAAGCGATGGTCGCCGGCGCCCGCCCGCGTGCTCTGGCGGTATCCGACGGTGATGACCACGTCATAGCCTTTGTCATCCATCAGATCGATCGGGCCGACATAGTTCGGGTGGCGCAGCGGGAAGGCCGAGTAGTCGAACATGTTGTGCGCGACTGGCAACGAATAGTGTTCGGCCAGTTGCAGCACCTCTTCGTGCGCCTTGGCGGCATGAATATCCGGGCCGGCCAGCATCAGCGGCTTCTTCGCATTCAGCAGCGCGTCATGCATCGCCTCCAGCGACGACAACTGCGGCGCCATCGCCAGTTCCAGCGGCTTTGCCGTCTCGATCAAAGCCTCCACGTTCTTCGCATCCAGGGCCAGGCCATCATAGGCGACATAGACCGGGCCGCTCGGCATGCTCATCGCCTCCTTGAAGGCGCGGCGGGTGGCCATCGGAATGCCGCGGGGGTCGGTGACCTCCCACCGGTTCTTGGTAACGTCCTGGACCGTGCTCATCTGCGAGAAGCCAGCCTGCGCGCCCAACGGGTTGTGATCGCCGAACGAACCGTTGTCGCGCAGCGCCGCCGTCACCACCATCGGCGTGCCGTCGAAATACGAGTTGAACAACTGCCCGGTGCCCTGCCGCGTGCCGGCGGCCAGGTGGACGTTGACGAAGGCCGGTTTCTTGGCGGCCTTGGCATAGCCGTCGGCGGCGGACAGCACCAGCGCCTCGTTCAGCAGCAGGATCGGCTGCACGCCTTTGACGGTGAGGAAGGCATCGAAGAAGCCCGCCTCGGCGCTGCCGGTGTTGGTGAAAGCGTAATCGACGCCTTGCGCTACGAGCTGGTGCATCAACAGTTCGCCGCCGGTGCCGACGACAGTTTTCTTTTCACTCATATGGGGAAGCTCCTGGGGCTCTAGATAACCCGAATGTGATCAATAGGAAAGTATAGGCATCGAACCGGCTGTGCGGCAATGTTGCTGGGCGAAGTCCGCGAGACAATCCAAACCGCATGCGAGAGTCGAAAGCCAATGTCCCAGAAAATCGCTGTCCTTGCCACCGGCGCCAACGGCAGTTGCATCGCCGCCGACCTCATCCGCGCAGGGCTCGACGTCACCATGATCGACCAATGGCCGGCGCATGTGGAAACGATGCGGGCGAACGGCCTGACGATCCGCACCAAGACCGAGGATTTCCACGTCGCGGTAAACGCTCTGCATCTGGCAGATGTCTGCACCCTGCACCACAAGTTCGACCGGGTCCTGCTGACCTCGAAAGCCTATGATTCGCGTTGGTTGACCGAATTCATCAAGCCCTATCTCGCCGACGACGGCCTGCTGATCGCAGCCCAGAACGCCATGACGGCCGAGATGATCGCCGGCATTGTCGGCGCCGAACGCACCGTCGGCTGCGTGGTGGAATTGGCCTCGCAAATGTTCGAGCCCGGCCTGGTGACGCGCAGCACGATCCGCGAAAAGACCTGGTTCGGCGTCGGCGCATTCGATCCGGCGCAGGTCGACCGGGTCAGCGATGCCGTCGCCATCATGCAGCACGCCGGCCGGGTGGAGGTGTGCGAGGACGTGTTGTCGGCGAAATGGATGAAGCTCACGGTCAACGCCATGACCATGGCGCTGAAGGCCCTGC
>JAYPXD010000001.1:0-15816 GCA_038135395.1 Alphaproteobacteria bacterium | reverse complement strand
ACGACCAACGAGCAACTGGTGCAACGGCCCGGCATCCGCGAGCTGTTCCTGCATTCCGGCACAGAGGCGCTGGATGCGGGCCAGATCCTCGGCTATCGCATCGTGCCGATCTTCGGCCTTAAGCCGGAGGATGTGGAAAGCACCAACAGCTTGCTGGAAACGCTGCTGGACAAGATTATCCGCGATGTCGGGCCGACCGCGATCAACACCGTGCTGCAGGACCACATGAAAGGCCGCTATAGCGAGGTCGACCTGATCAACGGCGCCATCGCCGACACGCTTCGGGCCAAGGGGCGGCCATCGCCGGTCAGCGACGCCATCGTCGAGGTGAGCCGCCGCATTTACCAGGGAGAGTTACAGCCCAGCACCGACAACCTCGCCCTTATCCGCCGGCAATTGGGTGGATAAAGGTCGCCGCCTATGATCAGATGCGGGCCAACGATGACCGTATCCGCAGGGACGCTTTCCGCATGACCGCAAATATTCCCTCCGCCGCCGGCGCTACCGCCATGATCCTGACGCCAGCAGGCCAGCGCGCCGGGGCCGATAGCGGCGACCCACAAGTATCGTCGGCCGTCATTCACAAAGCGGACGGCATCAGCGTCGGCGTCTGGGAATGCGAGCCGGGCGGGTGGCCGATCCAGAACCGCCAGGATTGCGAGACCGCCACGATCATCAGTGGCAAAGGCCGGATCACCGATGCCGACGGCACGATCTGGCCGCTGGAAGCCGGCACGGTCATCACGCTGCCAAAGGGCTGGTCCGGCCGTTGGGACATCACCGAGACGCTGCGCAAGGTCTATGTGATCGTCGCCTGAAGCCGGACGGCTTCCCGGCCCTATCCAGCCGCCAACGGACTGGTGACGTCGCGGAAGCTGGGCTTGAAGCTGGTGACCACGTCAACCACGCAAGGCTGACCGCAGTTCAAGGCCTCGTCCAGCGCGCAGGCGAGTTCCGACGGGTCGGTAACGCGGATGCCGTGGACGCCCATGGACTTGGCGATATTGGCGAAGTCCATTTCGGCAAAGGTGCTGGCGATGGTGCGATTGCCCTGGCCGTGCTTGACCCAACCAAGCGCCGAGTTGTTCATGATGACGCTGACAATTGGGATGTTCTCGTCGCGGGCGGTCATGATGCCGTTCAGTGCCATGGAGAAGCCGCCGTCGCCGCTGATCGAGAGCACCTGCCGCTCCGGATAGACCAGCTTCGCCGCCAGTGCCGCTGGCACGGCGTAACCCATCGCGCCGATGCCGGGCATCAGCATGCTGCCGGCGCTTTTGCACTGGAAATAATGGACGGAGAACAGGCGGTTTTCGCCCGCATCCAGGGTGAAGATGGCGTCGTCGGCAGTGGCGGCCAGCAATTCCTTGAACAGGCGTTGCGGCATGATCGGCGCTTCGTCCGAATCGTAGTCCGGATTCCGGAAAAAGCCGTGCGCCGCGCGCGCTGCATCCAGGGCGGATTTGCGCGCTGCCCGGGTGGCCGTGTCCGGAGCGCCCACGTCTTGCACGGCGGCGCTCAACTGCGCCAGGACCAAGGCGGCGTCGCCGATCACCACATGATCGCACGGGAAGGTCCAGGATGCATTCTTGGGCTCGACCTCGACCTGAATTAACGTCTGCCGGGCCGGGTCGATCAGGGCTGGGTTCTCGTTCGCGGTATCCGCGGGCCCAAGGCGGGTGCCGACGGCCAGCACCAGGTCCGCCTCGCCGATGACAGCGTTCGCAGTCGCCTGGCCGAAATTGCCGCAAACGCCTAAAGCCCAGTCGTCGGTCTCGGCATAGACGCCCTTGCCCGACGCGGAGGTCGCCACCGGCGCGCCGACCTGATGGGCCAAAGCCGCCAGCTGGTCGTAAGCCTTGGCGATGCGCACGCCGTTGCCGGCGATAATCACAGGACGCTTGGCCTGCACCAGCGCCTTGGCCGCAGCGGCGACGGCGGCAGGATCGGCCGGTTGCGGGCTGGGCAGGTAATGCCGGGTCGGATAGAGGAAGGGCCGCGCATTCGGATCGACATTTCCTGAAAGCGCCTGCGAGTGATAGATGACGCCGACCGGCCCGCGCTCGCCGGTGAGTGCATGTTTGATCGCCAACTGAGTCGCATGCACTGCCTGGTTCGGATGGCTGGCGACCAGGGTCTGCTTGGTAATCGCCTCCAGCGCCTTGCGGGTATCGACGCCGCCATAGTCACCGGTGCCGCTCTGATAGGGCGCAGGCTGGGTGTAGGGATGCACGTCGCTGAAATCGGTCAGGAACAGCATCGGCGACGAGCCAAACTGCGCCTCCAACGTGCCGAGGAAAGCGTTGGCCAGCATGAAAATGCCCTGCCCGGTGCAGACGCCGGGCTTGCCGGTCAGCCGGCCATAGACCTCCGCCATGACGCTGGCCAGTTGCTCGTGCCGGACCAGTACCGCGCGGATATCGTCCTGATGGTCATAGAGCGCATCGTAGAGCCGGCCCATATTGCCGCCCTGGATGCCGAAGACCATGTCGATCCCGGCTTCCTTCAGCACGCGGACGATGCCCTCACCGGCGCGCACTTCTTCTGACAATAGTTTTTCGGTGTTGGCCATGGCGGTTTCCTCCGGCGGGCAGTGTTCGGTGCTTGCCGGAGAGCGTAGGACAGGGCGAGAAACTAGAAAAGGCCCTCCACCTCGCCGGCGGCGTTGAGGCCGATGGCCTCGGCGGCGGGGGTGCGGGGCAGGCCGGGCATGGTCATGATATCGCCGCAGATCAGCACCACGAACTCCGCACCCGCGGACAGGCGCGCCTCGCGGATTTCGACCGTGTGGCCGGTTGGTGCGCCCTTGGCAGCCGGGTCGGTGGAGAAGCTGTACTGGGTCTTGGCCATGCACACCGGCAGGTGGCCGTAGCCCTTCTCCTCGAATTGCTGGAGCTGGCGGGCAGCCGGGCCGGCGATGTCCACATCGTCGGCGCCGTAGATCTTCTGCGCCACGGTGCGGGCCTTGTCGGCCAGCGGCATGGCGTCCGGGTAGATGGGCGCGAAGCTGGAGACGCCGCTGTCGGCGACGCCGGCGACGATCTCCGCCAGTTCGGTGGTACCCTTGCTGCCGTTGGCCCAGTGGGTGCAGATGGATGCTTGAACGCCCATGCCTGCGCAGAAGGCCTTGATGGCGGCGTGCTCGGCCTCCGTATCGGCGGTGAAGCCGTTGATGGCGACGACCGGCTGGACGCCGTATTGCTTCACGTTCTCCAGATGCTTGCCGAGATTGCTGAGACCAGCCTCCAGCGCCGCCACGTTCTCGTGGTTGAGGCCGGCGCGGGCGACGCCGCCGTGGAACTTCAGCGCCCGGGCCGTCGCGACCACCACCGCCGCAGCGGGCGAGAGGCCGGCCTTGCGGCACTTGATGTCGAAGAATTTCTCCGCGCCCAGATCAGCGCCGAAGCCGGCCTCGGTCACGACATAGTCGCCGAATTTCAGGCCGGTCTTGGTCGCCAGCACGGTGTTGCAGCCGTGGGCGATGTTGGCGAAGGGGCCGCCGTGGACGATGGCCGGATTGTTCTCCAGCGTCTGCACCAAATTCGGCATCAGGGCGTCTTTGAGCAGGACGGCCATCGCGCCATCGGCTTTCAGGTCCTTGGCCGTCACATAGTCGCCGTCACGCGTCGCGCCGACGACGATCTGGCCGAGACGACGTTCCAGGTCTTCCAGTGAGTCGGACAGGCAGAGGATCGCCATGATCTCGCTGGCAACGGTGATGTCATAGCCGGTCTGGCGCGGGAAGCCGTTGGCGACCCCGCCCAGCGACGTCACGATATCGCGCAGCGCCCGGTCGTTCATGTCGACCACGCGCCGCCATGTCACCCGGCGGGCGTCGAGGCCGGAGGCGTTGCCCCAGTAGATGTGATTGTCCACCATGGCGGAGAGCAGATTGTGCGCCGCCCCAATCGCGTGCATGTCGCCGGTGAAGTGGAGGTTGATGTCCTCCATCGGCACCACCTGGGCATAGCCGCCGCCGGCGGCCCCCCCCTTCCTGCCGAAACAGGGGCCGAGCGAGGGCTCGCGCAGGCAGATCATGGCGCGCTTGCCGATGCGGTTCAGGCCATCGCCGAGGCCGACCGTGGTCGTGGTCTTGCCCTCGCCCGCCGGGGTGGGAGTCATCGCGGTGACGAGGATCAGCTTGCCATCCGGCGTCTCCGCCAGCCCCGGCACGCGGTCGAGCGCAATCTTGGCCTTGGTCCGGCCATAGGGCTCCAGCGCGGCATCTGGCAGGCCGAGTTTGGCCGCGATCTGGCCGATAGGTTGCATCTTCGCTGCGCGGGCGATTGCGATATCGGACGGAACGGCAGAGGACATGGGCGACGGCTCTCATTCGGGTTTCGATCATCTAACGCTCATGCTAGCGCGAATTGCGACCCGGCACCAACCTGGCGCGATGCGCTTCGATGCACAACGCGATTGCGCCTTGCTTTCATCTTGATGTCGGACAAGAGGAAACGCATACCAGGTTGTGATCGCTCTCCTCAAGAATGGCGCATCATACAATAAATTAGGAGTGATGTGATGAACCTGAAATCCACCCTCGCCGCTTTAGCGGTAAGCGCCCTCGCTTTGCCGGCAGAGGCCGCGCTGTTCGACCTCACCTTTGACACCAATGGCGCTACCCCCGGCGGTGTGTTTGAGGCGGTGATCGACGGCACGTTGCAAATGGACGGCAACACGGTCGTCGTCAACGCAGTGTTGGACTTCGCCACATTTGACGGGGTCCCCGGACCGAGCCGGCCATTCATAGAGTCGTATGATGTTTTTTTTCGGCGTGGGACCAAGCCTTCTGGGTCCTGTGCTAACGTTGGACGGTTCGTTTGCCGACATCATAGCTGCCGATTCCAATTTTGTGGTTGACGGGTTCTTTTTTGCTGTAGGATCGGCGGCTGCCGCTGAGTACGGCTTAGAAATTTATGTTGGTGCAATTTCTTTTGGCGATAATCTCTTCCTCTTCTCCCCCGCCGATTACTCCCTGACCCCGCAGAGCGCGGTTCCGATTCCGGCCACCCTGGCGTTGGTAGCGAGCGGCCTCGGCCTGGGGGGAGCGATCCGCCGACGCGCGTTAGACAACGCTCTGGCTTGTCGGGACAGCGTGGATTGGGCGCAGCTAGCCTGTCTCGCTATCCCCATTGCCGATGGCTCGCACGCCTTTAACAAAACTTTCACTGGACCGATCCAGCGCCAGTCGGGATTAGAACCGTGGTTCGACAATACCCACGGGAACACGTCTTATGAAAATCCTGCTTGCCGCCGCTGCCAGTGCAATCGCCATGGCCTCCGCGGCGTTCGCCGATGGTCCGGTCCCCCAGGCCGACAACACCTGGTACAAACAAGGCCAGGCCGCGATCCAAGCGCGCTTGGCCGTCCAACCCAACACCAACCGCGCCAAGAACGTGATCATCCTGATTGCCGACGGCAACGGGGTCGCCACCAATGGCGCGATCCGCATCTGGCAGGGCCAGCAGATGGGCAAGCTGGGTGAAGAGCATGTCCTGGCCTACGAGACCTTCCCGAACATCGCCCTGTCCAAGACCTATAACACCAACGCTCAGACTCCGGATTCCGCCGGCACAGGCACCGCGATGATGACCGGCATCAAAACCAAGGCCGGCGTGCTCGGCGTCGATGAGACGGTGTCCCGCGGCGACTGCAACGCCGCAGCCAAGGGCGCCGTGGCATCGATCGGCGACCTGTTCGCCCAGGATGGCCGCTCGGTCGGTTTCGTTTCCACCGCCCGCATCACGCACGCCACCCCAGCGTCCGGCTATGCCAAGGTCGCGGACCGCAACTACGAGGACAACTCCAGCCTGCCGGACGGCTGCACCGTGCCGGATATTGCCGCCCAGTTGATCGCCGACATGAAGTCGGGCGTCGTCGACATCGCCCTGGGCGGCGGCCGCCGCCACTTCCTGCCCAAGGATGTGAAGGGCGATGAAGGCAAGGCCGGCAAGCGCACCGACGGCAAGAACCTGATCGAGGAAGCGAAAGCCGCCGGCATCCAGTACGTCTGGGACGACAAGACCGCAGCGGCTGCCGATCTCGGCAAGCCGATCCTCGGCCTGTTCGAATCCAGCCACATGAAACACGAAAACGACCGCAGCGGCGAGCCAACCCTGGCCCAGATGACCGCAATGGCGATCAAGGCGCTGTCGAAGAACGGAAAAGGTTTCTTCCTGCAGATTGAAGGCGGCCGCGTCGACCACGCCAACCATGACGGCAACCTGCACCGCGTCGTCACCGACGGCGCCGCATTTGCCGACGCCGTGAAGATCGCCGACGAGATGACCGACGACAAAGATACGCTGATTATCGTCACTGCAGACCACGAGCACGCCATCGCCTTTAACGGCTATTGCGGTCGCGGCACGCCAATTACCGGCCTGTGCTACAAGATCGATAACAAGGGCACCAAGTACAAGGCCGAGCCGAACCTCGCCGCCGACGGCAAGCCCTATACGGTTGTCGGCTACCTGAATGGCGCTGGCTCGGTGCTGAAAAAGCAGGCCGACGGCTCGTTCAGCGGCACCCGTCCCGACCTGACCCAAGAGCAGGCGACCGATGCCGACTACCTGCAACAGGCGTTGATCCCCATGTCCTCGGAAACTCACTCGGGCGAAGACGTTGCGATCTATGCGAAGGGTCCGTTCTCGCACCTGGTCAATGGCACCATGGAGCAGAGCGAAATCTTCCACGTGATGATGTACGCCGCCACCGGCAAGTAACTGTCGCCGGCCCGTTCCAGATACCGGGGGACCTTGCTCGGGTCCCTCGTTTTCTTCATATCTGCCGGTGCATCGCCCGATCCAAACGGATCGGGCAAGCTTCCAGGGGCTCTTAGCAATTCGGACTGAGCGAGAGAGAACACCATGTTCAACCGGCGCGAATTTCTTATAGGCGCAACCTCAGTCTTCGTCGCCGGATCGGCGCGGGCCGATACGGTTCGGATGCGGGACATCTAAAATAAAGACCTCTCTTACTCGGACTTTGCCGAGTCCCGCCGCGGCCAGCGCGTGACGGTGCAAGGCTTCATGGCGCCGCCGCTAAAAGCGGAAACGCGGTTTTTCGTCCTGACCGCCCGGCCCATGTCGGTCTGCCCCTTCTGCGAGACCGAAGCCGAATGGCCGGAAGATATTCTGGCCGTCTACGCCAAGCGCGTTGTCCGCGTCATCCCCTTCAATGTCGGCATCATGACCACCGGTCAGCTCGAACTTGGCAGTTATACCGATCCGGACACCGGGTTTGTCAGCCGCGTCCGCCTGGCCGATGCCGTATACGAGCGGACCTGACACGCGCCGGATAAAGCCAATGCCGGACCTTTCGATCCGCAATCTTTCCGTACACACCGGCGATGGCCGCACCATACTGCGTGTGCCGGCCCTGACCCTCCCGGCCGGCGGGTCGCTGGGCATTCGTGGCCCTTCCGGGGCCGGAAAGTCTACCCTGCTACACGCCATCGCCGGACTGACTGCCGCCGAAGGCGAGGTCCGGTGGGGTGAGACCGATATCGCCCGCTTGGGGGAGGCTGAGCGCGACGCTTTCCGCCTCGAACATATGGGGCTGATATTTCAAGATTTTCTGTTGTTTGAAGAGCTCTCTGCCCTGGCCAATGCTGCGTTGCCGGCCTGCTTTTTGCCGCGCCAGCAGCGCCCGGCGGTGCGCAAACGGGCGCGCGCCCTGCTGGAACGGTTTGGTGTGCCACCCCAGCGCCGCGGCGTCGCCACCTTCTCCGGCGGCGAGCGGCAACGCGTGGCGGTTGCCCGTGCGCTGTCCACCGACCCGCACGTGATCCTGGCCGACGAGCCTACGGCCAGCCTCGACCGTGACAACGCCGACCGCCTGGTCAGCGAGTTGACCGCCTTGGCACGGGCGGGCGGACGCACCCTGATCGCGGTCTCGCATGATCCGGCCGTCATCGCCGCCATGGACCGCGTGGTCGATCTGGTCGACGGCGAATTGCGAGGCTAGGGGCGGATGGCGACCCTTTCCGGCTTATGGTTTAACCTCTCGGCGCTGCAACAGGACGCGCTGATCCTCACGGCGCTGCTGGCGCCGGTGTTTCTTCTGGCCGGCCTTCTCCTGCGCGGCATTGAAGTCGAGGGGCTGACCCGCGCGTTGCTATGGCGCTATCGGTGGACCAATACGCTGTTTGCCGCGCTAATGGCGCTATCTGTAGGGCTGGGCATCGCCGTGATCGCGCAGGAACGCGCCCTGCGCCACGGCGCAGCCCGGGCCGCGGACAAGTTCGATGTCATCGTCACCGCTCCGGGCGACAAGGTGCAAGCCCTGCTCTCCGTCGTGTATTTGCAGCCTTCCAACCTGCCGCTCCTCAGCGGCGATGTGTTGGCGCGCCTACAAGCAGATACCAGGATCGACCTGGTTGCGCCCATTGCCTTTGGCGACAGTTTCGACGGTGCGCCAATCATTGGCACGACGGCGGCATTCGTCTCGCACCTGGCCGGTGGCATGCTGGCGCAAGGACGGATGTTTGCGACCACGGGCGAGGCGGTTGCCGGAGCCAGCGTCCCGTTGCCCATCGGCACGCATTTCGCTCCGCTGCATGGCTTTCTCGGCATCGGCCGCCATACCGGCCATTCCGCCGCCGGCGAGGCGCCGCACGTTCATACTGGCAGCGGGTTAGAAATCGTCGGCCGGCTGCCGCCGACCGGCAGCCCCTGGGACCGCGCGTTGCTGGTCCCGATCGAAGCGGTATGGCTGACTCACAGCTTGGGCGGTGGCCATTCGGAGCCAGCGGCCCATGCCCTTGCCTGGTCGGGCGCATCCCAAGTCGGCGCAGGCAATCCGAAAATCGGTCCGCCCTTCGATACGGATCATTTCCCCGGAAGCCCGGCGTTCGTCCTGCATTCCACATCGCTCGCGGCCAACTACAACGCCCAACGCCGCTACAACGATGCCCGTTCCATGGCGTTCTTCCCCGGCGCCGTGCTGTCCGAGTTGTACAGTATCCTGGGCGACGTCAGAGAGACCTTGTCCCTAATGGCGATCCTGACAAAAATCCTGGTGGCGGTCGGAATCCTTTCGGGCCTTGTCGCACTGTCCAAGCTGTTCGCCCGCAGGTTCGCGCTGCTCCGCGCCATCGGCGCGCCGAAGCGGTTTGTCCTGGCCATCGTATGGACCTATGCCTTTTGGCGTTGATACCGGCCTGGATCGCCTATCGCCGCAATGTATTGGACGACCTCCGGCAATCCTAGACCACCGCCTGATCCAACCGGATCGGGATCCACTCCTAGATCACGCCGCCCTTTTTCAGGTCCGCCAATGCCGCTGCGTCCAGTCCCAGCAGCGCACCAAATACTTCTGCCGTATGCTGGCCAAGCGGGGCGCCGCCTTCGAGTTTCGGCAAATCGCCGCCGGAAAAGACAATGGGAAAGCCGGAGAGAATGCCCGGGTCCACCGGCTGGTCTGAGCCATGTCGGTACATCGGCCTGAGCGTGCCCCGCTCGCGGAATTGGTCGTCCTCCATCGCCTCCGGCAAGGTGCGGACCCGGGCGACGGGAATGCCGCCGCCTTCCAGACGCGCAATGCCCTCGGCGCAGGAATAGCGGCCCAACCGGCTTTGCACTTCCCGCCGCAGCTCGGCCACATGCTCCTGCCGTCCGGCATTCGTGGCATAGCGGGGATCGTTCAGCAGGTCGTCCGCCTCCAGTGCATTGCACAGCTTTTTCCAGCGCTCCTCACCGCCGACGGTAATGATCACGTCGCCATCGGTCAGGCGATAGAGACCGGTGACGTCATCGCGGCTGTCGTTGCCGGCGCGCGGCGTGCGTCCGGCGGCGACCACGTGCTCGACAGGCTCCATGAACATCAGCGTCGCCAGGGTATCCACCATCGAGGCGTCGAGATACTGCCCTTGGCCTGTTTTCTCCTTCACCCTGAGCGCGCCCAGAATGGAATAGGCGGCATAGAGCGGTGTCACCAGGTCGCCGACGAAAAAGCCGATCCTAGTCGGCGGGCCATCGGCGGCTCCGTTCATGTCCATGATGCCGGACATCGCCTGGATCTGGTGGTCGTGCGCCGGCAGGTCCTTATAGGGACCGGTCTGGCCATAGCCGGCGATCGAGCAATAGACGATACCGGGGTTGACCGCCGCCACATCCTCATATCCCAGCCCCATGCGCCGCATTGAGCCGGGCGATAGGTTCTCGATCACCACGTCCGACTGCTTCGCCAGCTCCAGGAACAGCCGCCGGCCCTCCGGGGCCTTCAGGTTCAGCGTGACGCTCTTGACGCCCTCCGACCGCTTCAGAAAGCGGATGGAGAGATCATCCTCTGTCTGCCGGTCCGGGCTGATGCCCTTGGGCCCGGCATAGGGGCCGACATTGCGGATCGGGTCGCCGATGCCGGGCGCTTCCACCTTGATCACCTCCGCGCCGAAGCGGGCCAGCGTCATGCTGAGGAACGGCCCCGCCAAAAAGACCGTGACGGAGAGGACCCGGATATCCTCCAGCGGTTTCACAGTGCCGGACGTCATGGCCTCACTCCTCCGCCTTGCGGCCGCCGCGGAAGCGGGAATAATCCGGCTTGCGCTTTTCGATGAAGGCGCTGGTGCCTTCCTTCTGCTCGGTCTGCCAGAAATCCGGCGGGATCAGCCAGCGGCGCAGGAAATCGGCCTGACCCAACAGGTCCTCGAACTCCTCGACGAAGCTGGCCTTGTACATTTTCAGGCAGGTGGGCGAGACCGCCAGCAGCTCGTCGCACCACTTGGCGACCTCGTCATCCAGCTTCTCCATCGGCACGACGGCATTGACGAGGCCCCACTCCAGCATGGTCTGGGCATCGTAGCGCCGGCCCAGCATCCAGAACTCGCGCGCCCGCTTGTGGCCGACGATGCGGGCCAGATAGTTCACCACCGGCCCACCGGCAGGATAGGCGACGCGCGGCTCGCTCTGGCCGAAGACGGCATGGTCGGCGGCGATGGTGAAGTCGCAGAAATAGGCGAAATGGTTACCTCCGCCAATGGAATAGCCGTTGACGCGCGCGATGATCGGCTTCGGGCAGCGCACGAACATCATGTAGGGCGGCGAATACTGAGCAACGCCCGTCCGCCCCATCTTGCCGGCCCGCTGCCAGGTGACGTCGGCGCCGGTGCAAAAGGCTTTCTCGCCCGTGCCGGTGAAGACGATGACGCCGACCGCCGGATCCTCGCCCGCAATATGCAGGGCCGACTCGATCTCCTGCAGCGAATTTGCCGTGACGGAGTTCAGCTTTTGCGGCCGGTTGATGGTGATGGTGGCGACGCCGTCCTTCACCTCATAGAGAATGTCTTCGAACGCTTCGGCCATGGCGTGTCCTCTGTTTTATGTCGAATTGCCTGTCACGTTAGCAGGCTGAACCTGGTTTCATACAGCCGCATTCACCTTCGGCATCACCTCCGCTGCGAAGAGGTGCAGCGCGTCCATGACCTGGCCGTGCGGAGTGCCGAGCTGTTGCAGGGCGATGATGACCGCGTTTACGCCGAGGCATTTATTGTATTGGACGATCTGCTCCGCCACCTCGTCTGGAGAGCCGAGGAGGAAGCGGTCTTCGATCAGGTCTTCAAACGGAAGGTCGAGGTTGTCGTCACCTGCCGCCATGGATTTGTCCTGGCCCCAGTTGTGATAGGCCTTGTACTTCGCCTCCAAATAGGGGCGGGCGAGTTGGATGGCCTTCTCTCGGCTTTCGGCGACAAAGCACTCGCGCATCATCGGCAGAACCGCAGGCTCCGGCTTGCCGGCCTCGGCCAGGACCTCGCGGTAGAGGGCGACCTGGGGTTCCAGCGTTTCCATGGTCTGGTGCGGGTTGATGTACCAGGCGTCGGCCATGCGGGCGGCGCGCCGGATGCCGGCGTCGACGTTCGCGCCGATCCAGAAGGGCGGGGCGGGCTTTTGGACCGGCAGGATCGAGCACGACGCTTCGTCCAACTCAAAGTGCGAGCCCATCATACTGACCGTCGGCTCTGTCCAGAGGCGGCGGATGGCGATCAGGTTCTCCTCGAACCGCTTGCCGCGCTCTTTGGCCGACGCGCCGAAGGCCTTGAACTCCACCTCCCGGTAGCCGATGCCGGAGCCGAAAATCAGCCGCCCGCCGGACATGACGTCGAGGGAGGCGAGTTGCTCGGCCAGGTCCAGGGGCTTGTGCAGCGGCAGCAGCACAATGCCGGTGACGAGCTTGACGTTCGGCGCTTCCACCATGATGCGGGAGAGGAAGGGCACTTGCTGCAAGGCCTGCATCGGCCCCATGGCGTAGTGCTGGCCCTTGGAGATATAGCGATAGCCGAGGCGGTCGGCCTCGCGCGCCAGTTCGCACGCCTTAGCGAACATCTCCTGCATGTCGGTGCCGGCCGGGTACTGGCCGCGCATGGTGATGCCGAATTCCATGGGTCTCAACTCATCCGATAGAACCGTTTGGCGGTGTCGCTGAAGATCCAGCGCTTTTCATCGTCCGAGCAACCCGCTGTCAGCCGCTTGAACATGTTCCAGACCGTGCGGTAGGGAAAGCCCACCTTGTCCACCGGAAAGTTCGAAGAGACCATGCAGCGTTCCGGGCCGAACAGGTCCAGGCAGGGCTCCAGGAAGGGCCGCCAGAGGCCCGCGAGTTCTGCCGACGTTAGAGGCCGCTTGGCCCGCGTGAAGTCGTAGTTGGCGAGATTCATCAGAAGACCGCCCAGTTTTACGCTCACATTCGGACATGTGGCGAGTTCCCGCATGTGGGCCAGCCAATCGGCGTGCGTCTCGTCGAGCCGCCCGGCATAGGCGCCGTGCCCCAGCGGGCTGCCCATGTGGTTCAACGCGATCTCGACGGTTGGGAAGGCGCGGGCCAGCGCCGTGACCTCCGGGATCTGCGGGTGAAAGACGCTGGCGTCGAACGAGAACCCGCTCCAGGAGAGATGGCGGAAGCCGTCGCGGAATTTGGCGTCCAGGTAGAGTTCCGGCGCGTCTTCGGTCCACTGGCCGCGCACTGCCGGGTCGGCATCCCACTTCGCGCGCTGGCGGATGCCGCGAAAGCGTCCGTTCGAGGCCTCGTACAGCGCTGCCAGGGCGGGCGCTACCTTGTCTCCCAACCGCAGGTCAGCCCAGCCGACCAGAACATCGGCGATACGCGGCCTGCCATAGTGTCCGCTGGTGGCCATGGCGGCCTGGCCGGCGGCGAATTCCATCTCTCCGGCGGGGCGGAGGTGGTCCGGGCCGTCCTTTCGCCAGAAGGCATTGCACTCGACATAGACCGAGGCCTCGACCCGGTGGCCGCTTACGGCGATGTCGGCGGCGTACTCTGGCGCCAGGTACGGGGCCTCATCGAACAGGCGCCAGAGATGCTGGTGGGCGTCGATGACGGCGAGGTCCGGCTCCAGCATTACCTCCGGCAGAGCACGGGCGAGGAAGGCCTCGTCCGGCGCCTGCACGCTGCCCCAGGCGGGCTTGGCTGCGGCCATAGCGCTCTACTCGGCCGCCTTCATCTCGTCCGCAATGTCGTCGCGGCGCGGATCGCGCAGGCCGGTGCGCCCATGGTGGCGGTCGGCGACCTTGTAGCCGAGCGCGTCCTCCGCAATGACGATCCGTTGCACGTTGGCCGAGCCCTCGCCCGTAAAGAACAGGTCGGCGTAGGATTTCAGCCAAGAGACGCGATACTCCAAAGCCATGCCATAGCCGCCGAAAATCTGCTGGGCCTTGTCAGCGCAAAGCTTGGCGGTCTGCGAAGCGTGGTATTTGGCGAGTGCGGCAATGCGGTTCGACGGCAACCCCTCGTCCATGAAGGTGGCGGCCTTGTAGACGAGGGCCCGGCTCGCCTCGATGGCGACGGCCATCTCGGCAATGTCGGCCTGGATCATCTGGAATTTGCCGATGGGCGCGCCGCGGAGTTCGCGCTCATTGGCATAGCGCACTGCGTCTTCGAAGCAGGCGCGGGCGACGCCGAGCGCCTTCGCCGCCACGGTGATCCGGCCCGGCTGGAGCGCGCGCATGACGATTTTGAAGCCGTCGCCCTCCTCCCCTAAGCGGTTTTCCACCGGCACGACGAAATCGTCCAGGAACACGGCGTTGGTGCGCAGCGCCTTGGAAAGGCCGATCATCTCGATCGGCTGGGCGGTAAAGCCGGGGTATTTTTTCGGTTCGACGATGAAGGCGGTCACGCCCTTGGCGCCGGCGCTCGGGTCGGTCTTGGCGAGGAGAACGCCGACATCCGTCTCGTTCGCCATGCTGGCCCACATCTTGGAGCCGTTCAGGCGGTAGACGTCTCCATCCCGCACCGCGGTGGTCTTCATCGCGCCCAGCGCATCGGAGCCGCCGCCGGCCTCCGTCAGCGACATCATGCCGATGGTCTCGCCCGCCAGCAGGCGCGGGACGTATTTCATCACCTGCTCCACCGTCCCGGCAGAGTAGATGCATTGCGGGCAGGTGGAGCCCTGCTGGTTGTTGCAGGCGGCGAAGCGGACGTCGTTGCGCGCCAACTCCTCGCTGACCACGCAGGCCGCGATATAGCCGAGATTGGTGCCGCCGACCGATTCCGGGAACACCGCGCCATAGATTCCGGCGTCGCCCGCTTTCTTGACCAGATCGCGCGGGAATTGGCCCGACTTCTCGATCTCGTCCATGAAGGGGTTCACCTCGCGCTCCATGAACGCATTCACGGTATCGCGGATCTGCCGGACATAGTCGGGGAGGAGTTCATCCATGGTTCTAGACTGCTTTCTTGCGTTGTTGTTTGGGATGAGCAGAAGAAACCCATCACCTCGTCATTGCGAGCCGAAAGGCGAAGCAATCCAGGCCGGCATTTCGGCCGGACGATACATGTCCTGGATTGCTTCGTCGCCTTGTTTGTCGGAAAAACAACCTCCCAGGTTGTTTTCTAATCCTCCTCACCCTCGCAATGACGGCTTTTGTGGCATCCGGTGCAATACGCCCTAGTCAAACGCCGTGAAGACGCCTTTGCCGGTCTTCTGCTGGTCGAAGAGGGTGTAAGCCTCTTCCGCCTGGTCGATGCGCCAGTGGTTCGTAAACAGGCTGTCGATATCGATCTTGCGCTCGGCAATAAAGCGGGCGCAGTCGTCCTGGCCCATTTTCGAGAAGGTCTGATGGCCGACCAGCGTCATCTGGCGGCGGATCAAGTCCCGCAGCACGTCCAGCCGCACCTCGCCGCCAATGCCGACAAAGACGGCGCTGCCGAAGGTCCGGACGCTGCGCACGGCATTGGCCCGCGCCTCCGCGGAGGACGTGGCGTCCAGCGCCTTGTCTGCGCCCTTGCCGTGAGTGAGGTCCTTGAGCGCGGCGACCGGGTCGGCGGCGATAGGGTCAATGGCGACGGCGGCACCCTTCTCCAGCGCCACGATCCTGCGCTCGGCGGAGGGGTCAACGGCGATAACGCGCGCGCCCATAGCATGTGCCAACACCGTGCCGGAGAGGCCAACCGGGCCCTGGCCATAGATCGCGATGGTCTCGTCGCCTTCCAAGCCCAGGCGCTTGAGGGCGCCGTAAGCCGTGCCGGTGCCGCATGCGATGGCGGCCCCCGCGGCAAAGGATAACTCATCCGGCAGAGACACGAGCGTGTGCGCCGGCACCACCATATATTTCGCGTGCGCGCCGTGCCCGCCGGCATTGCCATAGATGATGGCGCCCTCCTCACAATTCTGGGTCCAGCCGGACTTGCAGTGCCGGCAGACGCCGCAGCCCTCGTAATGGTGGTCCATGACGCGGTCGCCGACGCGCGCCTCGCGCTCGGTCACGGCGGAGCCGACGGCGGCGACGACGCCGCAGGGCTCATGCCCGCCGATCCAGAGCGGTCCGGCCTGCACCGCTGCCGCTGAACGGCGGTAGAGGCCGA